>JBKHVS010000206.1:0-4313 GCA_046569945.1 Gammaproteobacteria bacterium | reverse complement strand
GCTCGAAGTGGACGCGCCAGCCCTTGCCGGCGCCGAGCCGCTCGCCCACCGCCAGCACCACCACCGCGCCGCTGGCCTGCGCCAGCCGCAGCGGCAGCGTCATCGTCCACGCCGGCGCGCCGAAGAACGGCGCCCACTGCCCCTCGCCCTCGCCGGGCACCTGGTCGGGCAGCAGGCCGACGGCCTCGCCGCGCCGCAGCGCGCGCAGCAGCGCGCGCACGCCGGCCAGCGTGGTGGGCGCGGACTGCATGTCGTCGGCGTTGCGGGCCGCGGCCAGCACCTGCACCAGCGCCGCCTGCCTGGGCGGCTTGAACAGCACGGTGATCGGCGCGCGGGTCGCGTACCAGCGGGCGGTGACCTCGAAGGCGCCCAGGTGTGGAGTCATGAACAGCACGCCGCGGCCTTCGCGCTCCGCCGCCTCGAGTACCGGCTGGTCGTCGCAGCGCACCCGCTGCAGAAGCGCCGCCCGCGGCCGGAACCAGATCCAGGGCAGTTCGGCGACCATGCGCCCGGCGTGCCGCGCGCAGCTCCAGCGCAGCCGCCGCGGCAGCCCTGCGATCTCGAGGTTCCGAAGCAGCTTGCGCCGGTAGGCGGGCGATGCAAGGTAGACGAGCAGCCCCAGCCCCGCGCCGAGCGCCTGCAGCAGGCCCAGCGGCAGGCGGGCGAGGAGTCGGAACGACCGGAGCATCGTGGCAGCTTCGTGGTGGAGGCAGGGCCCCTGGCCGGGCCCTGATTTATAATCCCTGCGCCGCCGGTTTAATGGACAACTTGCGGGGCGGCAGCCCGTGGCATGCGCTTTCGGGCGAATGAAAATTCCGCTAAAGCGTCGCCGCTTCTCCGAAGACGGCCGCGCCGGACGGATGCGATGTTCGCACCGCGTGTCCTCATCATCGAACGGAGAAGTGCCTTGGCCAACGATTATCTCTTCACGTCCGAATCCGTTTCGGAAGGTCACCCGGACAAGGTGTCCGACCAGATTTCGGACGCGATTCTCGACGCAATCCTCGCACAGGACAAGTTCTCGCGGGTCGCCGCGGAGACATTGTGCAACACCGGCCTGGTGGTGCTCGCAGGCGAGATCACCACCGGCGCCAACGTCGACTACATCCAGGTCGCGCGCGACACCATCCGTCGCATCGGCTACGACAACACCGAGTTCGGCATCGACTACAAGGGCTGCGCGGTGCTGGTGGCCTACGACAAGCAGAGCCAGGACATCGCCCAGGGCGTCGACGAGGGCCGCGGCCTCGACCTGGAACAGGGCGCTGGCGACCAGGGCCTGATGTTCGGCTACGCCTGCGACGAAACCCCCGAGCTGATGCCCGCGGCCATCTACTACGCGCACCGGCTGGTCGAGCGCCAGGCCGACCTGCGCAAGGACGGCCGCCTGCCCTGGCTGCGCCCGGACGCCAAGTCGCAGATCACGCTGCGCTACGTCGACGGCCGCCCGCACTCGATCGACACCGTCGTGCTCTCCACCCAGCACGCTCCGGACGTCGCCTACGAGACCCTGCGCGAGGCGGTGATCGAGGACATCGTCAAGCCGGTGCTGCCCAAGGAACTCATGAAGGGCGAGATCCGCTACCTGATCAACCCCACCGGCCGCTTCGTCGTCGGCGGCCCGCAGGGCGACTGCGGCCTCACGGGCCGCAAGATCATCGTCGACACCTACGGCGGCGCGGCCCCCCACGGCGGCGGCGCCTTCTCGGGCAAGGATCCTTCCAAGGTGGACCGCTCGGCGGCCTACGCGGCGCGCTACGTCGCCAAGAACATCGTCGCCGCAGGGCTGGCCAGCAAGTGCCTGGTGCAGGTGTCCTACGCCATCGGCGTGGCCCGCCCCACCTCGGTGATGGTCAGCACCGACGGCACCGGGAAGATCAGCGACGAGAAGCTGTCGGCGCTGGTGCAGGAGCACTTCGACCTGCGCCCGAAGGGCATCGTGCAGATGCTCGACCTGCTGCGGCCCATCTACGCCAAGACCGCAGCCTACGGCCACTTCGGCCGTGACGAGCCCGAGTTCACCTGGGAGCGCACCGACCGCGCGGCGGCACTGAAGGCGGCTGCGGGCGCCTGACGGTCCCTGCACCCGGTCCGAAGGGGAGCCCGCGAGGCTCCCCTTTTCACGTCCGGTTTCCGGAATGCAGCAGTCCTTGCTCTTGTTTGTATTGCGACTCATTCGCATTTACACTTCGCTTCCGTTTCGGCAGGGCCGCAACGGGGCAGCCTTCGCGCATCGCGGGGCGCCCTCCCCAGAACAGAAGACGAAGATCACCAGGAGCAGGAATGAACGCACGGACCAGCGCACGGACCGGGAACCGGGTTCGACCGAAGAACGCGCCGATCAGCCTGAGGACCCACGCCGCGGGCAGGCCCTCGCCGGCCGTCAGGACCGGCCTCGCCGTAGGCCTGTCGACGGCGATGCTGATGCCGGCCGCAACGCTCGCCGCCGACGAGACCGACAAGGCCCGCACGCTGGCCCCGGTCAACGTCGAGGCGCAGGCCATCGAGCCGAACCCCAACGCCGAACCCGGCGTCCCCTACAAGGCCCGCTACTCCGGCGACGAGCGCCACACCCGCCCGATCGCCGAGACCACCCAGAACATCACGGTGCTGACCAGGCCGCAGATCGAGGAATCCGGCTTCAGCGACCTGCGCGAGATCCTCGACGCGCAGCCCGGCATCACGCTGGGCACCGGCGAGAACGGCAACGCCTTCGGCGACCGCTACATCATCCGCGGCCAGGAGGCGCGCAGCGACGTCTTCGTCGACGGCCTGCGCGACCCCGGCATGACCATCCGCGAGAGCTTCGCCACCGAGCAGGTGGAGATCACCAAGGGCCCGAACTCCAGCTTCGCCGGTCGCGGCACCTCCGGCGGCGCCATCAATTCGATCACCAAGCAGGCGACCACCGACTTCGACTACACGCGGCTGTCCACCGGCTTCGGCACGGACCGCCACACGCGCCTGACGCTCGACGCCAACAAGGTCTTCAGCGACAAGGCCGCGGTGCGACTGAACGCGCTCTACGGTTACGAGGAAGTGCCCGACCGCGGCCCCGCCGATCGCCAGCGTCGCGGCGTCGCGCTGTCGGGCCTGTTCAAGCCCACCGACAAGCTGTCGGTGGTCGTGGACTACTACGGTCTGCGCGCCAGGGACAACCCGGACCTGGGCGGATTCATGGTCGGCACCAGCCCGAACCGCCGGCCGGCCGCCAACCCGCCGGTCTACGCGCAGGATCAGGACTTCCTCAGTTCCGACGTGGACACGCTGACCGGCCGCATCCGCTACCTGTTCTCCGCCGACACCCGCCTGACCAACATCACGCGCGTGGGCCGATCGGTCAACGGCTACGTGGCGACCGGCGCCCGGGCGACGACCGCCGACGCCGCCAGCCCCGGCGGCGCCTACGACACGATCTCGCTGAGCACCCACCAGGGCTGGCAGGAAGTCGACTACATCGCCAACCAGACCAACCTGTTCCTCGACCGGACCATCGGCGGCAAGCGCCACGAGATCATCCTGGGTCTGGAGTTCACCGACCACAAGGTGCTCAACGGCGTCTACGACGTGAGCAACTCCGGCTCGAACTGCCTGGTTTCCGGACGCGGCGGCACGTCCCCCGGCTGGTGCATCACCGACGCATCCGGCGCGCTGCTCAGCGGCGCCGGCACGATCATGAACCGGCAGATCGACAAGGGACGCTGGGACGTCGACTGGAACGTGCGCACCGTGTCGCTGTCCGCGATGGACACCGTGGACCTCAGCGATCGCTGGACCGCCTTCGGCGGACTGCGCTACGACCACTTCGACTTCGACACCGTCACCCAGGACAACGCGCTGCAGACCACCCGCTACCAGTACTCCGACGGCCTTGTGAACGGCCACCTCGGGCTGTCGTACAGGATCCGTCCCGACGCGCAGGTGTACGCCAGCTTCGCCACCGCAAGCGACATCAACGGAGGCGAGTCCGATCTGGGCACCAGCTGCGGCTACGGCGGCATCTGCGTCGACCCGGCCAAGGGCGTGGGCATCGCCTCGAGCAAGCCCGAGACCACCCGCAGCGTCGAGCTGGGCACCAAGTGGAACCTGGCAGGCGGCAAGCTGCTCGCTACCGCGGCCCTCTTCCAGATAACCAAGCACGACGTGATGGAGCAGGCGCCCAACAGCACCGGCTATTCCTCGGTGGGCGCGCTGAACACCGGGAAGAACCGGGTGCGGGGCATCGAGTTCGGGCTGGTCGGCAAGCTGACCGACCGGCTGACCGCGCAGGGCGGCCTCGCGCTGATGAGGGCCGAGGTGCTGGAGTCCAACGT
>JBKHVS010000205.1:0-4347 GCA_046569945.1 Gammaproteobacteria bacterium | reverse complement strand
CGCCCGATCGACACCGGCCGCCCCGCGGCCGAGCTCAGCCGGGCTTCGAGCGCAGGCCGCCAGTCGTCCAGCCGCGGCCACACGTAGTGCCGCAGGCCGAGATAGCCCAGGCCGGCGGCCAACAGTGCCAGCAGCAGCATGGACAGCAGGATCCGCCGCAGCGGCGGAACGCGGGAAGGGGCGCTAAACGATGAAGACACGAACGCCGGGATCGGGAGGGGCCGCGCCGCGGAGCGCGCCGCGGCGGCCGGCCCGGAAGTGGCCTGCCGTCCGGTAGGATACCCGTTCCGGCCCGGGCGCCCCGTCCGCGCCTACCCTGCTCACCGACCCCCAGGCCGCGCGGCGGCGCCGCGCGCGAACAGGCCACGATGACCTACCGCGCAGAAGCCTTCTCCGGCTATTTCCGACGTTCCCTGGCCGCGCTCCAGGCGCGCGGCGCCGACTCCCCGGACGGCATCGGCCTGGTCGATGCGCTCGTCTCTGCGCCGATCGACTCCGCCCGGATCGAGTCCGCGGTGGCCGATGCGCTGCGCCCGGCACGCGAGGAGGCCGCGCGCGCCGGCGACCCGTCGGCCGGCGGCGCCGCGGTGGCGCGCGGGCTGCGCCGCGTGCGCCAGTGCCTGATGATGGCGCTGGCCGAGCGCGACGTCCGCGGCCTGGCCCCGCTCGAGGAGGTCTGCACGGCGATGACCGCCTTCGCTGCGGCCGCCGCGCGCGAGGCGATGCGGCAGGCGGCGGCCGAACTCTCGGCGCAGTTCGGCCGCCCGCTCGACGGCTCGGGGCAGCCGCAGGACCTGCTCGCGGTCGCGATGGGCAAGGGCGGCGCCGACGAGCTCAACGTGTCGTCCGACCTCGACCTCGTCTTCGTGTTCCGGGAGGCGGGCGAGACCGAGGGCCTGCCGGATGCCGACGGCGGCGCTCGCCGCAGGCTTCCCAGCGCCGAGTTCATGCACCGGCTCGCGCGCCGGACGATCCAGCTGCTGGCCGACCCCACCCAGGACGGCTTCGTGTTCCGCGTGGACACCCGCCTGCGGCCCAACGGCGACTCCGGGCCGCTGGTCGCCTCGCTGCCGATGCTGGAGGACTACTTCTTCTCCCAGGGCCGCGAGTGGGAACGCTTCGCCTGGCTCAAGGGCCGGGTGATCGCCGATTCCGGGATGGCCGGCGAAGCGGCCCGCGACCGCGACGAGCGCTCGCTCGAGTCCATCGTCACCCCCTTCGTCTACCGGCGCTACCTCGACTTCCGCGCCTTCGACGCGCTGCGCGAGCTGCACGACCTGATCCGCGCCGAAGTGCGGCGCCGCAGCGTGCGCGACGCCGGCAGCATCGACGTCAAGCTCGGCCGCGGCGGCATCCGGGAGATCGAATTCACCGCCCAGCTGTTCCAGGTGGTGCGCGGCGGACGCGATCCCGGCCTGCGGGACCGCCGCACGCTGGCCACCCTGGAAGCGCTGTCCGAGCGCGGCATCCTCGCGGAACCGGACGCCCGCGCGCTGGCGGAGGCCTACGTGCTGCTGCGGCGCACCGAGCATGCGATCCAGTACCGCGAGGACGCGCAGACGCACCGCCTGCCGGCCGATCCGCAGGAGCGGGCGCAGGTCGCGCAGATGCTGGGCATGTCGCCCGAGGCCTTCGAGCCCGCGCTCGAGCGGGCCCGCGCCGAGGTGCAGCGCGTGTTCGACGACCTGCTGCGCGCGCCGGAGGCCGAGCCCGTGGACGAGGCCGCGGCAGCGGCCGCGGGCGCGGTCTCGGAGAACGTCGAGCGGCGCATCGAGGCCCTTCGCGAGGCGCCGCGCTACCGCAGCGCGCGCGAGGAGACCCGCGCCGCGATCGAGACGCTGCTGGCCCGCGCCGCCGCCGAGGGCGGCGAGGAACGCGCGCTGCTGCGCCTGATCGACCTGATCGAGGCGGTCCTCGGGCGCCCGGCCTACATCGCGCTGCTTGCCCAGTACCCCCAGGCGCAGTCACGGGTGCTCAAGCTGCTGGGGCGGGCGAAGTGGGCGGCCGACTACCTGACCCGCCATCCGATCCTGCTCGACGAGCTGCTCGACGGCCAGCTGCTGGAGGCCACCGACTACGCCGCCTGGGCGCAGGGCGTGCGCGAGGCGCTGGCCGCCGCCACGCTCAACGGCCAGCCGGACGTCGAGCGCCGGATGGACATCGTGCGCGAGGCCCACCACGCCCAGGTGTTCCGGCTGCTGGTGCAGGACCTCGAGGGGCTGCACACCGTGGAGCGGGTCTCCGACCACCTCAGCGAGCTCGCCGACCGGGTGCTGCAGATCGCCATCGACGAATGCTGGCCGCTGGTGCGCCAGCGCCACCGGGAGCAGCCGCGCTTCGCGGCGATCGCGTACGGCCGGCTCGGCGGCAAGGAGCTGGGCTACGCCTCGGACCTGGACCTGGTCTTCATCCACGAGGACGACGACGAGCGCGCGCCCGAGGCCTACGCGGTGCTGTCGCAGCGGCTGTCCACCTGGCTGTCGGCCCGGACCGCGGCCGGCCAGCTCTTCGAGATCGACCTGCGGCTGCGCCCGAACGGCAACGCCGGCCTGCTGGTGTCCAGCCTCGGGGCCTTCCAGACCTACCAGCGCGAGTCGGCCTGGGTTTGGGAGCACCAGGCGCTGAGCCGCGCCCGGTTCGCCGCCGGGGATGCGGAGATCGGCGCGGCCTTCGAGGCCGAGCGGCGCGCGATCCTGGCTCGGCCCAGGGAGGAGGCAGCGCTGCGCGAGGAGGTCGTGGCGATGCGCCGCAAGATGCACGAGGGGCACCCGAACCGCACCGCGCTGTTCGACCTCAAGCACGACGCCGGCGGGATGGTCGACATCGAGTTCGTGGTCCAGTACCTGGTGCTGGCGCATTCGCACCGCCACCCGGAGCTGCTCGACAACGCCGGGAACATCGCGCTGCTGCGCCGCGCCGGCGCTGCCGGTCTGATCGACGCGGCGCTCGCGGAGCGGGTGGCGCAGGCCTACCGGCAGTTCCGCGAGCTGCAGCACACGGTGCGCCTGAACGACGCTTCCTTCGCGCGGGTGCCGCCCGAAACCGTGGACGGCATGCGGCAGGACGTCCGTGCGCTCTGGAGCGCGGTGCTGGAGGCGCGCTGAGGGCATTCACCGCCGGCGGCGGCTGCAGGCCTCGCGCGGCTGCAGCGCCCGGTCGGTGAGCCCCGGGTCAGGCCCGTGCCGGCGCGCCCGCGCGCCCCATCGACCAGCCCTGCCGCGCGCCCAGCCAGAGCACCGCTGCCAGCACCACCAGCACCACCGGCAGCGACAGCAGGTTGAGCATCGTCCAGCCGTTGACGAACAGCAGCGCGCCCGACGAGGCCGACGAGCTCACCATCACCGCGAACACGCACAGGTCCATGAAGCCCTGCACGCGCGCCTTCTCGGCGGGCCGGTAGCTCATCGTGAGCAGCGTGGTGCCGCCGGTGTACATGAAATTCCAGCCCACCCCCAGCAGGAAGAGCGCGACCAGGAACTGCATCAGGTCGACGCCCGAGAGCGCGACCGCCACGCAGCCCAGCATCAGCACGCAGCCCGCCGCGATCACCGGCAGTGCGCCGAAGCGCGAGATCAGGCTGCCCGTGAAGAAGCCGGGCGCGAACATCCCGATCACGTGCCACTCGATCACGAAGGCCGCCGACGCATAGGGCAGGCGGCAGACCTCCATCGCCAGCGGCGTCGCCACCATCAGCAGGTTCATCACGCCGTAGCCCAGCGCCGCGGACAGGATCGCCACCGCGCAGGCCGGCTGGCGGACGATCTCGCGCAGCGGCCGGGCGGGCCCGCTGCCGACGGCCACCTCGATGCGCGGCACCCGCAGGAACTGCGCCAGCAGCAGCGAGAGCAGCGCGAAGCCCACCAGCGTCAGGTAGGTGCCCGCGAAGGCCGTCGGCAGCCACTCGCGCGACCACTTCGAGATCTCGGGCCCCAGCACCCCGCCGGCGATGCCGCCGGCCAGCACCAGCGAGATCGCCTTCGCGCGAAAGCCCGGGCGCCAGGTGTCGGCCGCGTCGGCCGCGGCGAACCTGAGGCTCGCCCCGAAGGCGTTGTAGAGGCCGCACACGAAAGTGGCCAGGCACAGCAGCGGCAGGCTCTTCACCGTCAGTGCGTACCAGCCCAGCAGCGCCCCGGCGATCGCCACCAGGGAGCCCGCCGTGTAGCCGGCGCGCCGGCCGAAGCGGTTCATGAAGGCGGCGGCGGGCATCGCCCAGACGGCGCCGCCGAGCACGTAGCCGGTGACCGGCAGCGTGGCCAGCAGCGGATTGCTGGAGATCGCGAGCCCGGCCAGGCCGTTGACTGCCACCAGCGTGACGTTGTTGGTGAGCAGCAACGCCTGCAGACCGAT
>JBKHVS010000204.1:0-4349 GCA_046569945.1 Gammaproteobacteria bacterium | reverse complement strand
TGATCGCCGCCGTCAGCGTCGTCTTGCCGTGATCCACGTGACCGATCGTCCCCACGTTCACGTGAGGCTTGGTACGTTCGAACTTGCCTTTTGCCATCTGATCTCTCCTGTCCGGGAACGTTGCCTGTTGACAGCGATTACTTGGTTCGCGCCGCGATGATGGCCTCGGCCACGTTCTTCGGCGCCTCTGCGTACTGCTTGAATTCCATCGTGTAGGTCGCGCGGCCCTGCGTCAGCGAGCGCAGCGTGGTCGCGTAGCCGAACATCTCCGAGAGCGGAACCTCGGCGCGGATCACCTTGCCGCCGCCGACCATGTCTTCCATGCCCTGGACCATGCCGCGGCGGGACGACAGGTCGCCCATCACCGTGCCGGCGTAGTCCTCGGGGGTCTCGACCTCGACGGCCATCATCGGCTCGAGCAGCACCGGGCTGGCGCGGCGCATGCCTTCCTTGAAGGCCATCGAACCAGCGACCTTGAACGCGTTCTCGTTCGAGTCGACGTCGTGGTAGGAACCGAAGAACAGCGTCGCCTTGACGTTCACGACCGGATAGCCGGCCAGCACGCCCGTGGGAAGCGTCTCCTCGATGCCCTTCTGCACCGCGGGGATGAACTCGCGCGGAACCACGCCGCCCTTGATGGCGTCGACGAACTCGAAGTTCTTCTCGCCGCCCGCCTCGAGCGGCTCGATCTTGAGGACGACGTGGCCGTACTGGCCGCGGCCGCCGGACTGCTTGATGAACTTGCCCTCGACCTCGTCGACCGTCTTGCGGATGGTCTCGCGGTAGGCGACCTGGGGCTTGCCCACGGTGGCCTCGACGCCGAACTCGCGCTTCATGCGGTCGACGATGATCTCGAGGTGGAGCTCGCCCATGCCGGCGATGATGGTCTGGCCCGATTCCTCGTCGGTGCGCACGCGGAAGGAGGGGTCCTCCTGCGCGAGCCGGCCCAGCGCGATGCCCATCTTCTCCTGGTCGGCCTTGGTCTTGGGCTCGACCGCCTGCTGGATCACGGGCTCGGGGAACTCCATGCGCTCGAGGATGATCGGCGCCTCGGGGTCGCACAGGGTTTCGCCGGTGGTGACGTCCTTCAGGCCCACGCACGCCGCGATGTCGCCCGCGTGCAGTTCCTTGATCTCCTCGCGCTCGTTCGCGTGCATCTGCAGGATGCGGCCGATGCGCTCCTTCTTGCCCTTGATCGAGTTGAGGACGGTGTCGCCCGAGTTCAGCACGCCCGAGTAGACGCGCACGAAGGTCAGCTGGCCGACGAAGGGGTCGGTCATCAGCTTGAACGCAAGCGCCGCGAATTTCTCCTTGTCGTCGGCGCTGCGCAGGACCTCGGCGTCGTTCGCGTCGTGACCCTGGACCGGCGGGATGTCGATCGGGGAGGGCAGGAACTCGATGACCGCGTCGAGCATGCGCTGCACGCCCTTGTTCTTGAACGCGGTGCCGCACAGCATCGGCTGGATCTCGCCGGCGATGGTGCGCTTGCGCAGGCCCTGCTTGACCAGGTCCTCGGAGAGGTCACCCTCCTCGAGATACTTGTTCATCAGCTCCTCGTCGGCCTCGGCAGCGGCCTCGACCATGTTCTCGCGCCACTTCTCGCAGTCGGCGACCATCTCCGCGGGGATGTCGGCATAGTCGAACTTCATGCCCTGCGAGGCTTCGTCCCAGAGGATGGCCTTCATCTTCAGCAGGTCGACGACGCCCTTGAAGTGCTCCTCGGCGCCGATCGGCACCACGATGGGCACCGGGTTCGCGCGCAGGCGCAGGCGCATCTGGTCGTAGACCTTGAAGAAGTTCGCGCCCATCCGGTCCATCTTGTTGACGAACGCAAGGCGGGGCACGCCGTACTTGTTGGCCTGGCGCCAGACGGTCTCGGACTGCGGCTGCACGCCGCTGACCGCGCAATAGACCATGCACGCACCGTCCAGCACCCGCATCGAGCGCTCGACCTCGATCGTGAAGTCGACGTGCCCGGGGGTGTCGATGATGTTGATCCGGTGCTCGGGCAGGGACAGGTCCATGCCCTTCCAGAAGCAGGTCACGGCCGCAGAGGTGATCGTGATGCCCCGCTCCTGCTCCTGCTCCATCCAGTCGGTGGTCGCGGCGCCGTCATGCACCTCGCCCAGCTTGTGGTTGACGCCGGTGTAGAACAGGATGCGCTCGGTCGTCGTCGTCTTGCCGGCGTCGATGTGCGCCGAAATGCCGATGTTGCGATAGCGCTCGATGGGAGTTTTGCGAGCCATGATTCAGTGCTCCAGGACTTCGGTGCCGGATCTCGTGGATCCGGATGTTCTCGGGGCCGGCGCGGCGGAGGCGGCGCCGAAGTGCGGCCGCGCAGGGCCGCACACCCCGGGGATTCGGCCGCTGCCGGCCCGGTGCGGGCAGGCAGCCGCCCGACTCAGAAGCGGAAGTGCGCGAACGCCTTGTTCGCTTCCGCCATGCGATGGACCTCGTCGCGCTTCTTGACGGCGCCACCGCGGTTCTCGGCCGCTTCCATGATCTCGTTGGCCAGGCGCTGGCCCATCGACTTCTCGCCGCGCTTCTTGGCGGCCTCGCGCAGCCAGCGCATCGCCAGCGCCATGCGGCGCACCGGGCGGATCTCGACCGGCACCTGGTAGTTGGCACCGCCGACGCGGCGGCTCTTGACCTCGACCATGGGGCGGCAGTTCTGCAGCGCCTGGCTGAAGGCCTCGAGGGGGTCCTTGCCGGACCGGGTGCGGATCTGGTCGAACGCACCATAGATCATGCGCTCTGCGACGGCCTTCTTGCCGTCGAGCATCAGCACGTTGACGAACTTGGAGACCTCGACGCTGCCGTACAGCGGGTCAGGAAGAATCTCGCGCTTGGGTACTTCGCGACGACGGGGCATGGAACACCTCTCTATCTTCAGCTGCCCGCCGGACCCCATGGCCCGGCCGGGCCGAGTTGCCCGACTCGCCACGCCCGGCCCACGAGGGAAACCGGGAACGACGGCGGGGACAACCGCTTACTTGGCGCCGCAGCCCGACCCCGGGCCCGCGCCACAAACAAGAACGCGAGCCACCGGAAAACTCCGGTGCTCGCGCCCACCAGAACCGGATGACCGGCGGTCAGGCCTTCTTGGGCCGCTTGGCGCCGTACTTCGAGCGCGACTGCTTGCGGTCCTTCACGCCCTGCAGGTCCAGCGAACCGCGGACGATGTGATAGCGCACGCCGGGAAGGTCCTTCACCCGGCCGCCGCGGATCAGCACCACCGAGTGCTCCTGCAGGTTGTGGCCTTCGCCGCCGATGTAGCTGATCACCTCGAAGCCGTTGGTCAGGCGGACCTTGGCGACCTTCCGCAGCGCGGAGTTCGGCTTCTTCGGGGTGGTCGTGTACACGCGGGTGCACACGCCGCGGCGCTGCGGGCAGTCTTCCAGCGCCGGGCTCTTGCTCTTCGTGATGGCCGTCTCGCGGCCTTGACGAACGAGCTGGTTGATCGTGGGCATTCGATATTTCCTTGTGATGACAGCGGCCCCTGCAGGCCGGACGGAACATCCGTCCGCGCCAGCCGCGGCCTGCCCCGGCGAACGATTGCGCCGGACCGAATTTGGAAAGCCTGACAGTATAGGTTCAAAGCGCGTGCGTTGCAACAAGCGGCGCACGCCCGGGGTGACTGCGACCGCCACGCGCGCGGGGCCGCAGCCCCGCGCGCGTGCCGAGCGTCAGGCGCCCAGGTCGGAGCCCTCGTCGCCGGAAGCCGCCTCGGCCTCGTGCTCCGCCGGGGGCGCCGAGAACAGCGCCTCGGCCTCGGCCTGCGCAAGCGCTGCCTGCTCCTGGGCCTCGGTCGCCTCCCGCACCTTGCGGGCGCGGTGGTAGGCGAGGCCGGTGCCGGCCGGGATCAGGCGGCCGACGATGACGTTCTCCTTCAGGCCGCGCAGGTCGTCGCGCTTGCCCATGATCGCCGCCTCGGTCAGCACCCGGGTGGTCTCCTGGAAGGAGGCCGCCGAGATGAACGAGTCGGTCGACAGCGAGGCCTTGGTGATGCCCAGCAGGAGGTTGATGTAGCTGCACTCCCGCTTGCCGGCCTCGCGGGCCTTGTCGTTCTCGTCGAGCAGGTCGGAACGCTCCACCTGCTCGCCGGTGATGAAGCGGGTCTCGCCCGGATCGGTCACCTGCACGCGGCGCAGCATCTGGCGGACGATCACCTCGATGTGCTTGTCGTTGATCTTCACGCCCTGCAGGCGATAGACGTCCTGGACCTCGTCGACGATGTAGCGCGCCAGCGCCTCGATGCCGAGCAGGCGCAGGATGTCGTGCGGGTCGGCCGGGCCGTCGACGATCATCTCGCCCTTGTTCACCACCTGGCCGTCGTGGACCAGCACGTT
>JBKHVS010000203.1:0-4414 GCA_046569945.1 Gammaproteobacteria bacterium | reverse complement strand
CGAAGCGCTCGCCGTCGGCGAACAGGCGGTCGAACTGGCTCCCGTCGCGCGCGAACGCCGGCCCTTCATTGAACAGCTCGCCGAAGCGGCGCTGCACCTCGCGGATGTGCTCGCCGATGCCGATCTTGCCGCCCAGCGCCCGCTTCAGGAAGGGCGCGGCCGACAGGTGATCGGCATGGGCGTGCGTTTCGAGGATCCACTGCAGCCTTGCGCCGAGTTCCTGCACGCGATGCGCCAGCCGGCGGGCGCCGGTGTCGTCGGTCCGACCGGAAGCCGGGTCGTAGCCGAGCACCGGGTCGACGATCGCGCAGTGCCCGCTCGATCCGTCCAGCACCAGATGGCTGAAGGTGGAGGTGTCCTCGTCGAAGAAGGACTCGATCTGCAGGCGCTTGACAGTCATCGGGCGGCTCCGGGCAGGGTTCCAGACGCAGGCCAGCTTACACAGCTCAGGCCGTGCTGTCCTCGCCGATGACGAGTTTCGTGTCGCCGAGGAACCGGTGCGGCGGCACCTCCAGATTGGTCGGGGCGGGCTTGTTCCGGTACACGCGTCCGGCCAGATCGAAGGTCGAGCCGTGGCAGGGCTTGCGGCGCTCGCACTGGCACGGCACTGCCGCGTCACTTGAAGATGCGTGGCAGTGAACGGTGGCTGTAATGACATCGGACATGGCAGTCTCCATCAGGGAGAGGACAGATGCCTACCACCCTCATGAATCGTGCCAGTTTCCAACGCCGTTTTTTTAACTCGCTTATTCAAATGCTTACAAGAAATATTTCCACGTAAATCTAGATAACAATCCAGCTTGAATGTCAAAACCGGCACCCCAAACTGCCTCATTCGGCAGATAATGTTGGGGCTGCTCATCCGCCATATCTGGCAGCAACCCGCTTCCAGGTCGTAAGATGAATCTCTGCAGCCGACCGGGAGCCGTGATGTCCCTTTCTCCGGAGCTGATCTCCTACCTGGAAAGCCTCCCCGAGCCGCATATCCTGTTCGATAGGGGCTACCGCATCCTCGCTGCCAATGCCGCGTACCGCAGGGAGTTCGGCCCTGACGGCTCGGCGCTGGGCCGGACCTGCTACGCGGTCTCGCATCGCTTCGAGGCGCCGTGCGACGAATCCGGTGAATCCTGCCCCCTGGCCCGGGCCCGGGAGAGCGGTCGGCGCGAGCGCGTCCTGCACCTTCATCACACGCCGCATGGAGAGGCCTACGTCGACATCGAGCTCACCCCCGTGCGCGACGCCTCGGGCGAGATCGCCTACTTCGTCGAGAAGATGGAGCCGCTCCGGGTTGCCCGGGCAGCCCAGGGGGGCGAGCGCCTGATCTGCCGGTCCGAAGCCTTCCGCAGCATGATGACGCTGATCTCCCGGGTGGCGCCGTCCGATGCGTCGGTGCTGCTGCGCGGCGAATCCGGCACCGGCAAGGAACTCGTGGCCCGCGCCATCCACGACGCCAGCCATCGTGCCTCACGACCGCTGGTCGTGGTCGACTGCGCCAGCCTGGCCGAGTCGCTGTTCGAAAGCGAGCTCTTCGGACACGAGCGCGGCGCGTTCACCGGCGCCGGCGCGGCCCGTGCGGGACTGGTCGAGGCAGCGGACGGCGGCACGCTCTTTCTCGACGAGGTGGGCGACATTCCGCTCGCGATGCAGGTCAAGCTGCTGCGGCTGCTCGAGTCCGGCACCTGGCGCCGCGTGGGCAGCACCGAGCTTCGGCGCGCGGACCTGCGAATCGTCTCGGCCACCCACCGCGATCTGCAGTCGATGATCGCCGACGGCCGCTTCCGCCAGGATCTGTTCTTCAGGCTGGCCGTCTTCCCGATCCACCTGCCGGCGCTGCGGGAACGGCGCGAGGACATCCCGCTGCTGGCCGAAGCCCTGCTGGGCAGGCTGGCGCCGCGCCGCGCGCTGACGCTTTCCGGCGATGCGCTCGCGAAGCTCGCCGCCTACGATTTCCCGGGCAACGTGCGCGAGTTGCGCAACCTGCTCGAGCGCGCGTCGCTGCTGTGCGACGGCGCGCGCATCGAGCTCGGCCACATCGACCAGGCGATGGAGACCTGCCGGCCATGGCGGGCGGGCCGCGCCACTGCAAGCGCCAACGGAGCCAACTCGCAGGCACCGGGGGCCAGCCCCTCGGAGGATCCGTCGCGCGAAGGCTGGGAGCCGTCGAACGATGGCCCGCCCGCAGCCACGACCCTGGCCGCCCTGGAACTCGCGGCGCTCGACGAACAGTTGCGCCGCCACCACGGCAGCCGAGCGGAACTGGCCAGGCGGCTCGGAATCAGCGAACGTTCCCTTTATCGAAAGCTGCGCGCGCTGCGGGCGGCGCAAGCACCTGGCAACGGAACACCGAAGGAGAGCGACCCCGGATGAGCGATTTCTGGGACCAGCGCTACGCCGAAGCGGGCTACAAGTACGGCACGGCGCCCAATGCCTTCCTCGTCGAGCAGGCAGGGCGGCTGCGGCCGGGCGGCTGCGTGCTCCTGCCCGGCGACGGCGAGGGCCGCAACAGCGTCTGGCTGGCCCTGCGGGGCCATAACGTGCTGGCGATCGACTCCTCGGGGGTCGGGCTGGAGAAGGCTCGGATGCTGGCAGCCGGGCAGGGCGCCCAGATCGCCACCTTGCAGGCCGATCTGGCCGAGTGGCGGCCGGAACCGGCCAGCGCCGACGGGGTGGTTCTGACCTTCGTTCACCTGCCGTCCGCGGTCCGCCGCTCGGTGCACCGCGCGATGGCCGAGGCGCTGGTCCCGGGCGGCTGGCTGATCCTCGAGGCCTTCGACCGGACGCAGTTGGGCCGGTCCAGCGGCGGGCCGAAGGATCCGGACATGCTCTACCCGCTGGAGGCCGTGCAGGCGGACTTCGACGGCCTGCTGCGCGAGGAACTCGCCTGGGCGGGCGAGGTCGCGCTCGACGAAGGGCCGGGCCA
Source organism: Gammaproteobacteria bacterium (assembly GCA_046569945.1). Classification (GTDB taxonomy): domain Bacteria; phylum Pseudomonadota; class Gammaproteobacteria; order Burkholderiales; family Burkholderiaceae_E; genus Quisquiliibacterium. Next base: position 1,494 of record JBKHVS010000203.1, on the reverse strand, counting down.
CCAGGGCGCGGCCAGGGTCGTGCGCTACCTGGGCCAGCGGCCGGAATGAGCCGCAAGTCGCCACTGCCCCTGTCCGAGGTCTACGGGCTGCTGGAAACCGGCCCGGTGGTGCTGCTGAGCACCGCCGGCAGGCAGCGGCCGAATGTCATGACGATGTCCTGGCACACGATGATGGAGTTCGAGCCGCCGCTGGTGGGCTGCGTCGTCGCGCGCAGCCACTACAGCCACGAGTTGCTCAGGGCGAGCCGCGTGTGCACGATCAACCTGCCGTCCACCCGTCTCGCCGACGCCGTGGTGGGCTGCGGCAACACCGCCGGCGCGAAGGTGGACAAGTTCGCCCGCTTCGGCCTGGGCACCACGGCGGCCAGCCTGGTCGAGGCGCCGCTGATCGACGCCTGCCACGCGAACCTGGAGTGCAGGATCGCCGACACGAAGCTCGCCACCGCCTACGATTTCTACGTGCTCGAGGTAGTCGCTGCCTGGATCGACCCGCGGCGCAGGAACGCGCGCACGCTGCATCATCGGGGCTGGGGCGCCTTCATGAAGGCCGGCCCGACCGTGCAACTGCCCTCGCGGACGCGTTGAGCCCTCGGCGGTCCGTCGGCCGAGCGCGCCGCACGCAGCCCCCAGGCGTGCTCAGTCCCTGAACGAGAAGCTCGAGTTCGGCGTGCCGTCGGCAAGGAAGGACCGGTAGCGGTTGTCGCCCGTGCGGTAGACGCGACTGCAACGCTCGGCGCCCCCGGCCAGCTCGGGGTACGTCGAGCAGACCATCCCCGACTGCAGGCGATACCGTCCAGTGGCCGATCCGCCATTCCAGCTGGCAACGACGCGCCCGTCGGTCATGTACTTGCTGCTGCCTGCAAGCCCCGCGGCGGACACCCAGTCCATCTCGCGCGGCCGCGAGAATGCCGCCGCCAGTTCCGCCTCGCTCATCGGCTTGATCCCTTGCTCGACGAGGCTCTTCTCACCGGTTGCGCAGCCGCTGACGCCGAGCGTCGCCAGCAGGGCCAGCGCCGCGAGGGCGACGGGCGCACGACTGGTGCGACCCCCGACTTTCGACTCGATGCTTCCGTTCATGGCAATCTCCGTGGCTGAGCGGGCGCCGAACGGGCCCGTGCGACTCAGGATGAACCCGGGCCCGCGGCCTGCCATCGCCCGATCGGGGGATGGCGACGCTTCGAGAGGAGAAGTCATGGAACTGGAGAGCCTGCTGGAGCGCTTCGCGGCCGCCGCAGGGGCGCACGATTCGAGCGCCTTCGCCGCGCTGTTCACCCCGGACGGCAGTTACGACGACTACTTCTTCGGCCGGCACCAGGGTCGCGACGAGATCGCCGCGATGCTCGACCGATTCCACGTCGGCGGCGAGGATTTCTTCTGGGAGTTCCGGAATCCGGTCTGCGACGGCACCACCGGCTACGCCGGCTACCTGTTCAGCTACCGGTCGAAGGAACCCGAGAGCGCAGGGCGCACGATCGTGTTCGAGGGCATCGCCCG
>JBKHVS010000202.1:0-4446 GCA_046569945.1 Gammaproteobacteria bacterium | reverse complement strand
AGCCGGCGAGCCAGCCCACCCAGGTGGGCATCGGCGAGGAAGGCTGACGCGTCGGCATCGCCGCGGACCTGCAGAGCCCAGGGCGAGGCCGGAAACACTTCGATGGCCTCGCCGGGCCCGACCGCGCGCTCCAGCCCGGCCTCGGCGCCGTCGACCAGCACGCGGCCGACCTCGGTGTGGGGCACGCCGAAGGCTTCGATCGCGTGCTTGAGCGTGGCGTGCTCGGCGCTGCGAAAGCCGAAGGCCCGGTGCTTCATCGGCCGGGGGATCAGGTCGTTCAGCTCGCCGTGGAAACGGATCAGGGTCATGCGGCGCACGCGGCGACGGCGTTGACCGGTCTCAAGGCGCCGGCGCGCCGTCCGTGGGAGCATATCGTGTTGCCGGCTGCGGCCGGTTCTCCCCATCCCGAAGGAAATCCGCCATGAGAGCTCGATCCAGCAGCGTCGCCGACTACTGCGTGCGCGATGTCGTCACCGTGGACCGCGACATGCCGATCACCGACTGCGCGAAGCTCATGCACGACGAGCATGTCGGCAGCCTGGTGGTCGTCGACGCGAAAGGCGACCTGAAGGTCCCGGTCGGCATGCTCACCGACCGCGACATCGCGATCGAGGTCGTGGCCTTCGGCGTTTCCGCCGACGCGCTGACCGCGAGCGACATCATGAGCGGGGACCCCGCCATCGCCCGCGAGGGCGACGACCTGCTCGCGGTGCTCGCCACCATGCGCGAGCGCGGCGTGCGCCGCCTGCCGGTCGTCGACGCCGACGGCGCGCTGGCGGGCATCGTGTCGGCCGACAACTTGTGGGAAGTCCTGGCCGAGGAAGTCGACGGGCTGGTTCGCGTGATCCGCGCCGAACAGACCCGGGAGCGGGCCACCCGCGGCGCCGGAGCCGGCTGAGCAGGGTCGTCCGGGGCCGGCTGCGCAGGGTCGACCCGCCCGGCGACACCCGGAAAATGGCGCCCGGCTGCGGCCAGGCGGCGGGAATCCGGCCGCATCGACCGCGCGTCGGGGCCGTCTTGCCCGCGGAGCGCCGGCGGCGCGATCGTTCCTTGCTTGAACCAGGAGGAACGACCATGCCCGACTCGACGGTCGTTGCGACCGCGCTGCTGTATGCGGCGCCGGTGCTGATCGTCGGCCTGGCCACCCGCAAGGGCTGGCTGGTCGTGCTCACCGCCCTGGCGGTCGCAGCCTTCGGCCTGCTTGCGGGCGACCCGCGTTACCTGCTCGCCGACCTGGCGGCGGTGCTGATCGTCCTGGTGATTTCCCTGCTGCCCGGCGGGCGGAGCCTGCGCCGACGCGCAGGCACTTCACGGCCGGGCATCCGGCACAAAGGGGTCAGGTCCCGCCGGTGGTCGTGGGCCTGGGATGCGCTGGGCATCGTGGTCGTGGGATGGATCCTGTTCCAGACCTGGAAGGTGGATCCGCCGCCCGGGCCGGCAGCGCGCGCGGCGCAGCAGCTGCGCGGCATCGACGCCGGCGCCGCGGGGCAGGGCGCCTCGCCGGCTTCGCAAGGCGCGGGATCCGCGCAGTCGCGGCCTGTGCGCCTGCCCCGGGACCGCGACCTCAGGCACTGCCTGGACCTGGGCTCGCCGGACGCGATCCGCGCCTGCGCCGAGCGCGGTTGAAGGGCCCGGACGACCTTGCGCGCGGCGGCCTTGCCGCCGCTCAGGCGCGGTCGCCCATGATGTAGTGCTGGAGCTGGTCGATGACGAACTGCTGTTCGGAAATGATGTCCTTGACCAGGTCGCCGATCGACACCAGCCCGACCAGCTTTCCGCCGCCCATCACCGGCAGGTGGCGCAGGCGGCGCTCGGTCATCAGCGCCATGCACTGCTCGTTCGTGTGCTCGGGGCTCACGTACATCACGTCGGGCGTCATGATCTCGCGCACCGCCGTGTCCTTCGAGGAGCGGCCCATCAGGATCACCTTCCGGGCGTAGTCGCGCTCGGTGACGATGCCGACGATGCGCCCGCCGGGCTCGCAGACGAGCAGCGCGCCGATGCCCTCGCGCGCCATCTTCGTGATGGCGTCGAGCACCGATTCGTCGGGCCCGATGGTGTGGACCCGGTTGTCCGGCTTGTTGCGAAGGATGGCGGAGACCGGCTTCATGGCAAGCTCCTCGAATGCGCAGTGGTATTGCTCGCATCTTCGCGCTTTTTCGGCGACTGCGCGAGGACCGATGCCGCGGCGCTGCAGACACCGGCACGCGCGCCGCTCCGCGCCTCCGGGAAACGAGATCGGATCAGCCGACAGGCGCTATGCTGAATGGCTTGCGCGCAGAGCGCGTAATGGCGCTGACGAGGAGACCGAACCCATGGACATCGAAGCCTTCAAGCGCGAGCTGATCGCCGACGGCTACCTGGAGATCGTCGAGAAGACGATCGAGCCCAACCACGTGATCGACCTGCACAGCCATCCCTACGACGTGCGAGCGCTGGTGCTGGCCGGGTCGGCCACGATTGCCTGCAATGGCGAGGCGCCGCGGGTCTACCGGGCCGGCGATGTCCTGGAGGTGGAGGCAGGGCGCGAGCACACCGAGCACTACGGCCCGGACGGCTACACCTTCCTGGTGGGACGGCGGCACCCGGCCTGATCAACCCCGAGGCCTGCCACTTCCGAACGAGCGTTCAGACGGGCTTCGCCGCGCCCCTGCGATCGATCCGCTGGAAGCCTTCGACCTCGGCCCAGGCATCCGAGTGGACACCCCCCGGACGAAGACCCGCGCGCTCCATCCGGTGCTCGCGCAGCTTCGCGATCTCGAGCCCGACCTGATCTGGAAACCCGCGTTTCCTGGGACGATCGCTGAAAAGCAGCGAATCGAGGTACTTCAGGCAGGCGTCGGGATCCTGCCAGGTCTCGGCGAGGCGGTTGGCAATTCGCACGAAATCCCGGGGCAAGACGGGCGGGCGGATCTCAGGGGGCAGTTCCGAGAGCCAGCGAATCGCCCGGTCGGACAAGATCTGGCTCGCAGGGTCCGGCGGCGCGCGCAGCAGGCTCGGATCGCGGGCAGGTGCTGGCGCCACGACCGCGCTCTCCAGCGCCTTGCGCGCGTCGTCGACGCTCACCGGCTCGAATGGCAAGACTTCGGGCTTCACAAGAACCTCCGGTTACCAAGTGCGACTGCCTTGGCGAAGGCAGTGGAGCGGGGTGATCCTGGAGGGATTTGGCAGCGCCGAGCCTCGGCAGGCCAATCGGCTGCCGACCAGCGGCATCCGGCGGTCGACAACATGATCTCGATTCGTTAGTTTACATAATATACATTATGCGCACTTCAAGCCCATGAACATCGCGCCTGGAATCGGATTGAACACGTATGGCTCGATCGCCACGAAGCCCATCGAGCGGTACAGCTGCGCGGCCGCCGTCATGCCCGGCAGCGTGTCCAGGCACACCCAGCGATATCCCGCCCCACGCGCCCGCTCGCAGATCCGCTCGACCAGTTGCCGCCCGACGCCCAGACCGCGCGCAGCTGGCCGCAGGTAGAGCCGCTTCATCTCGGCGCGCTCGGCATCCACCGGCCGTAGCGCCACGCAGCCCACCGGCTCGCTGCCGGCCCAGGCGAGCAATACGCATCCGCCGGGCGCAGCGTACTTGCCGGGCAGACCGGCCAGCTCGTCCTCGAAGCCCTGGAAGCACAAATCGACTCCCAGGCTGTCGGCGTACTCCCCGAACAGCCCTCGCACGCGCTCGGCGTCGCGCGGGAACCTGGCGAGCCGGATCCTGATCGCGGCCGGGCGCATGTCGGTCGTTCGCTCCATGCTCAGCGGCACCGTCGGCGCGCGGTACTTGCACCAATAACTGTGTTTCTATACAGTCCTCGAACACCGACGGAGATTGACATGACCCGCTTCATCGTTCGACTCGCCAAGTACCTCCGTGGCCTGATCGCGGATGCCAACCTGGCCACGGCCGACCGCCCCGCCCGACCCGAGGGCCTGTCCGCCTCCAGCCTGCGCATGCTGGACCATCCCACCTACCTGCGCCGCGGCGTGGTCATCGCCGGACTTGCCGCAGGCAGTCGGCCTCTCGGCCTCGAACCACGCGCAGGCCTTCGAGACTGCCACGCGTCTCGGTGACCACCGTATGCTGGCGCTCGGCATGCTGGTCGTCATAGAAGTAGATCACCACCCAGTCGTGCGTCTTGTGCAGGTCGTGCGCCCTGGCGGTGTTGGAGTACATCACCGTGAAATGCCAGCCGTCGCGGTCGGCGTGCATCACCGGAAGCCAGGCCTCCCCTGAAGGGTTGAAGCGCCTGGGCGCGATCTTCGGCAGCTTTCCGGCAGCAGCCTTCTCGCGGTACTCGCGATCCACGTCCAGCAGCAGTTCGATCGGGGGCTCTTCGCTGGCGGGCACCGGCGCAGGGCGCCGCCGGGCGCTGCGCCGCCGATCCAGGATCGCCGAAACCGAATCGCAGATCGCCTGCGCCCGCCGCTCGCCCACGCCGG
>JBKHVS010000201.1:0-4467 GCA_046569945.1 Gammaproteobacteria bacterium | reverse complement strand
ACGCTCACCTCGCCCTCGTCGGAGAACAGGGTCATGCCCTCCTCCGAGCGGGTGAGCAGCAGGTAGCGGATCTCCAGAGAACGGCGCAGCCGCTGGGCGCGCTCGGCCAGGTCGGCCTCGTCGCGCCATGCGCCGACCACCTCGCGCAGCTCGGCGCGGTTGGGGGTGAGCACGGTGACGCCCCGGTAGCGGCTGTAGTCGTCGCCCTTGGGATCGACGATCACCAGCTTGCCGGCCTCGCGCGCGTCGCGCACGATCTCCTCGATCTGCGCCAGGCTGCCCTTGCCGTAGTCGGACAGCACCAGCACCTGCGTCCGGGGCAGCAGCTCGCGCACGGCGTCCAGCTTCCGGGCGAGCGTGGTGTCGCCGGGCGCCTGCTCGAAGTCGATCCTCAGCAGCTGCTGCTGGCGGCCGATCACGCGCAGCTTGATCGTGGTGGGCAGCGCGGCGTCGCGGGCGAGCCGGCAGGCGATTCCGGCCTCGCCGGCCATCGCCTCGATCCTGCGCCCAGGCTCGTCGTCGCCCACCACGCCGACCAGCGCGACCTTCGCGCCCAGCGCCGCGGCGTTGCGCGCCACGTTCGCCGCGCCGCCCAGGCGCTCGTCGCTGCGGGTGACGCGCACCACCGGCACCGGCGCCTCCGGGGAGATCCGCTGCACGTCGCCGAACCAGTAGCGGTCCAGCATGACGTCCCCGACCACGAGGATCGAGGCGTTCGAGAAATCGATTCCGGTGACCTGGCCTGCGTTCATCCGCGCTCGATCTCCTCGGTTCGCTTCGGTGCGTAGGTGTCCCAGCGGCTGCAGCCCGGGCACTGCCAGTAGAACTGGCGCGCCTTGAAGCCGCAGTGCCGGCAGACGTAGCGCGCCAGCCGCCGGGCCTGCGGCTGCACCACGCGCTGCATGAGTTCGATGTCGCCGCGCCGCGCGTCGTCGGCCAGCGGCGCGTGCAGCGCCAGCAGGCGCTCCAGCGCAAGAAGCGAGGGCTGGCGCTCCAGCCCCGCGCGCGCCCAGGCCAGCGCCTCTTCCTGGCTGCGCTCGCGCGCCAGCGCATCGGCGATGGCTGCGAAGGTGTCCACCGCAGGATGCTCCGCCTGCACCCGCTCGAGCGCGGCGAGGCCTGCGTCGAACCGGCCCACGGCAGCATGGGCGGCGAGCCAGTCGCCGGCCGCCAGCGCCAGGAAGGCGGGCGCCTCGCGCACCAGCGGCTCCCAGGCGGCGATCGCACCGGCGGGATCGTCCTCCGCCCGGGCCAGCTCGCCAGCGAGCAGCGGCGGACGCGGGTGCTTCGGGTCGGCAGCCGAGGCCGCGGCGATCTCGCGCCGCGCGGTCTCGCGCCCGTCGGACGTCCCCAGTGCAAGCGCCGCCGCCGCCATCTCGCAGCGGTAGTGGGCAATGTCGCGGCCGTGGCGCTCGCCGCAGTCGCGCTCCAGGCGCTCCGCGTGGGCGATCGCCAGCGGCCAGTCGCGCACCATCTGCGCGATCTCGAGCCGGTGGTGCAGCGCCGCCGCCGCGTAGCGGCTGCCCTCGAGCCGGTTGAAGGCGTCCTCTGCGCGATCGAGCAGGCCAGCTTTCAGGTAGTCCTGGCCCAGCTCGAACAGGGCGTGCTCGCGCTGCTGGGCGTCGAGGTCGCGGCGCTCCACCAGGTTCAGGTGCACGCGGATCGCGCGGTCGGTCTCGCCGCGCCGGCGGAACAGGTTGCCGAGCGCGAAGTGCAGCTCCACGGTTTCGGGATCGAGCCGGACCACGTCGACGAAGGCGTCGATCGCCTTGTCAGGCTGTTCGTTGAGCAGGAAATTGAGGCCGCGGAAGTAGGCCTCGGGCAGCGGGCCGCGGGGACGCGCGCCGCCGCTACGCAGGTCGAGCCTGGCGGCGAACCAGCCGAGCCCGAAGAAGAGCGGGATCGCGAGCAGCCACCAGGATTCGATCTCCATCCGAAGCCAGGGTCACTGCAGGTCGGAGCGCGCGGTCGATCCGACCGTCACGACGGGAACGTCCGGCGAAGGCGGCTGGACCGCAGCGCCGCCGGCGGGCGCCGGGCGCGCGGTTGCGCGGACTTCGCGGCGAAGCCTGCCGATCTCGCGGCGCTGCCGGTACAGCGTGGGCACGACGGCCAGCAGCCCGAGGGCCGCGCCGGCCCCGAAGAAGGCCAGCAGGAAGATGACGAGGGGGGCCCGCCAGACCAGGTCGACGCCGAAGAAGCGCAGCTCGGTGACTGCGGTGTTGGACAGCGCGAAACCGAGCGCTGCGAGGAACAGGATTGCCCGGACGATCCAGGAGACGACGCGCATCGGTCAGGAACCCCGCTTTGGCAGGGGGGCGGCGACCAAGTCAGGCCTCGCCCCGGAGGGCCGCGTCGACGCGCTCGCGCAATTCCTTGCCCGGCTTGAAATGCGGCACCCGCTTCTGGGGCACCAGCACGCGCTCGCCGGACTTGGGATTGCGGCCGATGCGCGGCGGCCGGTGAGAGAGGGCAAAGCTGCCGAAGCCGCGGATCTCGATGCGATGGCCCTCGGACAGGGTCCGGGCCATCGCATCGAGGATCGTCTTCACCGCGAACTCGGCGTCCTTGACGACCAGCTGGGGATACCGCTCCGCGAGTCGGGCGATGAGCTCCGACTTGGTCATCGTCGCCGGGGAAGGATGGTCTCTGTCCACGGTAGGATGCGCGAAGCGGCAGGCCGCTTACTGGTCCTTCTGGCTGTCGAGCTTGGCCCGCAGCAGGGCACCGAGGTTGGTGGTGCCGGTGGCGGCACTGCTCTCGGCGGCCAGGCGCTGCAGGGTCTCGGCGGTCTCGACCGAGTCCTTGGCCTTGATCGACAGGCTGATCGAGCGGTTCTTGCGATCCACGTTGATCACCATCGCCTCGACCTCGTCGCCTTCCTTCAGCAGGTTGCGGGCGTCCTCGACGCGGTCGCGCGAGAGCTCGGAGGCACGCAGGTAGCCCTCGATGTCGCCGCCGAGGTCGATCACCGCACCGCGGGGCTCGACGCTCTTGACGATGCCCTTGATGACGGCGCCCTTCTCGTGGCTGCCGGCATAGCTGGTGAACGGATCGCCGTCGAGCTGCTTGATGCCCAGCGAGATGCGCTCGCGCTCGGTGTCGATCGCCAGAACCACGGCCTCGACCTCGTCGCCCTTCTTGAAGTTGCGCACCGCCTCCTCGCCCGTGGCGTTCCACGAGAGGTCGGACAGGTGCACCAGGCCGTCGATGCCGCCGGGCAGGCCGATGAACACGCCGAAGTCGGTGATCGACTTGATCGTGCCGCTGACCTTGTCGCCCTTGCGGTGGTTGTCGGCGAACTCTTCCCAGGGGTTGGCGCGGCACTGCTTCATGCCGAGCGAGATGCGGCGGCGGTCCTCGTCGATCTCGAGCACCATCACCTCGACCTCGTCGTTGAGCTGCACGACCTTGCCGGGGTTGACGTTCTTGTTGGTCCAGTCCATCTCGGAGACGTGGACCAGGCCCTCGATGCCGGGCTCGATCTCGACGAACGCACCGTAGTCGGTGATGTTCGTGACCTTGCCGAACATGCGGGTGCCCTGCGGGTAGCGGCGGCCGATGCCGACCCACGGGTCGTCGCCCAGCTGCTTGACGCCCAGCGAGACGCGGTTGCGCTCCTGGTCGAACTTGAGGACCTTGGCGGTGACGTCCTGGCCGACCGACAGCACCTCGGACGGGTGACGCACGCGGCGCCAGGCCATGTCGGTGATGTGCAGCAGGCCGTCGATGCCGCCGAGGTCGATGAACGCGCCGTAGTCGGTGATGTTCTTGACCACGCCGTTGACGATCGCGCCCTCGTGCAGGGTCTCGAGCAGCTTCGCGCGCTCCTCGCCCTGGGTGAGCTCGATGACGGCACGGCGCGACATCACGACGTTGTTGCGCTTGCGGTCGAGCTTGATGACCTTGAAGTCGAAGGTCTTGCCCTCGAACGGCGTGGTGTCCTTGACCGGACGCATGTCGATCAGCGAACCCGGCAGGAACGCGCGGATGCCGTTGCTCATGACGGTCAGGCCGCCCTTGACCTTGCCGGTGATGGTGCCGGACACGAGGTCGCCGGACTCCAGGGCCTTCTCCAGGCTGATCCAGGCCGCCAGGCGCTTGGCGCGGTCGCGCGACAGGCGCGTCTCGCCGTAGCCATTCTCCAGCGCGTCGATCGCGACGGAGACGAAATCGCCTTCCTTGACCTCGAGCTCGCCGCGGTCGTTCTGGAATTCCTCGATGTCGATGTAGCTCTCGGATTTCAGACCGGCGTTGACGACGACGAAGTTGTGGTCGATGCGCACCACCTCGGCGGTGATGACTTCGCCTGCGCGCATCTCCTGCTTGGAGAGCGACTCCTCGAAGAGTTGGGCGAAGCTTTCGGTGGCAGGGGGGCGGCCGTTTCAGTGGAAGTGTTCAAGTGTGTGTTCCGGATTGATTGACACGCCGGACGGTCGTCGCCGCCGGCCGCAGATGCGGCCGAAA
>JBKHVS010000200.1:0-4477 GCA_046569945.1 Gammaproteobacteria bacterium | reverse complement strand
TGGTCACCGACGGCACGCTGCTCAAGGTCTACGCCTGGTACGACAACGAGATGGGCTACGCCTGCCGGATGGTGGACCTGGCCTGCCACGTCCGCGGCCGCGGCCTCTGAAATGACGCAGCGACAGGCGCAAGCGGCGAGCCCGGCGCCCGCCCCCACCGACGCGGCGCGCGCCGCGGCGCGCAACTACGCGATCGTGACGGCCTCCTACTGGGGCTTCACGCTCACCGACGGCGCGCTGCGGATGCTGGTGCTGCTGCACTTCTACCGGCTCGGCTACTCGCCCTTCACGCTGGCCTTCCTGTTCCTGCTCTACGAGGCCGCCGGCGTGCTGGCCAACCTGGTGGGCGGCTGGCTCGCCACCCGCTACGGCATCGCGCGCATGCTCTCGGTGGGGCTGTCGACGCAGATCGTGGGTTTCCTGCTGCTGTCGATGCTCTCCCCCGGCTGGAGCGCCGCGATGTCGGTGGCCTGGGTGGTGGTGGCGCAGGGCGTCTGCGGCGTGGCCAAGGACCTCACCAAGACCGCGAGCAAGTCCGCGATCAAGCTGACCGCAGGCGAGGCATCGGGGCAGCTCTTCCGCTGGGTGGCCTGGTTCACCGGCAGCAAGAACGCGATGAAGGGCGTGGGCTTCTTCCTGGGCGGGCTGCTGCTGGACCTGCTCGGCTTCCGCGGCGCGCTCTGGGCGATGGCCGCGCTGCTCGCCGTGGTGCTGGCCGGCGTGCTGCTCTTCGTCCCGCCTCTGATGGGCAAGAGCAAGGCCTCGAAGTCGGCCAGGGAGCTGTTCGCCAAGAGCCGCGGCATCAACCTGCTGGCCGCGGCGCGCGTGGCGCTGTTCGGCGCGCGCGACGTCTGGTTCGTGGTCGGCGTGCCGGTCTTCCTCTACGCGTCCGGCTGGACCTTCACCATGGTGGGCGGCTTCCTGGCGCTGTGGACCATCGGCTATGGCGCGGTGCAGGCGATGGCCCCCGCGCTGGTGCGCCGCAGCGCCGATGGGCTGAGCAGCGAGGTACCCGCCGCGCGCTGGTGGTCCGCAGGGCTTGCGCTGGTGCCGATGGCGCTGGCCGTGCTGGTCGCCCTCGAGGTGCCCGCGCTGGAGTGGGTGGTGGTGGTCGGCCTGGGCATCTTCGGCTTCGCCTTCGCGGTGAACTCCTCGGTCCACTCCTACCTGATCCTCGCTTACGCCGGCTCGGAGAAGGCCGCCGAGGACGTCGGCTTCTACTACGCAGCCAACGCGCTCGGCCGGTTCTTCGGCACGCTGCTCTCCGGCCTGCTCTACCAGTGGGGCGGGCTGGGCTGGTCGCTGTCGGGCTCGGCGGCGATGCTGATCGCCTGCTGGCTGGTGACCCTCGCGCTGCCGGTGCACAAGGGCGCGCGCGCCTGATTCCGCCTGCCTGAGTCCGCCCAGCCGCCGGCCCCGTCCAGACCCCCCAGGAGCTCCCCTGTGAGTGACAAGACCTACAACGTGCTGTTCGTCTGCAGCGGCAATTCCGCCCGCTCGATCATCGCCGAGGCGCTGCTGAACGCGCTCGGCGGCGACCGCTTCCGCGCCTGGTCGGCCGGCAGCCATCCGGCGGGATCGGTGAACCCCGTCGCGCTGAAGACCCTGGCCGCGATGCGGCTGCCCACCGAGGGCTATCGCAGCAAGGACTGGCAGGAATTCGCCGAGCCGGGCGCACCCGCGATGGACTTCGTCTTCACCGTCTGCGACCGCGCGGCCGGCGAGGTCTGCCCGGTCTGGCCCGGCCAGCCGCTGACCGCGCACTGGGGCGTGCCGGATCCGGTGGAGTTCAAGGGCAGCGACGAGCAGAAGGCCAAGGTGTTCTGGGACACCGCGATGGTGCTGAAGCGGCGCATCGAATACCTGCTGGTGCTGCCGATCCGCTCGCTGGACCGGCTGGCGCTGCAGCGCCAGCTGCAGGATATCGGCAAGCGCTGAGCGCAGGCGCGCAGGCACGGACGCCGGCGCGCACGACGGCCGGGCGGGCAGCGGCTAGTCCGGTTCGTCGGCCTTCGCGCCCGGGGCATCCGGCCAGAAGCGGGTCGACGCGCGCGCCAGCCCGCCGCCCAGCCCGACCGCGGTGCCGTCGGCGCGCCAGCAGGCCGCTCCGGTCATGCTGCCGTCGTCGTCGAAGCAGATCCCGTTCATCCCGCCGCCCACGTGCGGCATCGGGGCCAGCACATGGCCGCGCGCGCGAAGCGCCTCGAGCGCCGCCTCGGGCAGCCCGTCCTCCACCTCCACCTCCTGGCCCTGGGTCCAGAGCCGCGGCGCCTCCACCGCCTGCTGGATTGTCATGCCGTGCTCCAGCAGGTTGACGATCGCCTGCATCACCGAACCGAAGATGCGCAGGCCGCCGGGCAGCCCCAGCACGTAGCGGGGCCGTCCGTCGCGCAGCACGATGGTCGGCGCCATCGAGGTGGTGACCCGCTTGCCGGGTGCTATCGACAGTGCCTTGCCCGGGTGCGGGTCGAACAGGTACATGTAGTTGTTCGGGACGATGCCGGTGCCGGGGATCATGATCCGGGCGCCGAACAGGCTGTTGATGGTCTGCGTCGTCGCCACGATGGTGCCGGCGGCATCCGCCACGGTGACATGCGTGGTGTTGGCCGACTCGGAGGACGCGACGCCGGCGCTCCAGGCGCGGGCGCGGCGGGGATCGATCTCCGCGCGGCGCTGCGCCGCGTAATCGGCGGAAAGCAGGCGCTCCACCGGCACGTCGACGAAGGCCGGATCGGCGGTGGCAGCGGCCCGGTCGGCGAAGGCGATCTTCAGCGCCTCGGCCAGCAGGTGCATGGAATCTGCCGAACCGAAGCCCATCGCGCGCAGGTCGAAGCCCTCGAGGATGGACAGCATCTGCAGCACGTGAACGCCGCCCGCAGAGGGCGGCGGCGGGCCGATCACCTCGTGCCCGCGATAGCTGCCGCGCACCGGCTCCCGGTCGATGAGCCGGTAGCCGGCGAGGTCTTCCATCGACAGCCAGCCGCCCCGCCGTGCGAGGTGGTCCACGATGGCCCGCCCCAGGCTGCCTCCGTGCAGGGCCGCGGCGCCCTCCTTCGCGATCACCTCGAGCGTGTGCGCGTAGTCGGCCGCCACCAGGCGATCGCCCGCCTGCAGCGGCCGCCCGCCGGGCAGGAAGCGGCGCGAAATCTCGGCGTCGGCGAGCAGGTCGGCCGCGCATTCCGAGATGCAGCCGGAGAGGTACGGAGTGACCGCGAAGCCGCGGCGCGCCAGTCGGATCGCGGGCTCGATCAGGTCCGCCAGCGGCAGCCGCCCGAAGCGCTGCGCCGCGTCGCACCAGCCGGCCAGGGTGCCCGGCACCGCGACGGACTTCGCGCCGACCGCGTTCTCCCTGCCTTCGGTCTCCATGTAGTCGGGCGGGCCGTCGGACACCGGCCGGAAGGCGTCGGCGCCTGCCGAGCCGGGCGCGCAGGCCATGCCGTCGATGACCAGGTGGCGTCCGTCGGCAAGGCGAAGGTGCGCCATGCCGCCGCCGACGATGCCGACCATCATCGGCTCCACCACGCTGAGCGCGAACAGCGAAGCCACCGCGGCGTCGATCGCATTGCCGCCCGCGGCAAGCATCTCGGCGCCCGCGGCGCTGGCCAGCGGATGATTGGTGACCACCATGCCGAGCGTGCCCATGGCGGGTCGCTTCTCGCAGGTGAAGGGAAGGTCCTGGGGGATCGATCGGGTCATTGCGGAACAGTCTCCCTGTCAGCGGCGCCGCGCCACGAGGCCGATCAGCGCGGAATGGCCGAGGTGGCCGGTGCCCTCGGCGACATCGGCCTCGTACTCGCGCAGTTCGACGATGTCCATGTCGGCGAAGGCCTCGCGCAGCATCGCCTCGGTGTAGAGATGCGAGGCGATCGGAGGGCCGCCGGTGCGATAGTCCAGCTGCCTGGGCGTGTAGCCCTGGAGCACCAGCGTGCCGCCCGGACGCAGCGCGCGCTTCATGTTCTCGAACAGCCGCGCCCGCGTCGGCGGATCGGCGAACTGCACGAAGATCGCGGCGACGCCATCGAAGGCGCCCTCGCGCCAGGCGTAGCCGTCGCAGTCCGCGACCTCGAAGCGCACCTGCACACCGTGGCGCGCGGCCAGCGTCAGCGGCCCGTCGTGCCAGCGAGTTCCCTCGGCGTCGAGCAGCCAGCGGCCGACGAGGTCGCCCGCCGTGAGGTCCTCGTGGCAGCTGACGGTGACCAGCGGGCGGCCCAGCCGCCAGGCCATGTGCTCGACGAAGCGGGTCTTGCCGCAGCCGGTGGGGCCCTTGAGCAGCACCGGCAGCCGCAGCGCGTAGGCGGCCTCGAAGGAGGCCACCTCATCGGCCACCGGCAGGTACCAGGGTTCGGCACGCTGCCGCCATTCGGCCAGCGGGTCGTGTGTGATCGGCAGGGCGCTCAAGGGCAGGCTCGGTTCGGTTCGATGTCGTTTCCGGCCGGGCGCGGGCCCGGCACCGGAAACGGTGGCTCAGCGATGCCCG
>JBKHVS010000199.1:0-4568 GCA_046569945.1 Gammaproteobacteria bacterium | reverse complement strand
GACGTCGCCATCGCCGAGATCCACCAGCTCACCTACACGATGGAGAACGGCCTCGAGAAGCTCCGCAAGGAGCTCGGCGCGCTGGCCGACACGCTGGAGGGCCTGTACAAGGCCTCCGAGAAGATGGAGCGCGAGAAGGTCCTGCGCCATGGCGCCGAATATCTCTCGGTATCGCGCCAGGTGATCAAGTGAGCCGGTAAAGGGTCGGCCGCGCTCGAGCGGCGGCCGATCCTGAAGAGGTACTGTGCATGCAGATTCCCGATTACTACGCGAAGCTCGGCGTCGCCAGGGAGGCCAGCCAGGACGACATCCGGAAGGCCTATCGGAGGCTGGCGCGCAAGTACCATCCCGACGTCAGCAAGGAGGCCGATGCCGCGCGGCGCATGGCGGAGATCAACGAGGCCAACGAAGTCCTGTCCGATCCCGAGAAGCGCGCGGTCTACGACCAGGTGGGGCACCAGGCCTGGGCGCAGGGCGCGCGCAGCGCCGACGACGTGCGTCCGCCGCCGGGCTGGGGGCAGGGCTCGGGCGCGCATGGCGCCGGCGGTGGCGGAGGCGCGGGCGAGGCTGGATGGGGCTTCCACGGCGGCGATTTCGGTCAGGATCACAGCGAGTTCTTCGAAGAGCTGTTCGGGCGCGCCGCGCGCGCGCGCGCACGCCGCAGCGCCTCCCATGCCGGGCACGGCCCGGAGTCCTGGCGTGGCGAGGACCAGCACGCGGAGCTCGCGATCGACCTCGAGGGGGCCTATAGGGGCAGCGAACGCACCCTTCGCCTGGAGGGCATGCGCATCGACGCCCACGGCAGGGCGGTTCCCGAGGTGCACACCCTCGACGTGAAGATTCCCGCGGGCGTGGCCGAGGGGCAGCTGATGCGCCTGGCCGGCCAGGGCCATCCGGGCTTCGGCGGCGGCGCGGCCGGCGACCTCTTCCTGAAGGTCCGCATCCGCCCCGACTCGCATCATCGGGTCAGCGGCCGGGACGTGCACATGCGGGTGGCGGTCACCCCCTGGGAGGCGGCGCTCGGCGGCGAGATCACGGTGCGCACGCCCGCGGGCCGCATCTCGGTGACGGTGCCGGCCGGCTCGGTGGCGGGGCGCAAGCTGCGCATCCGGGGCAAGGGCATCCCGGGGGCGCGGCCGGGCGACCTTCTGATGGAGCTCGACATCGCAGTACCCAGCGCTGTGACCGCCGAGCAGAAGGCCGCCTGGGAAGCGCTGGCGAAGGCATATCCGGGCTTCGATCCGCGCCCGGCCTGAGCCGCAACCCACCGAATCGAAGGAGACGAGCATGTCGCCAGGTTTCCCGCCCGACCCGATCGGAGAGCTCGAGATCATCGAGGGCGAGATGCTGCGCATCGACGAGATCGCCCGCCTGTGCAGCGTCAGCGTCGATTGGGTGCTGGGCCACGTCCATGGCGAGACCCTGCTGGCCGAGTGGCGCGAAGGCGTCTGCTACCTGTCGAGCGCAGCACTGTGGCGGGCGCGCCAGATTGCCTCGATCGAGGCCCGCTTCGAGGCCGACCCGCAGCTCGCTGCACTGGTGGTGGACCTGATGGACGAGGTGCGCGAACTGCGCGCGAGGCTGGCGCTGTACGAGCGCTGATCGTGGCGCCGTCTCGGTAGCCGCCTCGAGCGGCGGGCGCTGTCGGCTTTTCTTACGCGGCCGCCCGGCCCGTGTCGCTGCGATCGCGGAGTGCCTTGCCCCGTGGCGCTTTCCTGCATCGGGTCCGGATCTTGCTTCCACGCTTCGGGCGTCTCCTTGGGGGGGGGCGCACACGACCACCGACGAGCGAGGCGAGAATGAAGAAGAAGATCCTGGGAACGCTGGCGATGGCCCTCTGGGTGCAGGGAGCTCATGCGGCGCTGGTGCAGGTGGATTTCAGCGGGACGCTGACCCGCGTCTTCAACACCGATGAATCCGGTTTCTTCGACGGCATCTCCGCCGGCGACGCCTTCGAGGGCTCGCTGGTCTACGACGATGGCAGCCCGCTGACCGCCGGTTCCAGCAGCCGCAATGCGGACCTTGGCCAGGCCAACACCACGGCGCGCTACGGCGCTGCGGTCCAGTCCTTCAGCGTCCAAGTCGGCGGACAGGTGTTCTCCCTGCCCGCGAATAGCACCGCAACGGGCGCCTATTTCCAGCCTGGGAGTGTGACCCTGAGCACCCGGATTCCCGACGCGCTCAGTGGAGGGCTTCTGTTCTCGCGAACGGATTGCACGTCCGACGCGTGTTACTCGCTGTCTGGGCTCGATCTGCTCGACGGTTCATGGACTTCCGGGGTCATGGCCCTTTTCGGACTGGGAAGTGTGTACGGAAGCGCGGGTGAGACCCGCCTCGACGGCGACCTCACCCGCTGGTTCGCGAGGGACCTCTCGGTCAGCGTCACCGAACCCGCCTCGCTCGCACTGCTTGGCCTGGGCCTGGTGGGCGTCGCGGCGGCGGGTCGGCGCAAGCGCTGAGCCCCTCCGCCGGGTTCAGGCCGTGCCTGTCCTGGCCCTGAGGTCCGCGTCCGCATGGTACTGGCGCCGCCAGCCCGCGAACCCGCAGACGTGAGGCTTGGCGCCGTTCATCTTGTGCGGCTTGCAGAGCAGGCAGCCCGCGCGGGCGTTCTTCGGTTTCTTGCGCTTGTGGTTCATCGCTCTAGCCGGTCCAGGTTCCGGAGTCGACGGGTGCAAGACTCTACGCGAGAAGCGGGCCTGCATCCACCGTCGGGCGTGAGCCTGCCCGACGTGGGAGGGCTTGCGTTCAGCCCTCGGCCTGTTCCAGCGCCAGCGCGTACGCCGCCTCTGTCTCCAGTGCCGCCCCGGCCGCCATCCAGGCGGCGACCTGGGCTGCAGCGGCATTCGCGGCCAGTTCCTGCATGGCCTGCGCCCTGGCGCTCAGTTCCGCCGGCTCCTCGGCATCCACGCCGGACACGCTCGACGCCGCCTGCCCGTAACCCAGCAGCATCGCCACTGCCGGCCAGCGCCGCTCCTGGGCGGCCAGGCAGGCGGCGGTCGCTGCGTATCGGCTGCCGAGGTCGTAGCGAACGATCAGCGGCGCGGCGCGAGCCAGCGCCTCTCGAGCCGCGGCTGCGTCAGAGCGGAAGAGATGGGCAGTCGCCAGGCTGCCAAGCGAGAAGGCCAGGAAGATGCCGCGGGTGGGCAGCGCATCCAGCCGGCTGGCCGTGTCGCGCAGTGTGTCGACCGCGAAGTCCAGCTCGCCCATGGTGATGGCTATGCTGCCCATCGTCCAGGCCAGCACGCCTTCCCATTGCGTGGCGCCGCAGACGGACAGCAGGGCACGCGCCTGGCCGTACAAGTCCATGGCCTCGTCGTAGCGGCAGGCCCCCATCGCCAGGCGCGCGCTGGCGCTGAGCAACTGCGCACGCACGCGCGGCGGCGCGCCCGGGTCGTGCAGCCGCCGCATCTCGTCGAGGACCGCCTCCTGCTGCGCGTCGGGCGCGGTGGTGCCGGGGATCAGCAGCAGCAGCGTCATTCCCAGCGTGGCTGGATCGTCGACCTGCCGCAGCAGGGCCGCCGCCTGTTGGGCGGCGGCGCGGGCGCGCTGCTGCTGCGACCAGATCAGCATCCACGCGTGGGTATGCAAGAGGCGCCCGTGCGCCTGAAGCGGTGTGCGCTCGCCGACGCAGGCCAGTGCCGCGGCGCAGTAGCGCGCGCCCTCGGGCTGCTGCGACAGCGCCTCGCGCCACAGGGGGCCGGCGTCGCCCACCATGCGCACCGCCAGTTCGGGGTCATGCGCCAGCGCCCAGTCCATCGCCGCACGCAGGTTGGCCTGGTCGGGCCAGTAGCGCTCCAGCATGGCGGCGTCCGACAGCAGCCAGTAGTCCTGCGCCGCCGCCTCCAGCAGCCGCCCGAATACACGCGCGTGGCACTCGAGCACGGCGGCCGTCTCGCCCGCCTGCGCCAGGCTCTCCAGCGCATAAGCCCGGGTGGTTTCCAGCAGCCGCAGGCGCGGCGGATCGCCGGCGTCGGCGAGCACGAAGGACTTGTCGACGAGCGCGCCGAGGTGGTCGAGGACGGCCCATCGGTGGATGCTCTCGCCGGCCGCCACGTCCTGAGCGCACTCGGCGGAGAAGCTGCCGGCGAAGGCGCCCAGGCGTCGGAACACCGCCTGTTCGTCGGCCGTCAGCAGGCCATGGCTGAAGGCGAGCGCCGCGCGCAGCGTCTGGTGACGTTTCAGCTTGAGCCGCGAGCCGCCCGTCAGCACCTCGAAACGCTCGTCCAGCCTCGCCAGCAGACCGTCCAGGCCGAGCAGAGGCACGCGCGCGGCGGCCAGCTCGAGCGCCAGCGCGATTCCGTCCAGCCGCTGGCACAAGGCTGCCACCCGCGCGGCGTTGGCCTCGGTCAGTTCGAAGTGCGGCGCCGCTGCCTGGATGCGATGCGCCAGCAGCTGCACCGCGCCGCTGCGCTGCACGTCGTCCAGTGCGGGCGATGACGGCAGCGACAGCGTGCCGAGCCGGAACACCCGCTCGTGTGTGCACCTGAGCGGCGCCTGGCTGGTGACCAGCACCCGCACGCGCGGCGCAGCGTCGTTGACTGCCTGCACCAGCGAGGCCACGGCCTCCA
>JBKHVS010000198.1:0-4606 GCA_046569945.1 Gammaproteobacteria bacterium | reverse complement strand
AGCCCTCGTACCTGATGCACTGGCTGCCCGGCCTGATGATGAGCGGCGTCAGCGTGGGCCTGGTGCTGCCATCGCTGTCGGCCGCCGCCGTCAGCAGGCTGCCGGCAAAGCACTATGCGGTGGGCAGCGCCGTCAACCAGGCTACCCGGCAGATCGGCTCGGTCATCGGCGTTGCGATCATCGTGCTGCTGCTCGGCCACGACAGCGTGCAGCGCGAAGACTTCGACACGGTCTATGCGCTGCAGATCGGCCTGGCGGTGCTGACCGCCGCCCTGTGCGCAATGGTGAACACCCGGCCCGGCGCCCGGCCGGGGTGAGGGCGAAGGGCCCTAGAGCTCCACCACCAGCGACGCCGCATCGTCGGCGCGGTACACCGCGTCGTACTGCAGCTCGTCCTGCAACCGCTCGCAGGCCCACTCGCGGTTCTCCTCGCTCTCGTAGTTGAAGTACAGCTTCGGCCGCAGCTGCGTGGTGCGGCCGATGACCCGCTGCACCGCCTCGCGGTCCGGATGGCCGAACTGCGCGCCGTTGGTGCTGAACAGGAAACGCGGGCTCTCCACCTTCGAAAGCAGCTCGTCGGTGGTGTTGCCGCGGCTGCCGTGGTGCGACACCTTCACCGCATCGACCACCAGGCGTTCCAGCCCGCGCGCCCGCAGCAGACGCGAGAGCGATTCGCAGACGCAGTCCGGATGCGCATCCGCCAGGAACAGGCAGCTGCGGCCGCCGAACTCCGCCAGGAAGGCGATGCTCGAGCCGTTGGCCGCAGCGTTGTCCGGCCGCGACTGCTTCTCCAGCAGCGCGTCCAGCTCGGGCGTGGTGCCCAGCAGGCCCTGCCCCGGCAGGTACTGCTTGCGCCCGGCCAGCAGCTCCCAGGCGGCCTCGAGGTCGCCGGGCTCGATCGCGTCGCCCAGATCCTTGCGCCAGGCCTTGCGCATCCGCTCGAGCTTCTGCGGAGAAGGCGACAGCAGCGTCAGCTTCATCCCGCCGGGCAGCGTGCGCTCGGGCAGCTCGCCCTCCGCGGTCACCACCACCGGGCCGCCCTCGAAAGCGCCGTTCCAGCTGCCCGGATCCAGCCGCCGCGCCAGCAGCGCGCTGAAGTACTCGCCCTGCTTGCCGCCCAGAAGGCCGTGCGCCTTCTCCAGGTGCCGCCAGCCGTTGAACCAGACGTCCTTCACCACGAAAGGCCAGGGCGGCGGAATGGCGAACAGCCGGATGATGCCGTCGATGTGATCGGTGTCGACGTGGCTGAGCACCACCAGCTCGAAGCGGCGGTCGCCCGCAGGCAGCGCGTCGACCCGCGCCTACAGTGCGCCGAAGGCGCCGATGGGGCCGCCGTCGATCAGCATCCGGCGGGTGCGGCGCTCGTCGCCCCATTCGACCACCAGGCAATCGCCGTGCAGCGCGGGCAGCATTTCGATGCGAAAGAACTCGCCGGCCATGTGCACTCCCTTTCGCGGCCCCTGTGTCCGCGTCGATTGAAATCCTCGGACGGCGATCCCCACGCGAATTCGTGGCGATCACCGACGCCGGTCCGCCCTGCTCACAGCCGCCAGTCTGCGTCCCCGAAGGCCACCACGCACATCGCCATCGGCAGGCTCTCGAGCAGGGCCGCGCGGCGGGCATCGCGCAGCGCCTCGCCGATGCGCGCTACGGGCGGCTGGACGCCGGGCAGCTGGACGCCAGGCGGTGCAGCCGCCGCGGCGGTCGCTGCCAGCAGCCCCTCCAGGATGGCCTCCCCCACCCGAACCGCATGCGGCCCGAACACGGTGGCGATGGTCGACACCACCACCGCCGCGCCCGCCTGGCGGAAGTAGCGCACATGGCTGGAGAAGTCCTGCGCGGTGCCGGCCACGTCGCAGCCCAGCAGGAAGACCACCGGGGTGGCAGCCGGATCGGCGCGCACGTAATCGGCCGGCAGGTCGAGGGTGTAGAGCTTCGCGCCGCCGATCTCCAGCAGCACGTCCTCCTCCTTGCCCTCGTTGTGCGGGAAGGCCACCAGCAGCGCCGGACGGTGCTTGCCGACTGCGGCCATCCACTCGTCCCAGTCCTTCACCAGCGCCACCCCGCGCGACACCCCGGGCAGCAGCCCCGAGACCAGCGTACTCACCTCGCCCGGCTTCACCTCGGTGCTGTGCCCCACGAGCGCGCCCGAGCTCAGGTCGAGCCGGTCGCGCCCCTCCACGGCCTCCACCCGCACCAGCACCTCGGCCCCGGCCGGCGCCGCCGCCATCGCCTTCGGGTCGAAGAGATGGCGCTCGATCACCTTCTTCAGCCCCCAGAAGCCCATCGGGCAGACGTGGCGGCGCGCTGCGCTGCGCCGCGCGCAGTCGGCCGGGCAGCGCCCTTCCTCGAGCGCCTGCCGATGCTGCGGACAGACCGTGGCATCCGGGTCGGGCGCGTTGTAGTCGTAGAGGAACTCCAGCGGCACCACCGCATCGGGCCGGGCGCTCACCACCTGCACGTGCGTCACCGTTTCGTCGCCGACGTCGAAGCCCTCGCTGGCAAGCGCCTTCAGCTGGTCGCGGTACAGCAGCGAGTAGAGGTTAGCGCCAACGCGCGCCAGCCCGACCAGCAGCTTCGGGTTTTCGCCCTGGTCCAGGCCGTCGCCATGATCGAGCACGCTGTGCGCCACGCCCGAGAGCAGGTCGTTGAGCTTGCGCACCGGCTGCTCGATGCCGTCGAGGCGGGTCGCCCAGGCATCGGCGCCTTCCACGGCCGTCAGCGTGGACCGCCCGTCGGCCGAATGGTTGTGGACGACCGCCAGGTCGAAGCGCCGCCGCCTGGCCAGGTCCGACCAGTCCTGCCGCACCTCCAGCACATCGCCCAGGCGGATGCCCTGCCCATCCGAGGGCTTCAGGTGCGCGGCCCGATAGACCCGCGTGTGCAGCAGCACGGTCTGCAGAACGCGCCCCCGGTGCAGCACCGTGATCCGGCCCTCGAAGTCGCCCTCTTCGCGCGGCGTGAAGACGAACTCCGCGCTGTCGCTGTCGCCGCTGCGCGGCAGCGTCAGCCCGCCCATCAGCGGCTGGTCCATCTGGCGCGGTTCGTGGAAGACCACGTCCAGCTCGTGCGACTCGGCCTCCGGCAGCCGCTCCTCCGGGAAAGCGGTGGGCGCAGCGATGCCGCCCTCGCGCAGCGGCCCGATGAAGACCTGCAGCAGCACCGGCTCGCCCACCACGTAGCCCACGCGCTCCTCCGCCTCTTCGCCGGCTTCGTGGCGGAAGCTGCGCTGGTGGACGTGGCGCGGCACCGCCGCGCGCCGCGTGGTCTCGATCTCCTCGCGCTGCAGCCGCCGGTTCAGCTCCGAAACCGCCGAGGCTTCGCCGCTCTCGTGGTCGTAGCCGTAGGTGCCGCTCGACGAATCGATCGCTTCGGCAAGATCGTCCGGTGCGACCATGGCCTGCGGCTCCCCGGGTGGCAAGGGCGGCGAAGGTGCCCGCGGGGGCCGAGGCGGCGATGACGGTATCGAAGGCGCCGGTGGTGATGCTGGTGCAGAGGGCGGTGGCGGTCGCGGAGGCGGTGGCGGTGGCGGTGGCGCCGACCGCATCCGCTCCTCCGGCAGCCGCAGGCGCTGCAGGGAACGGGTCGAGAGCTCGAGCCCCTTGCCTGGCGGCAAGCCCTTCAGCCGCTCCACCGCCCGCTTCATCGTCGACTGCAGCCGGCTCACCGCCAGCAGGTCGCGGCCCAGCATCAGCAGCAGGCCTTCGCCGAATCCTCCGGCCAGCGCCACGTCCAGCGGCCGGTTGTGCGACAGGCCATGGGCGAAGTATTCCAGCCGCTCCGGAAAATCCGCGGACAAGGCCGCCGGATCGACCACCGCCACGCCCTCTGCCGACACCCGCGAAGCGAGCGCCCGCAACAGCGGCAGTGCCGAAGCGACCGACTCCCGGCCCAGCCCCGCCACGACCACCAGGCAGCAACTGAGGGCGAGCCCGCTCTCGAGCAGCCGCGCCAGCGCGCGATCGACCTCCGCGCCCACCACCAGGATCTCGGCGCGCGCCGCGTCCCGGGAGGCCACCCGGTAACGGAAGGGCCAGGAATCGGTGGGGAGGTTCGCCTGCAGGCGCGCCAGTGCATCCGCGAGCGGATCGCCCGGCAAGGTGGCGATGGTGAAGGGCCAGCGCCAGTCGATGCGGCCGTCGGCACCGAAGGCCTCGTCGATGAAGACGCCCGAGGCGCCCACGTCGCGGCGCAGCAGCAGCCGCGCGAAGTCCATCGCATGCGGCAGCGCCCGTGCCGCGGCCGCCACTGCCAGGCGCGGCCCCCGCGGCGTCCATCGGTCGGTGTCCGGAAGACCGCCGACGAAGTCCCGCCAGACCTGCGCCAGCACGCGCGCGTCAGGCGCGTCGACCACGCGCGGCCGTGCCGCGCCCGGCGCCAGCACCCGCAAGCGCGGCACGTGCGAGCGAGCGGACACCGGCGCCACGGTCCAGCGCAGGATGCCGGTGGATGGCTGGCGGGCCTCGGCCAGCACGGCGCCCAGCGCCTCGATGCGCCAGGCATCCGCACCCCAGGCGGCGCCCAGGCCGCGCGGCGGCACTGCCGCCAGCGCACCGAGTGCAGCCAGGGCCAGGGGAAAATCGGCATCGGGGAGCCCGAGGCTCCA
>JBKHVS010000197.1:0-4664 GCA_046569945.1 Gammaproteobacteria bacterium | reverse complement strand
AAGCCCACCACCTCGGTGAGCAGCCGGTAGGCGCGCGCGCAGATCTCGGTCTTGCGCGCGAAGGTGTCGGCCTGGCCCTGCTCGTCGAAGGCCATCACGATCACCGCGGCGCCGTAGCGGCGGCACAGCCGGGCCTGGCGCAGGAACTCCTCCTCGCCTTCCTTCATCGAAATCGAGTTGACGATGCCCTTGCCCTGCACGCACTTCAGGCCGGCCTCGATCACCGCCCACTTGGAGCTGTCGATCATGATCGGCACCCGCGCGATGTCCGGCTCGGAAGCGATCAGGTTCAGGCAGCGGCTCATCGCGGCGACGCTGTCGAGCATCGCCTCGTCCATGTTCACGTCGATGACCTGGGCGCCGTTCTCCACCTGCTGGCGCGCCACCGCGAGCGCCTCGTCGTAGTTGCCCGCGAGCACCATCCGCGCGAAGGCCTTGCTGCCGGTGACGTTGGTGCGCTCGCCGACGTTGACGAACAGCGACTCCGCGTCGACGTTGAAGGCCTCGAGCCCCGACAGGCGCAGCGCGGGCGGGCGCTGCGGCACCCGGCGCGGCGCGGTGCCGTCGATCGCCCGCGCGATGGCGGCGATGTGCTCCGGCGTGGTGCCGCAGCAGCCGCCGGCGACGTTGACGAAGCCCGCCTGCGCGAACTCCGCCAGCAGTGCGGAGGTGACCTCGGGCGTCTCGTCGAAGCCGGTGTCGGACATCGGGTTGGGCAGGCCGGCGTTCGGGTAGACGCAGATGAAGGTGTCGGCCTTGGCCGACAGTTCCTCGACGTAGGGCCGCATCAGCGCCGCGCCAAGCGCGCAGTTCAGGCCGATGGTGAGCGGGCGCGCGTGGCGCACCGAGTTCCAGAAAGCCTCCACCGTCTGGCCCGACAGGATGCGCCCGGAGGCGTCGGTGACGGTGCCGGAGATCATGATCGGCAGCCGCGGCAGGCCCTGCGCCTCGCGCGCCTCGAAGACCTCGTCGATGGCGAACAGCGCGGCCTTGGCGTTGAGCGTGTCGAAGATGGTCTCGACCAGCAGCAGGTCCGCGCCGCCCTCGATCAGCGCCTCGGTCTGCTCGCGGTAGGCCTCGCGCAGCTCGTCGAAGGTGACGTTGCGCGCGCCAGGGTCGTTGACGTCCGGCGAGATCGATGCGGTCTTGGGCTGCGGGCCGAGCGCGCCGGCCACGAAGCGCGGGCGCTCGGGCGTCGAGTACGCGTCGCAGGCCTCGCGCGCCAGCCGCGCCGACGCCAGGTTCATCTCGCGCGCCAGGTGCGCCAGCCGATAGTCGGCCTGCGCGATCGTGGTGGCGCCGAAGGTGTTGGTCTCGACGATGTCGGCGCCGGCGGCCAGGTACTTGTCGTGGATCTCGCGGATCACCTGCGGCTGCGTGATCGACAGCAGCTCGTTGTTGCCCTTGACGTCGTGGTCGAGGTCCGCGAAGCGCTCGCCGCGGAAGGCGGCCTCGTCCAGCTTGTAGCGCTGGATCATCGTGCCCATCGCGCCGTCCAGGATCAGGATGCGGCGCTCGAGCAGTTCGCGCAGTCGGGCTTCGGTCGGGGTCATGTTCGGGTTCCTGCTGGGTAACCTGCCATTTTATCGGCGCATGACCGCAAGCGCCGGCAAGACCCCTACCCCGGATGCGCGCGCTGCGGCAACATCGCAGGCAGCGCGCCGGCGCCGCCGTGGCGCAAGCCCTCCGAGGAGCCCAGATGTACGTCCCCGCCCACTTCGACGAGCCGCGCCCGGAAGTCCTGCACCGGCTGATCGCCGCCCATCCCTTCGGCACGCTGGTGACCGCGGGCGAAGGCGGCCTGGACGCCGAGCACCTTCCCTTCGAACTCGACCCCTCGGAGGGCCCGCTCGGCACCCTGCGCGCGCACGTGGCGCGCGCCAACCCGGTGTGGACCGCGGTGCGCGAGCACGCCGAGGTGCTGGTGATCTTCCATGCCGCCGACGCCTACGTCTCGCCGAACTGGTATCCGAGCAAGCACGAGACCCACCGGCAGGTGCCCACCTGGAACTACCGGGTGATGCATGCGCACGGCCCGCTGGTGGTCCGCGACGACGAGCGCTTCCTGCGCGGCCTGCTCGCCCGCCTGACCCGCACCCACGAGGCAACGCAGCCGCGGCCCTGGAAGATGGGCGATGCGCCGGCCGACCACGTCGATGCGCTGCTGAAGGCGGTGGTCGGCATCGAGATCCCGATCTCGCGGCTGGTCGGCAAGCTCAAGCTGAGCCAGAACCGCGAGGCGCGCGACCGCGCCGGCGCGGCCGAGGCGCTGAAGGCCGCGGGCCAGCACGAGCTCGGCCGGGCGATGCTCGACGCCACGGACGGAACGCCGCGCTGACCGCGGCGCGCGGCCGCCGCGGCGATTGACGTAGGATTCCCAGGGCGGCCCCTGCGCCGTCCAACCCGCCACCGCCGACCAGGAGGGCGCACCGATGACAGCCCCGCACCGCCGACGAACTCTCTGCGCACTGGGCGCCGCGCTGGTCCTGCCCGCCCTGGGCACCGCCGGGCGGGCCCGCGCCGCGCAGGCCGACTCGCCCGTGAACCCGGTGCGGGTCGCCGCGGGCCTGCAGCATCCGTGGTCGCTGGCCTTCCTGCCCGACGGCTCGATGCTGGTCACCGAGCGCCCCGGGCGCCTGCGCCGCGTGACGCCGGACGGCCGCTTGTCCGCGCCCGTGGCGGGAGTGCCGACGGTGCACGCCAGCGGCCAGGGCGGCCTGCTCGACGTGGCCCTCGGGCCGGGATTCGCGCAGGACCGCAGCGTCTTCCTGTCCTTCGCCCAGCCCACCCGCAACGGCGCGCGCACCGCGGTGGCGCGCGGCACGCTGTCGGCGGACGGCGCGGCGCTGCGCGACGTCTCGGTGATCTTCGCGCAGAAGGACGACCCCTCCGGCGGCCACCACTTCGGCTCGCGGCTGGTCTTCGCGCGGGACGGCACACTGTTCGTCACCCTGGGCGACCGCTACGGCCACCGGGACCGGGCGCAGGACCTTGGTAGCCACCTGGGCAAGATCGTGCGCATCCGGGCTGACGGCAGCGTGCCGCCGGACAACCCCTTCGTCGGGCGCGCCGGCGCGCTGCCGGAGATCCATTCGCTGGGGCATCGCAACGTGCAGGGCGCCGCGCTGCACCCGGAGACCGGCGCGCTCTGGTCGCACGAGCACGGCCCGCAGGGCGGCGACGAGCTGAACCTGGAGAGGCCGGGCGCCAACTACGGCTGGCCGGTGATCACCCAGGGCCGCGAGTACGTGACCGGCTTCAGGATCGGCGAAGGCACCGCCCGCGAGGGCATCGAGCCGCCGCTGCACCTGTGGACCCCTTCGATCGCGCCCTCGGGGATGGCCTTCCTCACCAGCGACCGCTATCCCGGCTGGCGCGGCAGCCTGTTCGTCGGCGCCCTGAAGTTCAGGCTGCTGGCGCGGCTGGAACTGGACGGCACGCGGGTGGTCCGCGAGGAACGCCTGCTGGCCAGCCGCGAGCAGCGGATCCGCGACGTCCGCCAGGGTCCGGACGGCCTGCTGTACCTTCTCACCGACGCCGGCGACGGCGAACTGCTGCGGCTGGAACCGCGCGGCTGAGACCCGCCGCCCGCGCCGCCGCGACCGAAGAGGAGCTCCGCTTGAAGTACGCCTTCCCCCCGCTGCCTCCGGTGTCGGTCCCCATCGCGGGAACCGACCTCTCCTTCCCCGTCCACCGCGTCTACTGCGTCGGACGCAACTATGCCGAGCACGCCAGGGAGATGGGCTTCACCGGCCGCGAGCCGCCCTTCTTCTTCATGAAGCCCGCCGACGCGCTGGTGGTCGTCGGCGAGGGCTGCGTCGGCGAGATCCCCTATCCGCCCGGAACCTCGAGCCTGCACCACGAGATCGAGCTGGTGATCGCGATCGGCCAGGGCGGCCACGACATCGCCGCCACCGAGGCGATGCGCCACGTCTACGGCTACGCCGTTGGCCTGGACATGACGCGGCGCGACCTGCAGAACGAGGCCAAGAAGCTGGGCCGGCCCTGGGAGATCGGCAAGAGCCACGACTCGTCCGCGCCGATCGGCCCGATCGTTCCGCGCGAGCAGGCCGGCGACGTCGCGGATGCGGCGATCTCGCTGTCGGTCAACGGCGAGACACGCCAGTCCAGCCGCACCGGCCAGCTGACCTGGAAGATCGGCGAGATCGTGGAGCATCTGTCCCGCTACTGGACGCTGCTGCCCGGCGACCTGGTCTTCACCGGCACGCCCGAGGGCGTCGGCGAGGTGCGCAGCGGCGACCTGATGCGCGGGGGCATCGACGGCGTCGGCGCCCTCGACGTCCGCATCGTCTGACCCAGGCCCGACCATGAACGAATCGACGATCGCCCCCCAGCCGCTGCGCCGCTGGGTCTCCGACCTCTTCCTCGCCGCCGGCTCCGACGCCCGGGAGGCCGACCTCGCCGCCGACCACCTGGTCGACGCCAACCTCGCGGGCCACGACTCGCACGGCGTGGGCATGGTGCCGCGCTACGTGCTGTCGCTGCTGGCCGGCGAGCTGCAGCTGGGCCGGCATGCGCGCATCGTCTCGGACACCGGCTCGATGGTGTCGGTCGACGGCCAGCGCGGCCTCGGACAGGCGGTCGCCCACGAGGCGATGGAGATCGCCATCGAGCGCGCCCGCCGGTACGGCGTTTGCGTGATG
>JBKHVS010000196.1:0-4712 GCA_046569945.1 Gammaproteobacteria bacterium | reverse complement strand
CGGCGCGGCGATCGTGGGCCCGGTCCGCGCCGACCTGGTCTGGGGCGCTGGGGAGCGCGCCGCCCGCGGCGCCGGGCTGATGAAGCAGCCGGGGCGGATGTGGCTGCTGGAGCCGCGCCCCTGAGCCGGGCCCAGGCGCCTCAGCTCTTCGAGTTCTCTTCGAGCAGCCGCTCGAACTGGGCCGCGGGAACGTAGCCCTGCAGCCGGCGCCCGTTCTGGAAGAAGGTGGTGGGCGTGGCGCTCACGCCCAGCTTCTGCGCGAGTTCCTTCAGCTTTGCCAGGGGCGTCTCGCAGCTGCCCGCGTTGCCGGGCACCTTGCCCTGCAGCATCAGGTCGTTCCAGGCGCGGCCCTTGTCGTCGGCGCACAGCGCCTTCTTCGCCTTCACCTCCGAGTCTGCCGACAGGATGGGGATCACGAAGGTGTAGATCGTGACATCCTTCAGGCCGGCCATGTCCTGGCGCATCTTCCGGCAGTAGCCGCAGTTGGGGTCCTCGAAGACCGCCATCACGCGCTTGCCGCTGCCGATCACCTGCTTGATCGCGATGTTGAGCGGCAGCGTGCTGAAATCGATGGTGAGCAGTTCGTCGGTGCGCTCGCGGGTCAGGTTGCGGTTGCTGCGCATGTCGACCAGGCTGCCTTCTACGAAGGCGTGCTGCCCCTTGTCGTCGACGTAGATCAGGTCCTTGCCGATGCGCACTTCCCAGATGCCGGGGACCGGCGTGCGCCGCAGTTCGTCGACCTTGTAGCGCCCCTTGAGCCAGGCCTCGACTCCGGCGCGCACCGGCGCCGCACCGGGCGCGTCCGCGGCGGGGGCCTGGGCGGAGGCCGGCGAGGCCGAAGCAAGGAGCAGGGGCATGCACAGCGCGACCGCAGCCTTGCGCAGCGCAGGCTGCAGGAACCGCTTCGGAACGGACATCATCACTCCTCGAGAAAAGCTGGCGCGCCGGCTCAGGATGCGGCGTGCGCGATCAGGCGTCGCCTGAGCCAGGAAGAACTTGCGACCATCCGCCAGCCGAGCTCGCGCGCGCCGACCAGCGGGCGCAGCAGCCCGGGAAGCGGCAGGCCGGCGCCGTCGTCGAACAGGCGCTGCAGGCCGTCGGTGGTCAGTCGCATGGTGGCGACCGCCTCTCGGCGGGCGCGTTCATAGCGGCGCAGCAGCAGGCGGTCGCCGGGGTCGCGGAAGGGTTCGCGCGCACCGACCGCGTCGATCAGCGCCTGGACGTCGCCGAAGCCCAGGTTCATCCCCTGTCCGGACAGCGGGTGCACCACGTGCGCCGCGTCGCCGACCAGCACCGCGCGCGGCCCGATGGTGCGCTCCACCTCGATGAGCCGCAGCGGGAAGGCCTGCGGCGGCGTGATGGCGCGCATGCCGCCGAGCACGTTCCAGGAGGCCTGGCCGACATGCTCGGCGAAAGCCTCCGCGTCCAGCGCCAGCAGCTCGTCCGCCAGCGCTTCCGGCGCCGACCAGACGATGCTGCAGCGATCGCCGGGCAGCGGCAGCAGCGCGAGGATGCCGTGCTCGCCGAACCACTGCCAGGCGCAGTCGCGGTGCGGCAGGCCGGTCTCGAAGTTGGCCACCACGGCGCGCTGCGGGTAGGCGCGCTCGCTGGCGGCGATGCCGAGCATCGAGCGCAGCGGCGAGCGCACGCCGTCGGCGCCGACCAGCAGCTTCGCGCGCAGCGTGCGCCCGCCGGCCAGCGTCACCGCCGCGTCCGCAGGGGCGGAGACGTCGACCGCCTCCACCTCGCCGTCGACCGGCACGACGCCGGCGAAGGACAGCGCCCGCTCGAGCGCCCCCGACAGGTTGTCACCCTCGACGATCCAGGCCAGCGCATCGACGCAGGCCTCATAGGCGCCGAAGTGCAGCTCCGGCGCCCCGGGGCGCGCGCTGGGATAGATGCGCATGTCGTAGACGGGCGCCACCCGGGCCGCGTCCAGCGCATCCCAGACCCGCAGCCGCTCGAGCAGCGCACGGGAGGCCGGAGAGATCGCAAAGACCCGCGGATCCCATCGGTCCGGCGAGGGCGGCGTGCGCGCGGGCGCCTGCGCCGGGCCGACCAGGCCGACCCGGAGGCCCGCGCGGGCGAGCCCGAGCGCAGCGGTGGCGCCGATGGCGCCGCGGCCGATCACCAGCGCATCGAAGGCGCCATCCGTCGTGGTCCGGTACATGCCGGCGATTATATGGCGGCCCGCCGCAAGGGCCTGCCCGGCTGGACAGGCCGGGCCCGGCGTACTAGCCTTGCCGTGACGCAGGCTCATATCCTGAGCCCAACCGCCCCGGAGGCCGCATGAACCGCACCGAACGCCTCTACCGGATCGACCAGCTGATCCACCAGCGCGGCGCCGTCCCGCGCCAGGAGCTGCTCGACGAGCTCGAGATCTCCTGGGCCACGCTCAAGCGCGACATGGCCTACCTGCGGGACCGGCTCAACGCGCCGATCGTCTTCGACAACGACCGCGGCGGCTACGCCTTCGACCGCAGCGGCGCCGGCCCCCAGTACGAGCTGCCCGGGCTCTGGTTCAACGCCCAGGAGATCCACGCGCTGCTCACCATGCACCGGCTGCTGGAAGAGCTTGACACCGGCGGGCTGCTGGGCCCGCAGATCGCGCCGCTGATGGCGCGCCTGAACGGCATGCTCGACTCCTCAGCCGGCAGCGCCCAGGAAGTGATGAAGCGGGTCCGCGTCATCCCCTCGCAGAACCGGCCGGTGTCGGCCAGGTGGTTCGAGCTGGTCGGCAGCGCGCTGGTGCAGCGTCACCGGCTGGACATCTCGTACTACACCCGGGGCCGCAACGAGCGCGGCCGGCGCGAGATCTCCCCCCAGCGGCTGGTGCACTACCGCAACACCTGGTACCTGGACGCCTGGTGCCACAAGACCGAATCGCTGCGGGTCTTCGCGCTGGACGCGATCGAGGACGCGAAGATGATCGACCGGCGGGCCCGCAACGTCTCGCCGACCGAGCTCGACCGCGAACTGGGCGCAGGCTACGGTATCTACCGCGGCAAGGCGCTTCGCTGGGCGGTGCTGCGCTTCAGCCCGGAGGCCGCGCGCTGGGTGAGCGCCGAGATCTGGCACCCGAAGCAGGAGACCCGCACGCTGGAGGACGGCCGCTACGAGCTGAAGCTGCCCTACGCCGGCACGCCCGAGCTGGAGATGGACATCCTGCGCCACGGCGAGCAGGTGGAGGTCGTGTCGCCCGAAGGATTGCGAAAGCGGATTGCCCAGCGCCATGCAGCGGCCGCGGCGCGCTACTCGAAGTAGCGGACCGGTTTTGCACGCCGGGCGATTTACCGTATCATTGCGGGCTTCCGGTCGGCTTTCCGATCGGGTGCAGGAGGATGACGCGGCCCACGGGCCAAGAGACTTCCTGCAAGAGGCAGCACCCCAGGCCAAGTAGCTCAGTTGGTAGAGCAGCGGATTGAAAATCCGCGTGTCGGTGGTTCGATTCCGCCCTTGGCCACCAGATAAATCAAGCACTTAGGCCAATCCTTCGGGGTTGGCCTTTTTGCTTTCCGGGCCATTTAGCCGCGATGTAGCCACCGTGCAGCAGCGCCGCGGCCTACAGTGCCGCCCGGCGAACGACTGCGAGAGTCGAGTTACCAAGGGGTAACTTCCGTTTGATCTTCAGCGGTTTGGCCCGGAAAATTACCGATAGGTAACTTCGGAGCTTGCCATGCCTCTCGAAGCACGATTCTTACCGATCGGTAATCGTTCAAGCGGGGAGATTACCGTCCGCTCGTCGGTGGAGTTGGGTGCGGCCGTGCGCGAACAGCGCAAGCGCCTGGACCTCAAGCAGCTCGACGTTGCCGGCCTGGGCAATACGGGCAACCGGTTCATCGTCGACCTCGAGAACGGCAAACCCACGGTGCAGCTCCAGAAGGTCCTGGACGTCATGGATCTGCTGGGGCTGGAGGTGCTGGTACGTCCCAAGGCCGCGCGGGTGCCGTGATGGATCGCCCCAACCGCCTCGACGTCTAGTACGGCAGCGAACTCGTCGGCACGATCCACGACGCTTCGCCCGTCGCGTTCGAATACGCCACAGGCTGGCTCGAACGCGCAGAGCGCATGGCCGTCGCGGCCATCGCGCTTGAGCCGGGACACAACGACTCGGCCGCGGTGCAGGCCTTCTTCGAGAACCTGCTGCCCGAAGGCGAACTGCGGCCTGCCGACGATCTGCGCCGAGCTGATCCGCCGCTACAGCACACAGCCCGCGGTGGACCTGCGCAACTTCGTCAGGTGGATCTTCTTCAACCTCTTCGTCGGGAACAACGACAGCCATGCGAAGAACCTGTCGATCTGTCACCAGCCCGGCAAGGGCGTGACGCTGGCCCCGTTCTACGACCTGATGTGCACACGCCTGTATCCAGGCCTGTCGCAGGACTTCGCGCTGCCGCACTCGGCCAGGATCCTGGCCGAGTGCTTGCAGCGGCTCGTGTTCTCGACGACGACGAAGCTGGCTGCCCGTCTGGCCGCATAGCCCACTGCGAGGCCCGTCCGCAGCGCCCGGCCGTCACCGGCTGGGCGCTTTCGCTTCCGGATCCCGGCTCCGCAATGCCATGCAGGACTGGCGACCGGCGCCGTCGGCGGGCTTGACACCCATGGCCCCATTGCTCTGCGGCAGTTCGCCGTCTCCGATCGCAATCCGCTGATTTAATTGGTCATTCTGCGAGAAATCGGGGGCATGGCCTCGATCTTGATCGCCCTGGCAT
>JBKHVS010000195.1:0-4739 GCA_046569945.1 Gammaproteobacteria bacterium | reverse complement strand
AGCGCGGCCGGTCCCGACGGCGCAAGGCCGAGCGCAACGGCCCGCGCCGGGCGCCTCGGATTCGCCTCCGTGCCCGTGTCCAGAGAGGACGCGGTGCGCGTCCCCGACGGCTACTCCGCCCGGGTGCTGATCCGCTGGGGCGACCCCGTCGGCCATCCGGCGGGACAGCCTGCCTTCAGGCACGACGCTTCCAACACCGCCGACGAGCAGGCGCTGCAGTCCGGCACCCACCACGACGGCATGGCCTTCTTCCCGCTGCCCCGGGCGGGCATGCAGGGCGTGGCGGCCCGCCCCGCGCCGGACGCGTCCTCGGCGCGCGGCCTGCTGGCGACCAACCACGAGTATCCCGACTACGGCACGCTGTTCGGCGACCACGTGGCCGGCTGGTCGCTGGAGAAGGTGCGCAAGGCGCAGCATGCGCTGGGCGTGTCGGTAATCGAAGTGCGGCGCGAAGGCGATGCCTGGCGCGTGGCTTCGCCGTCCGCATACGCGCGACGCATCCACGCCGCGACGCCGATGCGCATCTCGGGCCCGGCGGCGGGGCATCCGTCGATGCGCACCGCCGCCAGCCCGGACGGGCGCAGCGCGCACGGCACCTTCGCCAACTGCGCGAACGGCTGGACGCCCTGGGGCACCTTCCTCACCTGCGAGGAGAACTTCAACTACTACTTCCGGGGCCGTGCGAAGCCGAGCCCCGACGAGGCGCGCTACGGCCTCTCGGCGCGCAACGACATCACGCGCTGGGCGCAGTTCGATCCCCGCTTCGACCTGGAGCGCCATCCCAACGAGGCCAACCGGTTCGGCTGGGTGGTGGAGATCGACCCCTACGACCCCGGCTCGACGCCGGTCAAGCGCACTGCGCTCGGCCGCAAGAAGCAGGAGGGCGCTGCGCCCGCGATCTGCCGCGACGGGCGGGTGGCCTTCTACATGGGCGACGACCAGGCCTTCGAGTACCTCTACAAGTTCGTCACCGCGAAGCCCTGGAATCCGCACGATCGCGCGGCCAACCGCGACCTGCTCGACGAGGGCACGCACTACGTGGCGCGCTTCGACGCGGACGGCAGCGGCCGCTGGCTGCCGCTGGTCCACGGCAGCGGCGGCCTGGTCGCCGCCAACGGCTTCGCCTCGCAGGCCGACGTGGTGGTGCGCGCGCGGCAGGCGGCCGACCTGCTGGGCGCCACGCCGCTGGACCGGCCGGAGTGGACTTCGGTCGACCCGGTGAGCGGCGCGGTCTACGTGACGCTCACCGGCAATGCGGCGCGCGGCCGCGCCGGGCAGCCCGGCGCCGACGCGGCCAACCCGCGTGCGCCCAACCCGCATGGCCACGTGCTGCGCTGGTTCGAGGACGGCGGCGACCATGCGGCCGAAAGATTCCGCTGGGAGGTGGCGTCCTTCGGCGGGGCACGGCCTGAAGCGCAGGCCGCGCTCCCCGGCCGGCCGCGCCCGGCGGCGGCACCGGCGGCGGCACCGGCGGCGGCACCGGCGGCGGCACCGGCGGCGGCAGCGGCAGCGGCCCCGCGCGCCTGGGGCGACGCCTACGCGAATCCCGACGGCCTCGTCGTGGACGCGCGCGGCGTGGTCTGGATCCTCACCGACATCCCGCCCACGGCGGCCGCGGCAGATCGCGCGGCCTTCGGCAACAACCAGCTGCTGGCGATGGATCCGATCACCGGCGAGACGCGTCGTTTCCTGACCGGGCCGCGCGGCGCCGAGATCACCGGCGTCTGCATGACGCCGGACGGGCGCACGATGTTCGTCAACGTCCAGCATCCGGGCGAGGCGGGCGGCAGCGGGGTCGATCCGCGCAATCCGCGCCGGGTCTCCAACTGGCCCGATTTCCGCCCTGATGGCCGGCCGCGCTCGGCGACGCTGGCGGTGCGCCGGATCGATGGCGGGCCGATCGGGGCATGATCGGCACGCGCCGTCCGCGAGACCGGCGGCGCGACGGCCGCCACGACTCCGGGGCGTGTCCCGGCGCAGGTCTTCAGGGGTAGAGCCCCCGGTCGACCCTGGCCTGCAGCACCCGGGTGCAGGCAACCACGAAGGCCGCGGTGCGCAGCGGCAGCCGCATCTGCTCGTGCGTCTCCCAGATCTGCCGGAACGCCCCGACGAGGATGCGGTCGTGCCGGTCGTTGATCTCGTCCTCGGTCCAGAAGAAGCTGGAGAAGTCCTGCACCCACTCGAAGTACGAGACGGTGACGCCGCCGGCGTTGGCGATCACGTCCGGTACCACGAGCACGCCCCGCTCCTCGAGGATCCGGTCCGCCTCCGGAGTGGTGGGGCCGTTCGCACCCTCGAGCACGATGCGCGCGCGCACGCCTTCTGCGCGCCGCGCATGCAGCTGTCCCTCCAGCGCGGCGGGCACCAGGAACTCGCACTCCACCGACCAGAAGTCGTCGAGTCCCAGCGCCTCCCCGCCCTCGAAGCCGGCCACCGATCCGGTGCGGGCACGGTGCGCAGCGAGCGCGGCGAGGTCGAGGTCGTCGCCGCCGAAGACGGTGCCCGCGTGGTCCTGCACGGCGACGATCTTCGCGCCCGCGGCGCAGAACATCTCGGCCGCGGCCGAGCCGACGTTGCCGAAGCCCTGCAGCGCGACCCGCGCGCCGCGCACCTCGATGCCCAGCAGCCGCGCGGCCTCGCGCCCGACGATGAACACGCCGCGCCCGGTCGCCTTCACCCGACCCAGCGATCCGCCCAGCGGCACCGGCTTGCCGGTGACCACTCCGGTGGCGGTGGCGCCGACGTTCGCGGAGTAGGTGTCCATCATCCACGCCATGACCTGGGCGTTGGTGTTGACGTCCGGCGCGGGGATGTCGCGGCCCGGGCCGATGACGATGCCGATCTCGCTGGTGTAGCGCCGCGTGAGGCGCTCGAGCTCCTTGATCGACAGCGCCTTCGGGACGACGCGAACGCCCCCCTTGGCGCCGCCGAAGGGCAGGTTCACCGCGGCGTTCTTGATCGTCATCCAGCCGGCCAGCGCCATCACCTCCTCGAGGTTGACGTCCGGGTGATAGCGCACGCCGCCCTTGCCCGGCCCTCGCGACAGGTTGTGCTGCACCCGGTAGCCCTCGAAGTGCGCAACCCGGCCGTCGTCGAGCTCGATGGGCACGTCGACGATCAGGCAGCGCTTGGGGCGGCGCAGCGTCTCCAGCCACTGGGCCAGCCCGCCGAGATAAGGCTCCACCGCTTCGATCTGGGACAGGAAAGTGCCCCAGGGGCTGCTGGGGGTGGGCGTGACGTAGGAGAGGGCGGACATCGTGCGCTCGTTCCTCCGTGAGGGTGCGCGGCCACCGGGCCGCGCGCAGGTCAGGCCGGCAGCACCTTGCCCGGGTTCATGATTCCCTGCGGGTCCAGCGCGGCCTTGATGGTGCGCATCAGGGCGATCTCGAGCGGCGACTTGTAGTGGACGTTCTCGTCGGGCTTGAGCTGGCCCAGGCCGTGCTCGGCCGAGATCGACCCGCGGTGGGCCGCCACCGCCTCGTAGGTGATGTGGTTGATGGCGGACTCGTGGGCGAGGAAGGCTTCGGGCGACACGCCCGGCGCGGGCGACACGTTGTAGTGCAGGTTGCCGTCGCCCAGGTGCCCGAACACCACCATGCGCACGCCGGGGAAGTCACGCTCGATGGCGGCGTTGGTCTCGTCGATGAAGCGGCCGATGGAGGAGATCGGCACCGCGATGTCGTGCTTGATGTTGCGGCCCTCCAGCGCCTGCGCCTCGGGGATGCTCTCGCGGATCGCCCAGAAGGCCCGCGACTGGGCGATCGAGCCGGCGATTGCGGCGTCGGTGACGTCGCCTGCTTCCATCGCCTCGCCGAGCAGCGCCTCGAAGCGCTCGCTCGCATGGGCCTCGCTCTCGAAGTCCGATGACTCGAGCAGCTCGTAGTAGGGCGAGGCCTCGGACAGCGGGCGGCGGTTGGCGGGCAGGTGGCGCTCCACCAGTCCCATGCAGTAGTCGCTGATCAGCTCGAAGGCGGTGAGCGAGGCGGCGAGGCGCTTCTGCGCCAGCATCAGCAGCCGCAGCGCCGCGTGCGGGTCGGGCACGGCGGCCAGCGCGGTGACCTGGGCCGCCGGCAGCGGGTAGAGCTTCATCGACGCCGCAGTGATGACCCCCAGCGTGCCCTCGGCGCCGATGAACAGGTCCTTCAGGTCGTAGCCGGTGTTGTCCTTGCGCAGTCCGCGCAGGCCGTTCCAGACTTCGCCCGAGGGCGTGACCACCTCGAGGCCCAGGCAGAGCTCGCGGGTGT
This sequence comes from Gammaproteobacteria bacterium, assembly GCA_046569945.1. Lineage (GTDB taxonomy): Bacteria > Pseudomonadota > Gammaproteobacteria > Burkholderiales > Burkholderiaceae_E > Quisquiliibacterium. The sequence continues at coordinate 495 of JBKHVS010000195.1, read as the reverse complement.
TGCCGTAGCGCAGCACCTGGACGCCGCCGGCGTTGGTGGACAGGTTGCCGCCCACCGTGCAGGAGCCCTCAGCGGCCAGCGACAGGGGAAAGAGCCGCCCGGCGTCGCGCGCAGCCTGCTGCAGGTTGGCGAGGATGACGCCGGCCTCGACGGTGGCGGTGTTGTTGACGGTGTCGATGTCCCGGGCGGTTGTCCTTGTCGCGCAGCGACAGCACCAGCGCGCGGCCGGAGGCGTCAGGGGTGGCGCCGCCGACCATGCCGGTGTTGCCGCCCTGCGGCACCAGCGGCACCCGGTGCTCCGCGCACCAGCGCACCACCGCGGCGACGTCCGCCGCGGTGTCGGGCTGGGCCACGGCCAGCGCGCGGCCGGTGTCGTAACCGGTCTTGCGATCTGCTTCCTGATCGGGACCGGCGTGATCGAATATCTGTTGCCCGGCGGCAAGCTGATTACGTTCGGCGGCAGCTTCATCGTCGATGACTTCGCGCGATTTCTGA
>JBKHVS010000194.1:0-4803 GCA_046569945.1 Gammaproteobacteria bacterium | reverse complement strand
CGTCGAGTATCCGCTGATGCAGGTCCCGGAGATCTCGCGCCGCGAGCGCCGCGAGCGGGTGCTGCGCTTCCTCGACCTGGTGGGGCTGCTGCGCTTCGCCGAGCATCGGCCCAACCAGCTCTCGGGCGGCCAGCGCCAGCGGGTGGCGATCGCGCGCGCGCTGGTGGTGAATCCGCGGATCGTCCTGGCCGACGAGCCCACGGCGAACCTGGACCATGAAACCGGCACCGAGATCCTCCGCCTGATGAAGGCGATCAACCAGAAGTACCGCACCACCTTCGTGTTCTCCACCCATGACGACCGGGTGATCGCGGCGGCCGACCGGCTGGTGCGGATCGAGGACGGGCAGCTCACGTCGCTGGGCGTGCGCAGCCCTGCGGACGGGCGCTGGGTGATGGTGCGGCCCGAGCTGGTGGCGACGACGGTGTTCGCCGATCCGGTGGGCGGACCGGAGACGGTGCCTGCGGGGCTGGCGGCGGGCGCGCAGGAAATGCATTGACCGCGCACGGCCTCGCGACGAGGGCAGGGCGAAGGCCCGGGACGGGCGGCGACGAAGGGGACGGAGTGAGGAATTCGATGCGGATCGGAAAGATGTCTGGCCTGCGCCTGGGCGCGGCTTGTGCGGCGGCGCTGGTGGCGGGGCTGGCGGCCGTGCCGGGGCAGGCCCTGGCCTTTGGAGGGGATGCGAAGCCGGCCCGCTGGCAGGGCTGGGTGCAGGCCGGGGGCGCGTACACCTTTGCGAGCCCCGCGCACTGGTCGCAGCTGCGGGGCCGCGCGGAGCTGGCCGGCACCGGGCAGCTCGGCAGCGGGGTCAAGTGGAAGCTGTCGGGGCGCGCCGGATACGACGCGGTCTACGAAGGCACCGACTTCTATCCCGGGCCGGTGCGCCGCGACCAGCGCAGCGAGCTTGAACTGCGTGAGGCCTACCTGGATTTCTCGGCGGGCGACTGGGAGTTCCGCCTGGGCAAGCAGAACATCGTCTGGGGCGAGATGGTCGGGCTCTTCTTTGCGGACGTGGTGTCGGCCAAGGATCTGCGGGAGTTCGTGCTGCCGGAATTCGAGCAGATCCGCATCCCGCAGTGGGCCGCGCGCGCCGAGTGGTTCGGCGAGAACGCCCACCTGGAGCTGGTCTGGCTGCCCGCGCCGGCCACCGACCGCATCGGCAAGCCCGGCGCGGAGTTCTACCCCTATCCGCCGCCGCTGCCCGGGCTGGCCTATGACATCGAGGGCGACGAGCGGCCGTCGCGCCGGTTCTCCAACGGCGGGTTCGGGGTGCGCGGATCGACGATGGCGGCGGGCTGGGACCTGTCCGCCTTCGCCTACCGCAGCCCGGACAGCGCCGCGACCTTCTACCGCACGGTTCTCGACGCGCCGCAGCCCACCGCGGTCTACCGGCCGCGCTACGACCGGATCACCCGGGTGGGCGGCACGCTGTCGAAGGACTTCGACGGCGTGGTGCTGAAGTCCGAGGTGATCCACACTGACGACCGCAGCTTCACCAGCGCCCGGACCGATGCGCCCGACGGGCTGCTCGAGCTTCGGACGCTCGACTGGATCGCCGGGGTGGATCTCACGCCGGCGGATGCCTGGCGGGTCAATGCGCAGGTCTTCCAGCGCATCTTCCTGGACCACGACGCGAGCATCGGCCTGCGCAAGCACGAGCACGGCGCCAGCCTGCTGGTGTCGCACGACCTGGGCGGCGGCGTGGAGGCCGAGATGCTGGCGATCTCGAGCCTGGTGCGCAGCGACTGGATGCTGCGGCCCGCGGTCACCTGGAAATCTGGACGCTCCCGCCTGAGGGCCGGGGTCGACCTCTTCGGCGGGGCTTCCTTCGGGATGTTCGGGCGCTACGCGGACCGCGACCGGGTGTACGCGGAGTACCGTTACAGCTTCTAGGGGCTGCAGACGGATGCCGGGGCGCGCAGCCCCGGCGGTGGGCGCTCAGTGACTCGCCATCCCGCGATCCGCCGCTAGCGGCCCGCCGCTCCCGCGGCTCACAGCTTCTTCTCGAGCTCGCGTGCGCGCTCGGCCACCGGGCCCTGCGGATTGTCCTTCAGCAGCACGTCCAGCTCAGCGCGGGCGCCGGCCTTGTCGCCGGTGTCCAGCAGCGCCTGGGCGAGGTGCAGGCGCAGCGTTGCGGCCTTGGGCGCCGCCGCCACGGCCTTGCGCATCAGATCCAGCCCGCGGCCGGCCTGGCCGGCAGCCACCAGAATGACGCCGGCGGTGTCCATCACCGACGGCACGTTGGGTGCGGCGGCCAGCGCCTTCTCTGCGGTCTCCAGCGCGGCGGGGTCCTTCGCCTCGTGCATGGCCCAGGCCATGTTGTTGAGCGCCAGTGCGTTGCCCGGCTGCTTGTCCACCACGGCGCGGTAATGGGCGACGGCGGCGCTCCAGCGCTGGCGCGCGATCTCGTACTGACCGGCGTAGCCGCGCAGCGCGAGGTCGTCCGGTTGAGCCGACACCATCGATTTGAGCATCGCGTCGGCCTGGGCATGGTCCCCTCCGGCGTATACGGCCTGATGCAGCTTGATCTGGATCGGCAGGACCTTCTGCAGGGCGAGTGCCTTGCGGAATGCGCTCTCGGCGTCGCCGAATTTGCGCTCCGACATGGCGATGTCGCCTTCGAGCAGCAGCCCGGCGACATTCTTCGGCGCCTCCTTCTGCAGTGCGGCGGCAATGCTGCGCGCCTCCGCCGCCTTGCCGGCGCGCGCCAGGCCGGCGGCCAGGGCGATGCGGGGTTCGATCGCCTTGGGCTGCAGCTGCACCGCGCGGCGCAGGTTCACCAGGGCGCCATCGACGTCGTTGCGGGAGAGCTTGAGCTGGCCCATCCGAATCTGGAGCATCGCGTCGTCGGGGCGGGCGCGCAGGATCTTCTCGAGCGTCTCCATGCCCAGGACGTCCTGGTCGGAGCGCAGGTAGGCGGTGCCCAGGGCATCGAGGATCTGCGGATTGTCCGGGTTCCTCGCGAGCGCCTGCTGCAGCATGGGCACCGCTTCCTTGGCCTGGTTGCGGGCGGTGTGCCAGCCGGCCAGCGCCAGCGTGGCCTGTACGGAGGAGGGGTCGGTCTCGGTCGCCTTCTTCAGCCAGACCAGGGCTTCGTCGGCCGCCTTGGCGTCGCCGCGCGGGGCGGTGGACTGGATGAACCGGGCCAGGGTGAGCATGGCCGGAACGTTGCGGGGATCTTTCTCCAGCAGCGCGGTGAAGCGCTTGCGGCCGTCTTCGCGCTTGCCCTCGCGGACGTCGAGCGCGGCCAGGCTGCTGGCGGCGGCCAGGTACTTCGGGTCGCGCGAGAGCGCCAGCTCCAGCGCCTTGCGGCCGCCGGCAGCGTCGCCCTTGCCGAGCAGGGCCGAACCGCGCAGTGCGGCGGCCACGGCGCTGTCCGGGCGCTTCTTCTCGAAGCGCTCGATGGCCGCGAGCGCCTTGTCGAACTGGCGGGCGCGCAGGTGCGTGGCGACCAGCGCGAGGTCCGCCTGCACGTCGTCGGGCGTGGCCAGGCTTACGGTCTCGAGCTCTGCGATGCCGCGCTCGCGATCGCCGCCGGCAATGTGCGCGAAGGCCAGGCCGGCCTTCTTGCGGGGATCGTCCGGATCGAGGGCGATGGCCTTGTCGAAGTAGGCTGCGGCCTTGGCCGGTTCGTTGGTGCGCAGCGAGGCTTCGCCGGCGAGCGTGTAGAGCGCCGGATCCTTCGCGCCGCGGTCGATCGCGGGTGTCACCACTTCGAGCGCCTTCTCGGGGGCATTCTTGCGCAGCAGGGTGGCGCCCAGCAGGCGGTAGCCTTGCGTGGAGTTGGGGGCGAGGTCGACCACCTTGCGGGCATTCTGCTCGGCCTGCTCGAGGTTTCCGGTGCGCAGGAAGATCTCCGAGCCCAGCGCCAGGGCCGGCAGGTAGTCGGGCGCGGCCTTCAGCGCGGCCTGGATGGCCTCGCGCGCCGGTTCGAGCTTTTCCTGCCGGTAGTGCAGCAGCGACTGCATGTACATCGTGATCGCCGCCGGGCCGGTCAGGCGCCTGAGCTCGTCCAGGCGGGACTGTGCCTTGGCGAAGTCGCCGGCCCGGGTGTCCAGCATGACCAGCCGGATGCAGCTGTCGCGGTCCTTGGGGTCGGCGTCGGCCACCTTGGCGAACCACTCGCGTGCCTGGGCGGGACGGCCCTGCGCCTGCTCCAGCTCGGCCTTGACGGACATGGCCTCCTGGCTGGCGGGGGACTTCTGGAGGACGCGGTCGATCGCTGCCGAGGCTCCGGCCAGGTCGCCACCAGCGGCCTGCAGGGTGACCAGGCCGGCCTGCGCCGGCGCGTGGTCCGCACTCGCCTGCAGCGCAGACTCGAAGCTTCGCTTCGCCTCGTCGCGCTTGCCGAGCGCAAGCCAGGCGCGCCCGACAAGCGTGGCGAGCTCGGCCTTGGCTGCCGGATCGGCGGGCGCGGCCTTGGCGGCCTCGTCGATGGCCTTCTGCGGCTCGCCGAGCTGAAGCTGCGTACGGGCCAGCGGCAGCGCCAGCCGCTGGGGTTCGAAGCCGGCCTTCTGGGCGCGCAGCAGCTCCTTCTCCGCGGAGCGCAGGTCGCGCGCCTCCAGGTGCAGCATCCCCAGCAGGAACCTCGCCTCCGCGTTGTCCTCCTTCTGCAGGAGGTTCTTCAGGTGGATCTCCGCCGCCTTGGGCTCCTTCTTCTCGATGGACTCCTTGGCCTTGGCGAGCATCGCTTCGGGCGAGTCGCCGCAGCCGACCAGGAACAGGCTGGAGGCGACGGCAGCGGCGGCGAAGGCCTGACGGACCAGGCGGGCGGCGGGGGTGGGGCGGGTGTTCATGGGA
>JBKHVS010000193.1:0-4849 GCA_046569945.1 Gammaproteobacteria bacterium | reverse complement strand
CCACGTCGCGGTCTTCGCGCCCATAACACCCAAGTCGTCGGCTCACCGAGACCCGAAGCCAACCGCTGGCACAGTTGCTCGACGTTGTTTACACTTGCCCCACCGTCGTAGCAGTCGACTCCTTCACACGGCAGGGGTCGCAGGTTCGAACCCTGCGCCGCCCACCAAACCCCCAGGCGAAATCAGAGACTTACGGCACCTTCGGGTGCCGTTTGTGTTTGTGCTTTCCGGAGCAGGTTGGAACAAGACCGATAAAGAACTATATTCGGTCTTGTTCGATCTCCGGAGCAGGGCCATGCGCTACTCGTCCCAAGTCAGACCCATCAGCTACCTCAAGGCCAACGCCGCCGAAGTGCTGACCCACCTTGCCGAAAGCCGGGAGCCCCTGGTCATCACGCAGAACGGGGAAGCCAGGGCCGTGCTGCAGGACGTCGCGTCCTTCGAGGAAACGCAGGAGACCTTGGCCCTGCTGAAGATCCTGGCGCTGGGCCAGCAGGACGTCGAGGCAGGCCGGGTCAAGCCGGTTGCCGATGTGGCGGCCCGCCTGCGCGCGAAGCGCGCCGCGGCCTGATGGTCGGCACGCCGACGCGCTACGAGGTTCTGCTCACGCGAGGCGCAGAGCAGGACCTGGAGTCCATCCACGACCACATCTCCGAGTTCGACAGTGCGGCCAACGCCAGCCAGGTTCTCGACCGCTTGATGAAGGTCGTGGAAGGGCTTGCCCAGTTCCCCGAGCGCGGCAGCTACCCGAGGGAACTCGTGGCATTGGGCATCAAGGAGTACCGCCAGACGGCGTTCAAGCCCTACCGGGTGATCTATCGCGTCCTGGGCGACCAGGTCGTCATCTACCTGATCGTCGATGTCCGCCGGAACATGCAGTCCGTGCTCGCACGTCGGCTTCTGGGCGCCTGACCCGCGGCAGTCCGAACGACACCCAGGCGGAATCAAGGTCTTGCGGCACTTTCGGGTGCCGTTCGTGTTCGTGCCTTCCGTAAAGTGCCCGAGGATTCTCCCGGACGGCCCGCTCGTCCTCCGGGCTCGCCTGCTGCGCCCGCCGCCGGCTATCCTCGGCCCATGCCCCCACCCCTGCCCCCCGGTTTCATCGCCCTCCACGGCAACCGCACCGAAGACCTGCTCGCCACGGTCGCGACCTTGCTCGAGCGCCAGCCGCTGGCTCCGCTGGAGCCCGAGATCGTGCTGGTGCAGAGCAACGGCATGGCGGAGTGGGTGAAGATGGCCCTCGCCCGGCAGTCGGGCATCTGCGCGTCGGTGAACGTGCAGCTGCCGGCGCGCTTCCTTTGGCAGACCTACCGGCAGGTGCTGGGCCGGGCGGAAGTGCCTCCCGGGTCGCCGCTGGACGAGACGACGCTGGCCTGGCGGCTGATGCGGCTGCTGCCCGCGCTGGCGGGCGAGCCTGGCTTCGAGCCGATTGCAGGCTATCTGGCCGGTGACGCGCCGGGCCGGCGCTTCCAGCTCGCGCTGCACATCGCCGACCTCTTCGACCAGTACCAGGTGCACCGCCCCGACTGGCTGGGCGCCTGGGCCGAGGGCGGCGAGCTGCTCCTGGATGCCGGCGGCGCGGCCACGCCGCTGCCCGACGACCAGCGCTGGCAGGCGCGGCTTTGGCGGCGGGTGCTCGGCGAGCTCGAACCCGGGCAGCGTGCGCTCACCCGCCCGCAGGTGCATGAACGCGCGCTGCAGGCGCTGGCGGCGCGCGCGCCGGGCGCCGGCGAGCGCGCCGAGCCGAGCGGGGGCGCGCTGCCCCGGCGCGTCGTGCTCTTCGGCCTCACCCACGTGCCCCTGCCCACGCTGGAGCTGCTGGCGGCGCTGTCGCGCCACAGCCAGGTGCTGCTCGCCATCCCCAACCCCTGCCGCTTCCACTGGGCGGACATCATGGACGGCCGCGAGTGGCTGCGCAGCGCGCGCCGGCGCCTGCCGCTGCGCGGCGGGCTCGACCTGCAGGCCCTGGACCTTGAAGAGATGCACCTGCACGCTCATCCGCTGCTCGCGGCCTGGGGCCGCCAGGCGCGCGACTTCGTCCGCCAGCTCGACGCCTTCGACGACGCGGAGCAGGCGAAGGCGCGCTTCTCGCTGCCGCGCATCGATCTCTTCGACGAGGACGAGGCCGACGACGCGCCGCTGCTGACCCAGGTGCAGAACCGCATCCGCGACCTGGTGCCGCTGCACGAGCATCCGCGCACCACGCCGCCCGCGGCGGACCGCTCGATCGTCTTCCACGTCGCCCACAGTCCGGTGCGCGAGCTGGAGATCCTGCACGACCAGCTGCTGCAGCTGCTCGCCGATCCGCCGGGGGGCAGGCCGCTGCGCCCGCGCGACATCGTGGTGATGGTGCCGTCCATCGATGCGTTCGCGCCGTCGATCCGCGCGGTGTTCGGGCAGTACGACCGGCACGACCCGCGGCACATCCCTTTCGACGTCGCCGACCTGTCGGCGCGCGCCAGCAGTCCGCTGACGAGCGCAGTGCAGTGGCTGCTGCGCCTGCCTTACGAGCGCTGCCGGCTCTCGGACCTGTGCGCGCTGATCGACGTGCCGGCGATCGCTGCGCGCTTCGGCATCGATCCGGACGGGCTGCCGGTGCTGACCCGCTGGATGACCGGCGCGGGAATCCGCTGGGGGCTGGACGGCGAGCACCGCGCCGGCCTGTCGCTGGCTGCCTGCGGCGGGCAGAACACTGCTCTGTTCGGCCTGCGCCGGATGCTGATGGGCTACGCGGCGGGCCGCGCCGGCGAGGCTCCGGCCGATGCGCCGTTCGCGGACATCGAGCCCTACGACGAGGTGGGCGGCCTGGACGCCGAGCTGGCGGGCGGGCTCGCCCGGCTGGTGGAGCGCCTGATCCTCTGGGAGCACGACAGCCGCACGCAGGCGTCCCCGGCCGAATGGGCGCAGCGCCTGCGCGCGCTGCTCGCGGACCTGGTCCGCCCGCGCGACGACGCGGACCGCGACACGATGGCCGCGCTGGACGATGCGCTGGGCGCCTGGCTGGATGCGTGCGACGAGGCCGGCTTCGACGAGCCGCTGCCGCTGGACGTGGCCGGCGACGCCTGGATGAGCGCTCTCGAGACGCCGTCGCTCGGCAAGCGCTTCCGTGCCGGCGGCGTCACCTTCTGCACGCTGATGCCGATGCGCGCCATTCCCTTCGAGGTGGTCTGCCTGCTCGGCATGAACGACGGCGACTATCCGCGGCGAGGCGTTCGCAGCGACTTCGACCTGATGGCCCAGCCGGGGCAGCAGCGGCCCGGCGACCGCGCCCGGCGCGACGACGACCGCCAGCTGATGCTCGAAGCCCTGCTCTCGGCGCGGCGCGTGCTTTACCTGAGCTGGAGCGGCCGCAGCGTGCGCGACAACGGCGAGCAGCCGCCTTCGGTGCTGGTCTCGCAGCTGCGCGACTACCTGGCCGCCGGCTGGTCGCAGCAGACCGTGGACGAGCGCACCAGCGAGCACCCGCTGCAGCCCTTCAGCCGCCGCTACTTCGAGCCGGGCACGCCGCTGTTCACTCATGCGCGGGAATGGCGCGCTGCGCACCTGCCGGTCGCCGGTGAGTCCGCCGCGATCTGCGCGCCCTTCGTTCCGGACCCCGCCGTTCCGCTCACCGTCGCGAGGCTTGCCGCCTTCCTGCGCAATCCGGTCAAGGTCTTCTTCGCGGACCGGCTGGGGGTGCGCTTCGACGACGCGCTGGAGGCGGTGCCGGACACCGAGACCTTCGGCTTCGACGCGCTGGAGGAGTACGGCCTGGTCGACGAGCTCGTGAGCGCGGTGATCTCGCACCTGTCAGCCCGCGGCCCGGAAAACCCGCCCGCCGATGCGGAACTCTCGGGAACGGTCGAGCTGCACCTTCGTCGCCTGGAACGGGAGGGCCGCCTGCCGATCGGCGGGCTGGCGGCGCACGCGCGGGCCCGCTTCGGGTCGCTGCTGCTGCCGATGCTGCGCGCCTGGTGCCGGGCGCGCGCCGGCCATCCGCGGCAGGTGCCGCGCAGGGGGCTTCGATTCGATCATCCGGCGACGTCGATGGAGGACTGGCTGGACCGGCTGGTGGCCGGCCCGGGTGAAGGCGACGCCCCGCTCTGGCTCGAAGTTGACCCCGCGCGCCTGCTCGAAAAGGCCAAGGACGAGGACGGCGGGAAGGCGGCGGCCGACCAGGGCAAGGCGAAGAAGCCGAGGAAGCCCCTGCTTCGCATTCACCGCCTGGTGCTGCCCTGGGTGCGCGCCCTGCTCGCCGCCGCCAGCGGCATCCCCGCCGGCGGCCTGCTGGTGGGCCGCGACTGCCTCCTGACCATCCCGCCGATGGAGCCCGGCGAGGCGCACGCCACGCTGTCGACCCTGGTCGATGCCTGGCGCGCCGGCATGGAGGCCCCGCTGCCGGTGGCGATCCGGACCGCACTGGCCTTGGCCACCGAACAGGATCCCCGTCCGGTCTACGAAGGGCGCGAAGGTGACGACTACACCCGCCCGGAGGTCAGCGACCCCTGCCTGGCGCGCTGCCATCCGGACTTCGAGTCGCTGAGCGCCGACGGCCGTTTCGAGGAACTTGCGCTGGACCTGTACGGCCCGCTCGCCGCCTGGGCGCAGACCCTCGCCGTAACGCCGCACGCAAGCGCCGAAGCAAGCGCCGCAGCCGATGCCGCCGGAGGGCCCGAGGCATGAGCCACCTGCTCGACGCCGCAAGCTTCCCGCTGCACGGCAGCCGCCTGATCGAGGCGAGCGCCGGCACCGGCAAGACCTGGACCATCGCCGCCCTCTACCTGCGCCTGGTGCTCGGCCACGGGACGGACGGCGCGGCCTTCTCGCGCCCGCTGCTGCCGGCCGAGATCCTGGTGATGACCTTCACCCG
>JBKHVS010000192.1:0-4852 GCA_046569945.1 Gammaproteobacteria bacterium | reverse complement strand
GAGCGTGGTCTGCAGCGACACCTCGAAGGTGCGCAGGTTGCGATTGTTGATTCCCAGCAGCGGGGTCTTCAGGCGCAGCGCGCGATCGAGCTCCTCGCCGTCATGCACCTCGACCAGCACGTCCATGCCCAGCGACAGCGCGCAGGCCTCGAGCTCGGCCATCAGCGCATCTTCGAGCGCGGAGACGATCAGCAGGATGCAGTCGGCGCCCATCACGCGCGCCTCGTAGACCTGGTAGGGGTCGACCAGGAAGTCCTTGCGCAGCACCGGGAGTTCGCAGGCGGCGCGCGCCTGCGCGAGGTACTCGGGCGCGCCCTGGAAGAACTGGCGGTCGGTGAGCACCGACAGGCAAGCGGCACCCGCCTCGGCGTAGCTGGACGCGATGACCGGCGGATCGAAGTCCTCGCGCAGCACGCCCTTGCTGGGGCTGGCCTTCTTGATCTCGGCGATCACCGCGGCGCGGCCGGCCGCGATCTTCGCGCGCAGGGCGCGCTCGAAGCCGCGCGGGCGGATGGCGCCATGATCGGCGGCGGAGTGCTCGGCGTCGCGGCGCAGCGAGGCGAGGTCGCGCTCGGCGCGGGCCTCGGCGACCTCCTGGTGCTTGACTGCAACGATGCGCTGGAGGATGTCGGACATGGTGTCGGGCCCCGGGGAGAAAAGGCCGCGGGCCCTCAGCCCGCGAACTGCTGGGTGAAACGCACGAAGGCTTCGAGCTTCGCGCGGGCCGCGCCGCTCTCGATCGCCTCGCGCGCCTTGCCGATGCCGGCCTCGACGCTCGGCACGACGTCGGCCGCGTACAGCGCGGCCGCGGAGTTGAGCACGACGATCTCGCGCGGCGTGCCCGGCCGGCCGGACAGCGCCTCGAGCATCATCGCCTTCGACTCTGCGGCATCGGCCACCTTCAGGCCGCGGTTGCTTACCATCGACAGGCCGTAGTCCTCGGGATGGATCTCGTACTCGCGGATGGCGCCGTCTCGCAGCTCGCCGACCATGGTGCCGGCGCCGAGCGAGACCTCGTCCATCCCGTCCCTGCCGTAGACGACCAGCGCGTGCTTCGCGCCGAGGCGCTGCAGCACGCGCACCAGGATGCCGACCAGGTCGGGATGGAACACGCCGAGCAGGATGTTGGGCGCGCCGGCCGGATTGGTCAGCGGGCCGAGGATGTTGAAGATGGTGCGCACGCCGAGCTCGCGCCGCACCGCCGCGACGTTCTTCATCGCCGGGTGGTGGTTGGGCGCGAACATGAAGCCGATGCCGCACTCGCGGATGCACTGCGCGACCTGCTCCGAGGTGAGGTTCAGGTTGACGCCCAGCGCCTCGAGCGCGTCGGCGCTGCCGGACTTGGACGACACCCCGCGGCCGCCGTGCTTGGCCACCGTGGCGCCCGCCGCGGCCACCACGAACACCGAGGTGGTGGAGATGTTGAAGGTGTGCGAGCCGTCGCCGCCGGTGCCGACCACGTCGACGAAATGCGGGCCGCCGTCGACCTCGACCTTGCTGGCGAACTCGCGCATCACCTGCGCGGCGGCGGTGATCTCGCCGACCGTCTCCTTCTTCACGCGCAGCCCGGTGAGCAGCGCCGACATCATGACCGGCGAGAGCTCGCCGTTCATGAGCTTGCGCATCAGGTCGAGCATCTCGTCGTGGAAGATCTCGCGATGCTCGATGACGCGCGTGAGCGCCTCTTGCGGGGTGATGGACATCAGGCGGTCTCCATCGTGAGTTCGAGGAAGTTCTTCAGCAGCGCGTGGCCGTGCTCGGTGAGGATGGATTCCGGATGGAACTGCACACCCTCGATCGGGTGCTCGCGATGGCGCACGCCCATGATCTCGCCATCGGCGGTCCAGGCGGTGATCTCGAGGCAGGCCGGCAGCGAGGCACGCTCGATCGCCAGCGAGTGGTAGCGGGTGACCGTGAACGGGTTGGGCAGGCCGCGGAACACGCCGGCGCCGGTGTGCTCGCAGGGCGGGGTCTTGCCGTGCATCACCTCGCGGGCGCGCACCACCTTGCCGCCGAAGGCCGCGCCGATCGACTGGTGCCCGAGGCACACGCCGAGGATGGGCAGGCGGCCGGCGAAGTGCTTGAGAAGCGGCACCGAGATGCCGGCTTCGTTCGGCGTGCAGGGTCCGGGCGAGATCACGATGCGCTCCGGCGCCATGGCCTCGATCTCGTCGAGCGTGATCTCGTCGTTGCGCACCGTGCGCACGTCGGCGCCGAGCTCGCCGAGGTACTGGACCAGGTTGAAGGTGAAGCTGTCGTAGTTGTCGATCATCAGCAGCATGGCAGCCTCCTCACTCCAGCCCGGCCTGGACCAGCTCGGCGGCGCGCAGCACCGCGCGCGCCTTGTTCTCGGTCTCCAGCCATTCGCTTTCCGGCACCGAGTCGGCCACCACGCCGGCGGCGGCCTGCACGTAGAGCATGCCGTCCTTGATGATTCCGGTGCGGATGGCGATGGCGAGATCGAGGTCGCCCACGAAGGAGATGTAGCCGCAGGCGCCGCCGTAGATGCCGCGCTTGGTGGGCTCGAGCTCGTCGATGATCTCCATCGCGCGGATCTTGGGCGCGCCCGACAGCGTGCCCGCGGGGAAGGTTGCGCGCAGCACGTCCAGCGGTCCGGTGCCGGGCTTCATCCGGCCCTCGACGTTGGAGACGATGTGCATCACGTGCGAGTACTTCTCGATGGCCATCTGGTCGGTGACCTTGACGCTGCCGATCTCCGCGATGCGCCCGATGTCGTTGCGGGCCAGGTCGATCAGCATCACGTGCTCGGCGCGCTCCTTGGGATCGGCGAGCAGCTCGGCGGCGATCGCTTCGTCTTCCAGCGGCGTGCCGCCGCGCTTGCGGGTGCCGGCCAGCGGGCGGATGGTGACCCGGTCGCCGCCGTCGTTCATCCGCTCCTGGCGCACCAGGATCTCCGGCGATGCGCCCACGACGTGGAAGTCGCCGAAGTTGTAGAGGTACATGTAGGGCGACGGGTTGATCGAGCGCAGCGCCCGGTACAGCGTGAGCGGCGAATCGAGGAAGGGCTTGCGCAGCACCTGGCCGACCTGCACCTGCATCATGTCGCCGGCCATGATGTAGTCCTTGGCCTTGAGCACCGCCTCCAGGTATTTCTCCTTCGGGAAGTCGCGCTGGATGGCAGTCTCGTAGCTGCCGCTGCTCACCGGCACGTCCACCGGCTGGCGCAGCTTCAGGCGCAGGTCGCGCAGCCGCTTCTGCGCCTTCTGGTAGGACTCGGGCTCGGACGGGTCCGCGTAGACCATCAGGTAGATCTTGCCCGCGATGTTGTCGACGATCGCCAGCTCTTCGGTGAGCAGCAGCAGGATGTCGGGCACTCCGACCGGATCGGGCTTGGACACGCCAGCCAGCCTGGGCTCGATCCAGCGCACCGTGTCGTAGGCGAAGTAGCCGGCCAGCCCGCCGCAGAAGCGCGGCAGCCCGGGACGGACCGCCACCTTGAAGCGGGCGCGGTAGGTATCGATGAAGTCGAGCGGGTTGCCCTCGAAGCGCTCGATGACCTGGCCGTTGCGGACCACCTCGGCGCCGGTGGCCGTGGAGCGGATCATCGTGGTGGCGGGCAGGCCGATGAAGGAATAGCGGCCGAAGCGCTCGCCGCCCACCACCGACTCCAGCAGGAAGCTGTAGGGCTTGTGGGCGAGCTTCAGGTAGAGCGACAGCGGAGTGTCGAGGTCTGCAAAGCACTCCAGCAGCAGCGGAATGCGGTTGTAGCCCTGGGCGGCGATCGCCCGGAATTCGAGTTCGGTCATGCGTGTTCCCCGGGTTGCGGGCCGGCCTTGGGCCCGCGGCGCGCATTGTCCCTCACCGGCAGGCGGGGCTGCGCAAACTTGGCATCGGAAGAGTGTGCGTCGTCACGCCGCGCGACGCCGCGCCGATCAGTGACGCCAGCACCACCAGCGGCTGGACCTGCAGGCCCGGACCTTCGACTCTTCCCGACGAGGACGCATGTTGGATTGAAGGACTGACTGGATTTGCCGCGGACCCCGACGAACCGCACCGTTCAGGCGCAGGCTTCGATCAGGCCGGCTGCTTCGAGCAGCGAGGAAACTATAGCATCCACGTCCAGCGATCGCACATCGCGGCCTTCGTTGTAGCCATACGGAACGGCCAGCACGGGCATGCCGGCGGCACGCGCGGCGAGCGCATCGTTCGCGGAGTCGCCGATCGCCACCACCTGCGCCGGCTCGAGCCCGAAGGACTCGCAGACGTGCAGCATCGGCAAGGGGTCGGGCTTGCGGCGCGCGAGGCTGTCGCCGCCCACGGCCAGCTCGAAGAAGTGCGCGATGCCGCACTGCTCCAGCAGGGGGCCGACGAAGGACTGCGGCTTGTTGGTGACCACCGCCAGGCGCAGGCCCTTGGCACGCATCGCCTCGAGGCCGGCCAGCACGCCCGGATAGAGCACGGCGCTGCGGCCGTTCTCTACCCGGTAGTGATCGAGGAAGGAGCGATACGCGGGCTCGAACTCCGCCTCGGGGGCGCGCCCCTCCGGATCGCCGGTCAGCGCGCGGTGCACGAGCACCGCGGCGCCCTTGCCGACGTAGGCAGCAACCCGCTCCACAGGCAGCGGCGCGCGGCCGGCGTCCGCCAGCATTGCGTTGACCGCCGCCGCGAGGTCGGCCGCGGTGTCCAGCAGGGTGCCGTCGAGATCGAGGATGACCGCGCGGGCGCGCAGCACCGGGGCCATTCCGTTCGGCGCCTGCACCGCCAGCCCCGAGCGACCGGACGCTTGCACGAGCGGTGGCGCCGGCGTCAGGCGCCGAGCGCCGCGCGCAGCCGGCCCATCACGCCGCGGTAGCCGCCGTCAGCGTCGGGAGCGCCGAACACCGCCGAGCCG
>JBKHVS010000191.1:0-4912 GCA_046569945.1 Gammaproteobacteria bacterium | reverse complement strand
ACGATGAACATCGACATCCGCTGGTAGGGCGGCGCGTCCGGATCGGTGATCGCCATCGTGATCAGGAACTCGGCATAGCGCGCATGCGAGGCGAACCACTTCTGGCCGTTGAGCACCCAGTGGTCGCCGTCGCGCACCGCGGTGGTGGTGAAGACCTTCGGGTCGGCGCCGCCCTGCGGCTCGGTCATCGCGAAGCAGGAGACGATGTCGTTGGCGAGCAGCGGCTCGAGGTACTTCTTCTTCTGCTCCGGGGTGCCGTAGTGGGCGAGGATCTCCGCATTGCCGGAGTCTGGCGCCTGGCAGCCGAACACCGTCGGCCCGTAGAGCGAGCGGCCGAGGATCTCGTTGAGCAGCGCGAGCTTGACCTGTCCGTAGCCCTGGCCGCCCAGCTCGGGCCCCAGGTGGCAGGCCCACAGCCTGCGCTTCCTGACCTCGGCCTGCAGCGGCCGCACCAGCGCATTGCGCCGCGCATCGTGCACGTCGGCCGGATGGCCCAGCACCTGGTCGAGGGGCTCGACCTCCGCGCGGACGAAGTCCCTCACCCAGTCGAGCTGCTCCTGGAACTCTGCATCGGTCTCGAAATCCCACCCCATCTGGCGCCTCCCCGTCCGCTTTACGCTGGTCGGTCCGAGGCTAGCAGAGGGGGCCTGACGGTCGCCGGCGCGGGGATGGCGGGGCGGTTCCGGAAAGCGGATACTGGCCGCATCCTGTTCCGGGATCAGGGAATGCAAGTGCACCGAACATTGCGTGCCGCGTCGGCCGCGACGCTGGTCTCAGCGGCCGTCGGCTGCGGCGATGCCAGCGTCGCGATCGCAGTCCGGATCGACCTGCCTGCAGCGCCGATCCCCGGCGAGTCGCGCATCGTGCTCGGCGGAAGCGCGCGGCTGCCGGACGGATCGGTGCGCACCGGCGGAACCCCGACGGTGCCGTGGATCACCTGCCAGCCCGGTCCCTACTCGATGAGCTGGCGCAACTCCGCCAACGGCGCCCAGGGCGTGCCCGTGGCCTGGTGGGACTGCAGCCGGGACAGCCTGTCCTGGTCGAGCGGCAGCATCCCGCTCGCGCCAGGCGCGAACCGCGTCACGGTGAGCTACACAGACCGCCTCGACGGCGCGCAGGCCAGCATCGAGATCCGGCTCGACTAGGGAGATCCGGCTCGACCGGAAGCGGGTCGAGCCGAGCGCGGGCAGGCCGGGAGAGCCGCCTCCGGCGCCGCGCGCGGGCCGCAGTTCAGCCCTTCGCGCTGCGCGGCTTCGCGCCCGGCGCGTCCGCAAGCGTGACGCTCACGGACAGCACCTCCATGTCGCGGTCGCTGTCGAGGTCGATCGCGATGTCCTCGGGTGCCACCTTCACGTAGCGCGACACCGCCTCGATCACAGCCTGCTTGATCTGCTGGATGAGCTCGGGATTGGCCGAGCGGCTGCCCTCGCGGGCGATGATGACCTGGAGGCGCTCCTTGGCCAGCGAGGCGGTCTTGGGCTGGCGGCGCAGGATGAGGTCTAGGATGGACATCGCGCGCTCCTCAGGCCGTGGCCTTGCGGCCGACCGAGCCGAAGATCCTGCGCAGCAGGCTCGGCTGCTCCTCGGTGACGTAGCGCATCGGCACGTCCTTGCCGAGGAAGCGGTCGATGGCATCGCCGTAGGCCTGGGCCACCTCGCTCTGCGCGTCGTGGACCGCCGGCACGCCGGCGTTCGACGACTCGAGCACCTTCTGCGACTCGGGGATCACGCCGAGCAGCGGGATCTTCAGGATGTCGAGGATGTCGCCGTAGGAGAGCATCTCGCCGTCGCGCACCCGCCGCGGCGAGTAGCGGGTGATCAGCAGGTGCTCGCGCACCGGTTCGCCGCCCGCCTGGGCGCGCCGCGATCGCGACTGGATGATGCCGATGATGCGGTCGGAATCGCGCACCGAGGAGACCTCGGGGTTGACGACGACCAGCGCATGGTCGGCGAAGGTGAGCGCCATGATCGCGCCCTTCTCGATGCCCGCCGGCGAGTCGCAGATGATGAAGTCGAAGCCCATCGCCTTCAGGTCCTCGATCACCTTGCCCACGCCCTCCTCGGTGAGGGCCTCCTTGTCGCGGGTCTGCGAAGCCGCGAGGATGGACAGGTTGGGCGCCTGCTTGTCGCGGATCAGCGCCTGGTTGAGCGTGGCCTCGCCGTGGATCACGTTGACGAAGTCGTACACGACACGGCGCTCGCAGCCCATGACCAGGTCGAGGTTGCGCAGGCCCACGTCGAAATCGATCACGACCACCTTCTTGCCGCGCAGGGCAAGGCCCGCCGCGAGGTTGGCCGAGGTGGTCGTCTTGCCGACGCCGCCCTTGCCCGAGGTCACCACGATCACTTCACTCATCGGAGTCCTTCCATGCTGGTGTGTTCCGGCCTCGCCACGGGTCGAGCGGGCCGTATTGCGTACCTTGCTACAGCGGCCGGACCGACAACCTGTCGGCGACCGGGTCGAGTTCGATGCGCACCGGACGGCCGCGATGCTCCTCGGGCGGCCCTTCCTCGAAGGTGCGATAGACGCCGCATACCGCGACCAGCTCGGCGCGCAGGTCGAGGGTGAAGATGGCCGCGCCGCGGCGGCCGCGCGCACCGGCGATCGCGCGCCCCTGCAGCGGGCCGTAGATGTGGACGTTGCCGTCGGCGATGACTTCCGCGCCGGGAGACACCGGGCCGATGACGACCAGGTCGGCGTCGCGCGCGTAGATGCGCTGGCCGGAGCGCACCGGACGGTCCACCACCATGGTGTCCGTCGCGGCCGGCCCTGCTGCCGCCGGGGCCCCGGAGGGAGCGGTGGCCGCCGCCGGGGCTGCCGCCGGGGCCGCTGCCGTGCCCGCCGTCGGCCGCGCCGCCGCGCCACCCTGGGTTGCCGCCGCCGCGCCATCCTGCGCGGCCGCCGCGTCCGCGCGCCCGGAAGCGCCCTGCGCCGGCGGCACGCCCTGGCGCCTCGGCTCGGGGATCGGCGCCAGCCAGCCGAGCTGCAGCCGGTTCGCGTCGGCGCGGAACGCCTCGGACGCGCCCGCAACGGCGACGGGATGCAGCCGGACGGCCCGCAGCGCCGCCAGCACCTCCGGCCAGTCCACCGACGCCTCGGAACCGAGCCTGGACAGGTCGACCACCACCGGCTGCCACTCGAAGCGGTCGGGGTCGCCGTCGAGCAGCTCGATCAGCGCATGCCGCAGCGCGTCCGGGGAGGCATCGTTGAGGACGGCGCGCAGCGCCGGATGGGACAGCCCCTTGAACTCGATCGCCGGCCGTGCGGAGGGCGCGCGCGCGCCGGCTGCCGGCGGCAGGTCGGGGACAGTCGTGGAGCGGGCAGCGGATTCGATGGGCATCGGCCGGTAGTCGGGTTCGCCAGGGCTTGGGCGGCCAGCGCGCCAGCGCCGCTGTCCGCGAGTGCGGTCGGGCATGCGCACCGCATGGCACGCAGCGGATTCGCCGGGTGACGAAACGGTGACGATTGTACCCGACGCGCCCGCCTCGACCAGCGCGGCCGCGACGCGGCCGGGCGGATCAGCCGCCCTCCGCGAGCCAGCCTTCGACGTGGCGGTACACGGACGCCCGGCCGAGCAGCCCGACGTGGCCGGTGCGCAGAGCGATCCAGGTGTGTCCCGGAGGGAACGCAAGCCTGCGCCGGGCCTGAGGATGGCGGCCAAGGGCGCTGTCGAGCGGCACCAGGCCATCGCCCAGCAGCCGGCGCGCCAGCGGATCCTCGCGACGGCCGGTGGTCGCAGCGACCGCGTAGCAGGCCGCCCCTTCGGGCAGGGGCACCGGCACCCGGGTGTCGGCGGCATGGGCGAAGCGGTCGCGGCCCTGCCAGTCCTCGTCGAGCAGGCTGCCGTGGCGCAGGTCGGTGATGCCGGCGCTGCGCAGGCCGCCCAGCCGCGCGAACGCGGCCGAGTAGGGGCTCACGCCGAGCACCTCGTGCACCCAGCGCCCGCCGCGCTCCAGCGGGGCGCCGTGATGCGGCGTGCCCAGGAACACCATGTCGCGCAGCAGGCGGATCCAGTCGAGACCTCGGGACTGCGCGTCGTGATGCGCGCTGCGCGCCACCAGCCCGCCCATGCTGTGGCCGATCAGCGTGATCCGGGTGATCGGAACCGGCCATTCGGACAGCAGCGCCTGGAGGCGATCCGAGAGCGCGCGGCCGTTGGTGGAAACATGCAGGCCGGTGTTGTAGCGCAGGTGCAGCGGCGTGGCCCCGAGCTTGCGTGCAAGCACCGCGACGGGATCGACCGGGCCGCGGCGCCACTGCAGGTCGGACATGCACAGGCCGTGGATGGCCACGATGAGCCAGCCGCCCGGCGCGGCAACGCCGGCCGCGCCCTCCCCCGGCAGCAGCGCGCGCCCCTCGTGCCTGAGGGTCATCGGGGTGGCCAGCGGATTCGCGGTGCGCTCGAGGTAGTCGCCCAGCACCCCGTTCAGCGCGGCCACCAGCGGCTCGCGGCCGGCCCAGCCGGCCTCGCTCTGGTCCGCGGGAAGGGCCTCGCCCAGCAGCGCCAGCGCGGTGTCGATGCCGCCGCCCACCATCCGGGTGACGCCGCGCACCGTTCCGTAGACGAAGCCGGTGATTCCGCGGGTGCGGCCTTCGACCGGCTTGCCCAGCGGCAGCGGCACGCGCAGGACCGTGCGGTGCATGGCCTCGACGAGGTCGGTCACGCCGAGCGTGGCGGCGACGGCGAGGCGGCTGGCGCCGCGCAGGTCGGCATTGCGGGAGTTCGGCGCCATGGCGGCAGGCCGCATCTTTCGTCTTCAGGAAGCCGAAGACTATGGCACATGGAGGGCCGGCGCGCCAGCGGCTCCTGCCCGGCCTTGCGGACGGGGCGCCGCCGCGCCCCTGCCAGCCCTCAGCCCTGCATCGCCTCCTCGATCTCCGACAGCACGTCGGCGAACTTCTCGCGCCGAC
>JBKHVS010000190.1:0-5056 GCA_046569945.1 Gammaproteobacteria bacterium | reverse complement strand
TGATCACGCGGAAGGTGTCGCCGGCGCTGGCCGCGGGCTGCACCGTGGTGGCCAAGCCGGCCGAGGCAACGCCGCTGTGCGCGCTCGCGCTGGCCGAATTGGCCGAGCGCGCCGGCTTTCCGCCGGGCGTGTTCAACGTGGTGGTGGGCGACGCCGCCCGGGCGCCGGAGATCGGGCTCGAGATGTGCACGAACCCGGTGGTGCGCAAGCTCTCGTTCACCGGCTCCACCGAGGTCGGCCGCATCCTGCTGCGGCAGTCGGCCGACACCGTGAAGAAGCTGTCGCTGGAGCTCGGCGGCAACGCCCCCTTCATCGTGTTCGACGACGCCGACCTGGACGCCGCGGTCGAAGGCGCCATCGCCTCCAAGTACCGCAACGCGGGGCAGACCTGTGTGTGCGCCAACCGGATCTACGTGCAGGACGGCGTCTACGACGACTTCGCGGCCCGGCTGGCCGCCAAGGTGGCCGAGTTCAGGGTCGGGCCGGGCACCGGGCAGGGGGTCAACGTGGGCCCGCTGATCGAAGAGGCGGCGCTGCGCAAGGTGGAGGAGCACGTCGCGGACGCGCTTGCGCACGGCGCCCGACTGGCGGTCGGCGGCCGCCGCCATGCCCTCGGAGGCCTGTTCTACGAGCCGACGATCCTCACCGGCGTCACCCAGGAGATGCGGGTGGCGCGCGAGGAGACCTTCGGGCCGGTGGCGCCGCTGTTCCGCTTCGGCAGTGAGGAGGAGGCGATCGCGATGGCCAATGACACCGAGTTCGGGCTCGCGGCCTACTTCTACGCGCGCGACGTCGGCCGCATCTTCCGCGTGGCCGAGGCGCTCGAGACCGGGATGGTCTGCGTCAACAGCGGCATCCTGTCGACCGAGATCGCGCCCTTCGGGGGCGTAAAGCAGTCCGGGCTGGGGCGGGAGGGCTCCCGCCACGGCATCGACGAGTACCTGGAGATCAAGTACCTTTGCCTGGCCGGGCTGTGAGGACCTGCGCGGGCGCCCGGCAGGTGCGCAGGGTGTCGATCGGGGGTGGCTGGCGTACGGCCGGAGCGGGCGGCGTCCTGGCGCGTGCCACGGCCGCGGCGAGGCGTTCGCACGCTTCCATCGAGGGAGAGACGGGTTGAGGATTCGCGCTGCGGTGTTGCGGCAGATGGGCCTGCCGATGCCCTACGGGCAGAGCAGGCCGCTGTCGGTGGAGGAAGTGGAGCTCGCCGGGCCGGGTCCTGGCGAACTGCTGGTCAAGATCCGCGCGGCCGGCCTGTGCCACTCGGACCTGTCGGCGATCAACGGCGACCGCCCCTGGCCGATGCCGATCGTCGTCGGACACGAAGCCGCAGCCGAGGTGGTCGGGCTCGGCCCCGGCGTCACGGACCTGGCGATCGGCGACCACGTGGTGCTGGTGTTCCGGCCCTCCTGCGGCAGCTGCATGAGCTGCGCCACCGGCCGGCCGGCGCTGTGCGGGCCGGGCGGCGAGTCCAATGGCACGGGTTCGCTGCTGGGCGGCTACAAGCGCCTGCGCGCGGTGGCGGGCACGGGCATCGACGGCCAGCCGGGCGGCACGCTGAACCATCACCTGGGCTGCGCGGCCTTCGCCGAGTACGCAACCGTCTCCCGGCGTTCGGCGGTGAAGATCGACGCCAGCCTGCCCTGGGACGAGGCGGCGCTGTTCGGCTGCGCGGTGCTGACCGGCGCGGGCGCGGTGTTCAACACCGCGCGCATGGAGGCTGGCAGCAGCGCGGCGGTGGTCGGCCTGGGCGGCGTCGGCTTCTCGTCGTTGCTCGCCGCAGCTGCAGCCGGCGCGCGCACCGTGGTCGCGGTGGACCTGCTCGAATCCAAGCTGGCCTTCGCTCGCGAGCTCGGCGCGACGCACACCTTCAACGCGGCCGATCCGGACGTGATCGAGAAGGTGAAGGAAGCCACCGGGGGCGGCGTGGAGTACGCGTTCGAGATGGCGGGAAGCNTCGGGGCGCTGGAACTCGCCTACCGGATCACCGCGCGCGGCGGCACCACGGTCACGGCGGGGCTGCCGAATCCCGCGGCCAGATGGGAGCTGCAGGCGGTGAGCCTGATCGCGGAGGAGCGCACGCTCAAGGGCAGCTACGTCGGCTCCTGCGTCCCCGCCCGCGACGTGCCCCGCTACGTGGCGATGTACCGGGCAGGCCGCCTACCGGTCGACCGCCTGCTTTCCGAGCGCATCCGGCTTGACGACATCAACGGGGCGCTGGACAGGCTGGCCCGCGGGGAGTCGATCCGCCAGGTCATCATGATGGATTGACCGCGCGCGACGCGGCAGGGGTCCCCGATGGAGCAGTTCGACTACATCGTCGTCGGCGCGGGAACGGCGGGCTGCCTGCTCGCCAATCGCCTGTCCGCCGACCCTTCGATCCGCGTTCTGCTGCTCGAGGCGGGCGGGCGCGACGACTACCTGTGGATCCACATCCCGGTCGGCTACCTCTACTGCATCGGAAATCCGCGCACCGACTGGCTCTACCAGACCGAGCCCGAACCCGGGCTGAACGGGCGCGCGATCAATTACCCGCGGGGCAAGGTGCTCGGCGGCTGCTCGTCGATCAACGGCATGATCTACATGCGCGGCCAGCGCCGCGACTACGACGAGTGGGCTGCGCTGGGCAACTCCGGATGGAGCTGGGACGAGGTCCTGCCCTACTTCCTGCGGCATGAGAACCATCACTCGCTCGATGCGGGCGGAAGCGATCCTCTGCATCGCGGCGGCGGCGAGTGGCGCGTGGAGCGTCAGCGCATCCGCTGGGACCTGCTCGACGCATTCCGGGAGGCTGCGAGCCAGGTCGGCATCCCGTCCACCGAGGACTTCAACCGGGGCGACAACCTGGGCTGCGGCTACTTCGAGGTGAACCAGCGAAAGGGGGTGCGCTGGAACGCCTCCAAGGCTTTCCTCGGGCCGGCTGCGTCGCGCGGCAACCTGCGGGTGCTCAGCGGCGCGCATGTCGTCGGCCTGCGTTTTCGGGAGGACGGCTCCGGGCGCGTCGCTGGCGTCGACTACCGGATGGGCGGCCCCGGCGGGGAACCTCGAGTCGCACTGGCTGCCGCCGAGGTGGTGATGGCGGCAGGGGCGGTCGGAACGCCGCAGCTGCTGGAGCTTTCGGGCATCGGCGATCCCGGGCGGTTGAGGGCCGCGGGCATCGAGCCCAGGGTGGAGCTGCCGGGGGTGGGGGAGAACCTGCAGGATCACCTCCAGCTGCGCACCATCTACAAGGTGAGCAATGCGGTCACGCTGAACCAGCAGGCGGGAACGCTGCTTGGCAAGGCCGGGATGGGCCTCCAGTACCTGCTGTTCAGGCGGGGGCCGATGTCGATGTCACCCAGCCAGCTCGGCGCCTTCGCGAAGTCCGACGAGGGGCAGGGCAGCGCGAACCTGGAGTACCACGTCCAGCCGCTGTCTCTGGATCGATTCGGGGAGCCGTTGCACCGGTTCCCGGCCTTCACCGCGTCTGTCTGCAACCTCCGGCCGAGCTCCAGGGGCAGCATCCACGTGACGTCGCCGGATCCGGCGCAGGCACCGCTGATCCGGCCGAACTACCTGTCGACCGAGGAGGACAGGCGCGTGGCGGCAGCTGCGATCCGGCTGACGCGGCAGATCGTCGCTGCGCCGGCGCTGCGAGCCTACGCGCCGCAGGAATACCTTCCCGGGGCGGCGCTCCAGACCGACGAGGAGCTGGCGCGGGCTGCGGGCGACGTGGGAACCACCATCTTCCATCCGGTGGGAACCTGCCGGATGGGCCCGGCGGCCGATCCAGCTTCGGTGGTGGACGCGCAACTGCGCTGCCATCGCGTTCCCGGGCTGAGGGTCGCGGACGCATCGATCATGCCGACCATCACCTCGGGCAACACCAACTCGCCGACGCTGATGATTGCGGAGCGGGCGGCGGAGCTGATGCTGGCGGACCGGCGGCGCTGAGCCTGCCTTGGCCGTGGGGTGCTCCGGGGGTGTTTCACGTGGAACATCCTGGATATGGGGGTCGAGGGTTCATGCCGCGGGGCCGCCGACCCGAAGCGGCATCGGATCGAAGCGGCATCGGATCGAAGCGCTGGCGGCCAACTGAAACGCTCGAATCTGGGGGCGCGGCGTTGAACGTTTCACGTGGAACACGGACTCTGCGGCAGGCGTGCCGGTCGACCAGTCCCTCGAACTGGCGGCCCTGTCGATCAGCGTAGCCGTCGCCGGCTGTTTCACGTGGAACAGACCGGGCGAGCATGGATAGAGAAGGGCGCAAGCCCCCGGGCCACGGCATCTGCCGGGCGTCATTGGCGAGGAATGGATGCAGCGCGTTGAAACCGTCGTGGTGGGCGCCGGGGTGGTCGGACTGGCGATTGCGCAGGAACTGGCGAGGACGGGGCGCGAAGTGCTCATCCTGGAGGCTGCGGACCGGTTCGGCTCCGGCATCAGTTCGCGCAACAGCGAGGTCATCCACGCAGGCCTGTACTACGAGCCCGGCTCGCTGAAGGCACGACTCTGCCTGGAAGGGCGCCAACGGCTGTACGAGTGGTGCGAGACCCGGGGCGTCGCTCACCGGCGTTGCGGCAAGCTGATCGTCGCCACCTCGGCGGATCAGGCGCCGGCTCTGGAGCGGATCGAGGGCCGCGCGCTTGCCGCTGGCGTCGAGGATCTTGCCTGGCTGACGGCGGCGCAGGCGCGCGCGCTCGAGCCGGCAATCGCCTGCGAAATCGCGCTCCATTCTCCCTCGACCGGCATCGTCGACAGTCACGGCCTGATGCTGTCCCTGCTCGGTGCGGCCGAGGATCACGGGGCGGTGCTCGCCTGCCGGAGCCGGGTGCTAGGCGTTCGCAGCAACCCGGACGGCTTCCGGCTTTCGATCGACGCCGACGGCGAAGCACTAGCGCTGGAGTGCCGTGAATTGGTGAACAGCACAGGACTGGGCGCCGTGGGGCTGGCGCGAGCCATCGAAGGCCTTGCGAAGGAGGAACTCCCGACTGCATGGCTTGCCAAGGGCAGTTACTTCACGCTGCAGGGCCGCTGCCCCTTCAGTCGGCTGGTCTATCCGGTCCCCAACGAGGCGGGGCTG
>JBKHVS010000189.1:0-5084 GCA_046569945.1 Gammaproteobacteria bacterium | reverse complement strand
CATGAAGGGGTTGGTGACGAGTTCGGTGGACAGGCTGCTGGGGACCGTCGCCAGGCCCTGCGCGCGCATCCGCTCGACCTCCGCGAGCCGTTCGGCGACCGCGCCGGTTTCCGGCTCCACCGCGGCGGCGAAGCGCAGGTTCGACAGCGTGTACTCGTGGGCGCAGAACACCAGCGTCTGCGCCGGCAGCGCGGCGAGCCGGTCCAGCGAAGCCAGCATCTGCGCGGGGGTGCCCTCGAACAGCCGGCCGCAGCCGCCCGCGAAGAGCGTGTCCCCGCAGAACAGCAGCGGCCTTGGATCGGCGCCGAGCCGCTCCAGGTGGTAGGCGATGTGGCCGCGGGTGTGGCCGGGCACGTCGATGACCTTCAGCGACAGCCCCATCGCATCGATCCGGGCGGTGTCCCCGCCGGCCAGCCTGACGTCGACCCCCTCGATCGCCTCGTCGCGCGGGCCGAGCACCACCGGTCCCCGCGCGCGCAGGCGCTCGACCCCGCCCGTGTGGTCCGGATGATGATGGGTCAGTACAATCGCCTTCAGCTCCAGGCCTTCCCGGTCGAGCACCGCCTCGACGGGTCCGGCGTCGCCCGGATCCACGACCGCGACCGAGCGCGTCCCCGGGGCGCGGATCAGCCAGATGTAGTTGTCGCTGAATGCGGGGATCGCATCGACCAGGGGGTGCGCTTGCGCACGATGGTGCCAGGCAGTCATCAGAGGAGTCACCGTCATCTTGAACGATCCGATTATAGGAGCCGGACCGGCGCCGGCCGCATCGCCGGCCTCGGACTACCTGCTGCGATGGGAGCAGGAGCGCTTCGATGCCGCCGTCGCCGATGTCTTCGGGTACTACGCGCTCCAGGTCGCCCTGCCGGGCCTGGACTGCCTGCGGGCGAACCGCATCTCCTGCCGCGTCGAGGCACGCCTGCCCGGGAGCGCAGGGCTGGAAGGTGCGCAGCCGGCGGCCTCGCAGCCTGCGGCGCCCGTGCAGCCCCAGGCGTCCCTGCGCCGCGCGCTGGTCCGCGTCGAGCGCCCCGAGGAACTGCCGTTCGCCACCCAGTCGCTCGACCTCGTCGCGCTGCCGCACGTGCTGGAGTCCTCGGCCGATCCCCATGAGGTGCTGCGCGAGGTGGAGCGCGTGCTGCGGCCCGAGGGGCGCCTGATCGTCACCGGCCTGAATCCGATCAGCCTCTGGGGGGCGCGCCAGCTGCTCCCCGGCGGGCTGCCCTGGGCGCTGCCGCGGCCGCAGCACCTGATCGCCCAGCCCAGGCTGCGCGACTGGCTCAAGCTGCTGGGCTTCGAGCCCGACCGGGCCCAGTACGGCTGCTACCGGCCCTATTGCCGCACCAGTCCATGGCTGGAGCGGACCGCCTTCCTGGAGCGCCCGGGCGATCGCTGGTGGCCGATCTGCGGTGCGGTGTACCTGCTGTCGGCGGTGAAGCGGGTGCGCGCGATGCGCCTGGTCGGACCGGCCTGGAAGAAGCCGGCGGCCGCGCGCGCCGCCGCGCCGGCAGCAGTGGCCTCAACCCGGGCCGGCGCCGCCCCGCCCGCGGGCGGGAGCAGCGCACGGGTCAGCGGTACATGTACTCGCGAGACAGCGGCAGCGGACTGAAGGCGCCGTTCGCGTCCTGGCGCGGACGCACCGCGAGCAGCTGGTAGATGTTGATCCAGTTGTGCGCGAAAGCGTGCGCGCAGCCCGCGAGGTAGATCCGCCAGATCCGCGCGCGGCGCTCCCCGGCCAGCGCGGTCAGCCGCGGCAGGCTGGCCTCGAAGGCGTCCGACCAGAACCAGAGGGTTTGCGCGTAGTGCCTGCGCAGCGACTCCGCGTCGGTCAGCTCCAGGCCGGCGGCAGAGAGCTCGCGGATCGCCAGCGAGACGTGCGGCAGCTCTCCGTCGGGGAAGACGTAGCGGTCGATGAACTCGCCGGCGCCCATGCCGACGCTGCGGCTCTCGGTGTCGGCCGAGGTGATGCCATGGTTCAGCGCGACGCCGCCCGGCTTCAGCAGCCGGTGCACCACGTCGAAGTAGCCGCGCAGGTTCTTGAGGCCAACGTGCTCGAACATCCCCACCGACGAGATGCGGTCGAACACGCCATCGCCGGGGATGTCGCGGTAGTCCTGCAGGCGTATCTCGACCTGTTCCTCCAGCCCGGCGGCCCTGACGCGCTCGGTGGCCAGCTCGAACTGGTTGGTCGAGAGGGTGACGCCGACGACCTTCACGCCGTGCATGCGGGCGGCGTGGATCGCCAGCGCGCCCCAGCCGCAGCCGATGTCGAGCAGGGTCTGGCCGCGCTCGAGCATCAGCTTGCGGCAGATGTGCTCCAGTTTCTGGGTCTGCGCCGTGGCGAGGTCTTCGTCACCGCTGCGGAAGTAGGCGCAGGAATAGACCATCTGCGGATCGAGCCACAGCGAGTAGAACTCGTTGGAGACGTCATAGTGGTATTCGATCGCCTTGCGGTCGGTCTTGCGGGTGTGGCGGCTGAGCCAGTCGGGCAGCAGGCCGCGGACTTCGCCCCGCACATGCTGGCGTGCAAGGCCTTCGGCCACTTCGACGACGGACCGGATCGGGCCTTCGACGTCGATCAGGCCTTCGACGAAGGCTTCGCCGAGGGAATCGAGCGAGGGCTTCAGGAAATGCCGCGCTGCCTGCGGGTTGTTCAGGCGCACGGTGACCCTTGGCGAGTCGTCGAGCGGCACCGTGGCGCCGTTCCAGAGGGCCACCTCCAGGGGAAGCGGCTGTCGTTCGCGCAACTGTTCGAGATAACCGGCGACCTGCTTCTCAAGCATCTGTGTCCTCCTGGGGGGCGCCGAGAGACACCCCGGAATCGGATCGTGCTTCGCCAATTAGAATGCGCGGCGGGCCCTCAGGGCAAGCCCTGCAGTCGCCCGAGCCGCGCGCCGGCAGCGGGCCGCGCGCGCATCCCGGAACGTTGAATGGAATCCGATGGACGATTCAGTGGAGATTTACACCGATGGCGCCTGCAAGGGCAACCCCGGGCCGGGCGGCTGGGGCGCACTGCTGCGCTTCCGGGGCGAGGAGAAGGAGCTGTTCGGCGGCGAGCGGCAGACCACCAACAACCGGATGGAGCTCACTGCGGTGATCCGCGCGCTCCAGGCCCTGACGCGTCCGTCCAGGGTGGCGGTGCACACCGACTCGCAGTACGTGCAGAAGGGCATCAGCGAGTGGATCAGGGGATGGAAGGCGCGCGGCTGGCTGACTTCGGACCGCAAGCCCGTCAAGAACGCCGATCTCTGGCGCGAGCTGGATGCGCTCGCTGCGATGCACGAAGTCCACTGGCACTGGGTGCGAGGGCATGCGGGGCATCCGGAGAACGAGCGCGCCGACGTCCTGGCCAACCGTGGCGTGGCTTCGGCGCGCTGAGCGCAGCGCAGGGCGCGGCCCGGGCGGCGTGCTAGATTGGCTTTCCATGGAGTGACTCGATGAAGAAGCTTTCGGTGATCCTGCTGGCCGTCGCGGGCCTCCTTGCGCTCGGCTGGTGGGGATACCGGTCGCAGCGCGTCGCACCGGGCGCAGCGGTCGAGATCACGGAGGCCAAGGGCCCTGCCGCCGCCGCGCGCCAGGGCGGCGGTTCGGCGGGCGGGGGCGCAGGCGGCGCAGCCGCGGGCGGTCCGGTCGGCGTCGAGGTCGCCCAGGCGGCAGTCATGGCGATGGCCGACGAGGTGCAGGCGGTTGGCACCCTGAGGGCCAACGAATCCGTCGTGGTGCGTCCCGAGATCGCGGGACGGATCGTCTCGATCGGCTTCTCCGACGGCGACCGCGTCGCCAGGGGCGCGCTGCTGGTGTCGCTCGATGCGTCGGTGCTGGCGGCGCAGGCCGAGCAGGCGCGGGCCGAACTCGGGCTCGCCCAGACCAGCTTCGAGCGCACGCGCGACCTCGCCGGCCGGCAGTTCGTGAGCGGCAGCGCGCTCGACCAGGCTGCCGCCACGCTGAAGGTCCAGCAGGCGCGGCTGGCGCTGGCCGAGGCGCAGCTTGCCAAGACCCGCATCCGCGCGCCCTTCGGCGGCGTCCTCGGCCTGCGCAACGTGAGCGTCGGCGAGGTGGTCAAGGATGGCGCCGAGCTGGTCACGCTCGAGGACGTGTCCCGGATGAAGGTGGACCTCCGGCTGCCGGAGCGCTTCCTCGGGCAGCTCCGGCCGGGCCAGTCGATCGGCATCGAGGCCGATGCCTTCCCCGGCAAGACCTTCCTCGCCACCCTCGATGCGCTCGATGCGCAGGTCGACGCCAACGGCCGCTCGGTGCTCGCCCGCGGCCTGCTGGCCAACCCGGACGGCGCGCTGCGCTCGGGCATGTTCGCCAAGGCCAGGATCGTGCTGCGCGAGAAGCCGCAGGCCACGGTGGTGCCCGAGGAGGCGATCCTTCCGGTGGGCGGTGAGAGCTTCATCTTCCGCGTCGAGGACGGCAAGGCGCTGCGGGTCGCAGTCCGCACCGGGCTGCGCCGCGACGGGCGCGTCGAGATCCTCGACGGCGTGCTGCCGGGCGACACCGTGGTGGTGGCCGGCCAGCAGCGGCTGAGCCGCGACGCGATGGCGGTGCGGGTGGTGGAAGCCGGCGCGTCGCCGGGCGCCGCCCCGGCCCCGGCGGCCGCCGCGGCTGCGCGCGGAGGCTGACGTGGTCCTCTCCGATGTCTGCATCCGCCGGCCGGTGTTCGCCACCGTGCTGTCGCTGGTGATCGTCCTGCTGGGTTTCGTCTCCTACTCCCGGCTTCAGGTGCGCGAGTACCCGAAGATCGACGAACCGGTGGTCACGGTCAGCGCCACGTACATGGGCGCGTCGGCCGAGATCGTCGAGACCCAGGTCACCAAGCCGATGGAGGACTCGATCGCGGGCATCGAGGGCGTCGACGTGCTGACCTCGATTTCGCGCCCCGAGCGCAGCCAGATCACCGTGCGCTTCCGTCTTGACCGCGACCCGGATGGCGCCGCCGCGGACGTCCGGGACCGCGTTGCCCGGGTGCGCGCGCGCCTGCCGCAGGAGGTCGACGAACCGGTGATTGCGAAGGTCGAGGCCGACGCCAACCCGATCGTCTGGCTGGCCTTCTCCAGCGAGTCGCTGTCGCCGCTGGAGGTGTC
>JBKHVS010000188.1:0-5230 GCA_046569945.1 Gammaproteobacteria bacterium | reverse complement strand
TGGCCCAGCCGCCACAGACGCTGGACGCCTGGCTCGACCGGCTCCCGAGCTCGCTGCGGCAGGCGGTGCGGCTGCGCATCGAAGGCGAGCGCGCCGCGCTGCCCGGCCCCGCGCTCACCCCCTATCTGGTCGGGCTGCTGGTGATGCTGGGCATGCTCGGCACCTTCCTCGGCCTGATCCTCACCTTCAAGGGCGCGATGTTCGCTGTCGAGGGATCGGCCGACCTTGCGGCGGTGCGCTCCGCGCTGGCCGCCCCGATCAAGGGGCTGGGACTTGCCTTCGGCACCTCGGTGGCCGGCGTCGCGGCGTCCGCCGCGCTGGGCCTGATGTCTGCGCTGAGCCGCCGCGAGCGGCTGGATGCCGGCCGGCTGCTGGACGCCGCGATCGCCACCGTGCTGCGGCCCTTCTCGGGGGCCCGCCAGCGCGAGGAGACCCTCGAGGCCTTCCAGCTGCAGGCGCGCGCGCTGCCAGGCCTGGTCGAGCGCGTGGACGCCCTGGTGGAGGGCCTGGAGCGGCGCGGCCAGGAGCTGGACCGCCAGTTGCTGGAGCGCCAGGAGAACTTCCACCGCGAGGCCTCTGCGGCCTACGCCGGCCTGGCGGGTTCCGTGGGCGGCGCGCTGCGCGAGAGCCTGGCCGCGGCGGCGCAACGGGCCGACGAAAGCCTGCGCCAGGCCGGCGAGCGCCTGCTGCCGGTGGTCGAGTCCGCGATGACCGGCATCGCCCAGGAGTCGAGACTGCTGCACGAACGCCAGGTCGAAGCCACGCGTGCGCAGCTGCAGGGCCTGACCGCCGAGCTGGGCGCCGCCGAGCGCCAGCGCCTCGACGCCTGGACGCAATCGCTGGAAGCCACCTTGGCCGTGCTGCGCGACGAATGGGACCGGCTGGGCGCCCGCACCCAGGCCAGCCATGAAGCCAGCGCAGCCACGCTGGAGCGGACCGCCCAGGCCGGCGCCGCCGCGCTGGATCGGATTGCGCAGTCGGCCGCGGGCGCACTGGAGCAGAGCACGCGGGCGACCGCGGCCGCGCTGGAGCAGTCGGCGCAGGCAGCCTCGGCCTCGTTCGGGCAGTCCGCCCAGGCGGCCGCTGCCGTGCTGGAACAGTCGGCGCAGTCGATCGCCGAGCGCGGCAACGAGCAGACCGGCCGCATGCTGGCCGAGGTCAGCGCCCTGCTCACCGCTTCCGAGGAGCTGGTGCGCGCCCGAACCGCCACCGAAGCGCAATGGACGCGGGCGCACCAGGAGCGGATGGATGCGATGACCGGGATGCTGCGCAGCGAGCTCGGCGCGCTGCGCGACGACGAGGCCGCGCGCGGCCAGGCCGCGGTGCAGCGGCTGGAGGAGCTGCAGGCGGCGATGGCCGCGCGAACGGAAGCGCTCCAGGCAGCGATGGCCGGCCGGCTGGGCGAGCTGCAGTCCGCCGCCGCCAGCGGCCTGATGGGTCTGCAGTCCACGGTGACCGGCGGTCTCGAGAGCATGCAGTCGACCGTCGCGGGGCGGCTGCAGGCCATGCAGTCCGCGGTCGCGGAACGGCTGGAGGCCCTGAATTCCACCGCCAGCGGCCGCCTCTCGGCGCTCGAATCCGCAGCCGCCGGTCACCTGGCCTCGCTGGGCACCACGCTGGAAGCCCCGATGACGCGCCTGATCGAGACCGCTTCCGAGGCGCCCAGGGCCGCGGCCGAGGTGATCGCCGAGCTGCGCCGGGAGATGTCGCGGCTCGCCGAGCGCGACACCCGCAGCATGGAGCAGCAGGCCGGCCTGGTCCGCGAGACCGCCGCGCTGCTCGAAGGCCTCCGGCAGGCGACCCAGGCGCAGCGCGCGGCGATCGAGTCGCTGGTCTCCTCCGCGGCCACGGTGCTGGACGAGACCGGCGGCCGCTTCTCCCAGGTCATCGATTCCCAGGCCTCCAGCGCCGCTGAAGCGGCCGACCGGATCGCCGCCGGCGCGGCCGAGCTGGCCAGCCTGGGCGAAGCCTTCGGCCGGGGCGTCGAGCTCTTCGGCGCCGGCAACCAGCGCCTGGTCGAAGGCCTGGAACGCGTCGAGTCGGCGATCGCGCGCTCGATCGCCCGCAGCGACGAGCAGCTCGAGTACTACGTCGCGCAGGCGCGCGAGGTGATCGAGCTGAGCATCGGCGCGCAGCAGGGCATCCTCGAGGACCTGCGCCGGCTGCGCGATCCCCAGGGCGCCGCCGCAGGGGATGCCGCCTGATGCCCTGGCTGGACGAACGCGAGGACGGCGCCGAGCAGACCGCCCCGGTTTGGACGGTGTTCGGCGACCTGATGTCCGGCCTGCTGGGCGCCTTCGTGCTGGTGCTGATCGGCGTGCTGGCGGTGCAGATGGACCTGGTCTCCAGCCTCGAGACCGAAGTCGCCAGGCGCCGCGTCGAGGAACAGCGCCGGATCGCTCTCGAGAAGGCCCTCGCGGTACCCCTGGCCACCGGCCGCATCACGCTCGACGAAGGGCGCATCGGCATCAGCGGCAGCGTGCTCTTCCCGCTCAATTCCGACGAGCTGCGGCCGGACGGCCGACAGCTTCTGAAGAGCCTGGTGCCGCCCTTGCAGGTCTACCTCACCGAGCGCGACGACCTGCTGATGGTCAGCGGCTTCACCGACGACCGCCGCATCCAGGAGGGCAACCGGCGCTTCGCCGACAACCTGGAGCTGTCCGCCCAGCGCGCGCTCACCGTCACCCGCGCGCTGATCGAGGACGGCCTGCCCGCGGACCGGATCTTCTCCGCGGCCTTCGGTCCCGAGCAGCCGGTGGCCTCGAACGAGACCGAGGAAGGACGCGCACGGAACCGCCGCGTGGAAATGGCGCCGGTGCCCCGGGCCTCGGGCGCGAGGCCCTGAGCGATGGACGGCGCCGACAGCGGAGATCGGCTGGCCGAGGCGCTGGCCGCGCTGCGCGCTGGCGGCGCGCCGGAGCTCGACCCCATCGGGCTGCGCTACCTGGAGGCGCTGACGCGGCGCACCCTGGCCGCCACCGGCGCGCCGCGGCGCCTGCTGGAAGTCCGGCTGGAAGCAGCGCTGGTCAACGCCGCCGACCGGCTGCAGCGCGCCCGCGAAGCCGGCGCCGGCCGGGACCGGCAGCGCGACGTCGCCGACGCGGGCCTGGCGCCGCTGCGGGCGCTGAACCTGCAGCTGCGCGAATTCGCTCGGGACGACGCGGCCGCGGCCCCCGAGGGCGATGCCGCGCCGCTTTCGGGAGCGCGCCCCGAACTCAAGGGCCTGCGCCGCTTCCGCCGGACCTGGTCCCGCATCTCCGCCGAGAACCAGGTGCGGCGCGCAGTCGACCGACGGCCGGACAACGCCGGCCCGCTGAACTCGCACATGCTCGTGCTGCGCTCGCTGGAGCTGATGCAGGAGCTCTCGCCCGACTACCTGCAGCGCTTCCTGTCCAGGCTGGACGCGCTGCTTTGGCTCGAACAGGCGGAAGCGCAGCGCGCAGGCGCGCAGGCCGGCCCGGCGGCTCGGCGCAGCCGGCGCAGGAAGGACGCGACATAGGGGCGCCGCCCCGCTGACGCGCCCGCCTTCAGCACGTCCGCGCAGAGCCCCCGGCGCCGCGAATAGTCGCCCTAGCCCCGCTTCTCCGTCCACAGGCGCGCCATCGCGCTCATGTCCCCCTCGCCCCATTCGTCCAGCAGTACCTGGAAGCGCAGCCCCATCAGCGGAATCGCCTGCGACGTGCCGAACCAGTCGGCGGGATTCGCGCCCGCCTGCCGGCTCCAGGCCTCGAGCTTGCGGCGCCGGGTGAGGCCCATGCCCGCTGCCCTGCAGGCCAGCTCCCATGGCGACAGCCTGGGGTCGCCGCCGGGCAGGCCGAAGCGCACGCAGCCGAAGCGCTGGCGGTGCTCCTGCAGCGTCAGCATCCGGGGCTGCGCGCCATCGGCCACCTGCGCCGTCGCGGTCGGCTCCCAGTCCTGGCGGGCCGAGAACCACAGCATCGGCGTCTCGCCCGGATCCTGCGCGTCGCCCGGGAGCAGCCTGCCCGCAGCGACGATCCGCGGCAGCGTGGCCCAGGACGTGTAGTGCCAGACCAGCCTCATGCCCGGCTCCCGCCGGACAAGGGCCGGGCGCGCCGTCGGCCCGGGCATGCAGCTTCCAGGCGGGTGCGCATCACTGAGTGACGTAGCCGCCGTCGACCAGGTGCTGCGAGCCGGTGATGAAGCTCGCCTTGTCCGAAAGCAGGAACAGCACCAGCGCCGCAACCTCCTCGGAGGTGCCGAGCCGCCCGATCGGGTGCAGCGCCTTAAGGCCGTCGTAGGCCTCCTTCGGCAGCGCCTCCAGCAGCGGCGTGTCGATGTAGCCCGGGTGCACGGAATTGATCCGGATCCCCTTGTCGGCATAGCCGAGCGCCGCGGCCTTGGTCATGCCGGTCACGCCGTGCTTGGCCGCGACATAGGGCACCGCGATCGGGCTGCCCACCAGGCCGAGGATCGACGCCACGTTGACGATCGAACCGCCGCCCGCCTTCAGCATCGCCGGGATCTGGTAGTGCATCCCGTAGAAGACCGAGTGCAGGTTGACGTCCATCAGCTTCTTGTAGCCCTCGATGTCGATGTCGGCCAGCAGCCCCAGCGGCCCGCTGATGCCGGCATTGTTCACCGCGAGGTGCAGCGCGCCGAAGCGCTCCACCGCCGCGTCCACCGCGGCCTTCACGTCCTCCGGCTTGCCGACGTCGCCCGCGATCCCGAGCGCGCTGCCTCCGGCCGCGACGATCTCGTCGGAGACGGCCTTCGCCGCCTCGAGCTTGAGGTCGTTGACCACCACGTTGGCGCCTTCCGCGCCGAGAGCGATCGCGATCGCCCGTCCGATGCCCGACGCCGCCCCGGTGACGATCGCGGTCCTGCCCTGGAATTGCTTGCTCATCCGATGCTCCTTTCGATGGTGCCCACCCATGCCGCGGCCGATCCGGATGCGGATCGGCGCGGCCCCATGGCGAGAGTGTAGGCCTGGCAGCCGCCAGCCCCTTGATACGGGTTCGTCTCACGTATCGGCGCCACCTTGCGCCGGCGGTCTTACCGTTCGATGACGGGACGTGCGGCCCTCAGTTCGACCCGCCCGCCGCAATGAGCGAAAATCGCGCTTTCTTCCCTGGCACCGGCCTGCCATCCGCAGCCCGGCCGCCCGCACTCCCAGAGGACCCTCGATGCAAGTCACCCGCACCGTCTATCGCGACGACCATGAACAGTTCCGCACCACGGTGCGCCGCTTCCTGGAGCGCGAGTGCGTGCC
>JBKHVS010000187.1:0-5275 GCA_046569945.1 Gammaproteobacteria bacterium | reverse complement strand
AAGGCCCTGATCCAGGACCTGGTCGCCCGCAAGGACCTGACGCCCGGTTCGGATGAGGCCAAGATCGCCGACGCCTATCGCAGCTACATCGACGAGGCGCGCATCGAGCAACTCGACGCCCAGCCGCTGCAGCGCGATCAGCACCTCCTTGCCCAGCTCGCCGCTGCCGAGCAGCATGACCCGGGTGGCCTGGGGGGTGCGGGGCGTGCCGATGGTCGGGACGCCGAATGGTTCGGTCGGTTTGGGCATGGCAGTGGGCGGGCTGGGGCGGTGGAGGGGCGCCGGGGGCGGGCAGTGGCCGGATTATCGGCGATGCGGGGCGCTCGTGGCGAGGACGTCGCCCGCGGTCACGGCGCGCCGCGCGGCGGAGCTCACGCCACCAACCCGCTCTCCCTTCGCGTCGCCTGCCGCACTCCCTGCTCCAGCAGTCCAGGGCGCTCGGCGACCAGGCTGAAGGCGCTGCGGGCGCGGGTGATGCCGGTGTAGACCAGCTCCCTGCTCAGCACGTTGCCGCTTTGCGCCGAGAGCACCAGTGCCGTGTGCTCGAACTCCGAGCCCTGGCTCTTGTGCACGGTCATCGCGAAGGCCGTCTCCACGTGCGCCAGGCGGCTCACCGCCACCGAGCGCAGCCGGTCGCCGTCGAGGAAGTGAACGCGCAGCTGCCCGCCGGGCTCGCCCGCGGGCAGCGCGATGCCGATGTCGCCGTTGAACACCCCGAGCGCGGGATCGTTGCGGGTGACCATCACCGGGCGCCCGGGATACCAGGCGCCGCGCGGCGACAGCAGCCTGCCGCTGCCGTCGCTGCGAGCGGCCTGCTCCAGCGCGCGCTCGATCGCCCTGTTGAGCCCCTGCACGCCCCATTCGCCCTCGCGCACCGCGCACAGGATGCGGAAACGGTCGAAGGCTTTCAGCACCCGCATCGCCCACCGCGGATGGCCATCGGCATCGCCGCGCGCGGGGCCTCGCGCGAGGATTTCGAGGTAGTCGCGGTAGCAGGCGGCCGTGCCCGCCCGCCCGTCGACGGCGAGCTCGATGACGGTGGCCAGCCTGCCATCCTCGGCACCGAACAGCGCGCCGGTCCGGTCCCCGGAGATGATGCGGCCGGGCTCGGCAGCGTCGGCTCCATCGTTGACGGCGAGCGCCAGCGCACCGATCGGGCCGCCGAAACGGCGGCTCTCGCGCAGCATCACGGTCTGCTGGGCCAGCGCGGGCGCCGGCTCCTCGATCGACAGGTAGCGCTGCGGCAGGCGCAGGCCCGTGGTCTCGATGAGGTAGCGGGCGGTCTCTCGGCCGTAGCGGCCGGCTGCCGCGTCCCGGCACAGGTCGCCCAGCACGGCGCCGGCCTCCACCGAGGCCAGCTGGTCCTTGTCGCCGAGCAGGATAAGCCGGGCATCGGCCGGCAGCGCCTCGAGCAGGGCGGCCATCAGCTCCAGGTGCACCATCGAGGCTTCGTCGACGATCACCACGTCCACGTCCAGCGGATTGCCCGCGTGATGGCGGAAGCGGCGGGTGTCTGGGCGGGCGCCCAGCAGCGCGTGCAGGGTGCGGGCCGCGCCGATGCGCCGCGTGAGCAGGTCGAGGTCGAGCGCCGGGCCGAGGCCCCGCTGCAGCTCTCGCAGCGAGCCGTCGATCGACTGCTTCAGCCGTGCGGCCGCCTTGCCGGTGGGCGCGGCCAGTGCGATGCGCAGCCGGTCCGGCGTCTCGCTCATCGCGAGCAGCAGCGCCAGCAGCCGGGCGGCAGTATAGGTCTTGCCGGTGCCAGGGCCGCCGGTGACGATCAACAGCCGTCCGCGCAGCGCCACCGCGCAGGCGAGCTTCTGCCAGTCGGGGGCCGGCGCTTCGTGGCCCGCGCCGTCCGCCGCGGTGCCGCAGACGTCGCCATCGGCGCCGTTTTCCCGGGGCGGAAAGAGCCGGTCCAGCCAGCCGCGCGCCCGGGCTTCGTCGACCGGCGCCGGGCTGGCGCTGCGCTCGACGACGGCGGTGCCCACCGTGCGTTCGTGGCACCAGTAGCGCCGCAGGTAGAGGCGCGGGGCGGTGTCCTCGCCGTCCACGACCAGCGGCTGGCCGAGGTCCGGGTCGCGGCCGATCCGCCGAACCGCGGGGCTGCGCAGCAGCTCGGACAGCCATGCCTCGGGCGTCGAGGGCAGCGTGCGCCACAGGGCCTCGACGGCCGGGTGCGTTTCGGCCGGCCAGGCGAGCACCGATTGCGGGTCCGACGGCAGCGGCGCGAGCGGCAGGCAGCTGTGTCCCCGGCCCTCCACCTGGGCCAGCATTGCCGCCGACACCAGCAGCGCCGGCGACGCCTCGGGGTCGAGCCCGGCGACGAAGGCGGCGAAGGCGCTGTCCAGGTGACGCAGCAGGCCCGCGTCGCTCCAGCCGCGCAGCCGCTCGAGCAGTTCGCCGGCGCCGGGGCAGGCCGGATCGTGTGCTTCAGTGCGGGCGGATGCGTTCATGCCGAGGCCTCGTCGGAAGCGAGCGCGCGGTCGAGCGTGTCGAGCAGTCCAAGCACCCGGGCGTCGGCGGGGATCGCATATTCGCCGCGCTCCGGGCCGTCGATGCCGCGCAGGAACAGGTACAGCGCGCCGCCCAGCTGCCGCTCGGGGTCATAGGCCGCGCCGAGCCGCGCCCGCAGCAGCCGGTGCAGCGCCAGCAGGTAGATCGCCGCCTGCACGTCGTAGCGGTGGTGCGCCATCGCGGCCTCCAGAGCGGCCCGGTCGTAGTCGGCGCCGCTCTGTCCGAGCCGGTTCGACTTGTAGTCGAGCACCCAGTAGCGCCCCTGGTGTTCGAAGACGAGGTCGGCAAACCCCATCAGCATTCCGTGCAGCACCCGCTGGGGCAGATCGGGGCGCGCCCGTCCTCCGAGCAGCGTCTGCCGGCAGGCGGCGTCCACCGCCGTTGCGCGCAGCTGCTCCGACGGCAGCCAGAACTCCAGCTCGGCCTGCTGCACCCGCAGCTCCTGAAGCGGCGCGCCCAGGCTCGGCAGCGGCGTGGCCAGGATGGCCCGCATCCAGCCGGCCAGCTCGCCGGCCCGTTCGCCGTGCCCGGCGCGTTCGCAGCGGCGGCGCAGCCCGGCTTCCAGTGCGTCGTCGCCGGCCAGCGCGAAGCCCTCGGCGGCCAGCCATTCGAGCAGGCCGTGCAGGAAGTCCCCCGCCAGCGGGCCGCCGGGAAAGCGGTGCCACGGCGGCAGGTCCGCCGCGGGCGCGGCAGCGGGCATCCCGGGGGCCTCGTCCCCGGCCTGTTCGTCCTGCGCGGGGCGCCGGCCCTGGGTGGAAGAAATCGGCTGCGCGGGCAGGTCGCGCACCAGCGAGGAGAAGCTGCCCAGCGACCAGTTCCGCTCGAAGCCGGCCTCGTAGGGCGGGCGGTCCTGCAATGGCGGCGGCGCCTCGCGGGGCTGCAGCGGGGTGCGGGGAAGGTTTTCCTCGGCCGCCCGGATATCGATCAGCAGGGGCATGCCGCTGCGCGCGCCCGCGCCCCCCGCGTCTCCCGTGTCTCCCGCCTCGCGTGCGGCGTCCGCGCCTTCGGCGCGCGCGGCAAGCGCCTCCAGCGGCGCCAGCCACTCCGACGGCGCGCGTTGCTGCAGCCCGCCGAGCAGGTAGCCCGGGGCGCTGCAATGCGTGAAGCAGTCCTTCGCGTTGCGGATCTTCACCGCGTTGAATCCCATCCACAGCGCATGGCGCGCGCGGGTGAGCGCCACGTAGAAGAGCCGCAGGTCCTCGCGCAGCCGCTCGCGGTCGGCGCGCTCCAGGTCCTCGGCGTCGAAGTCCAGCTTCAGCTCGCGACCGCCCGCATCGTCCGGCAGGCTCAGGTGCTTCGTGTTCCCGCGCTCCACGCGGCGGAAGCTGCACGCGAAGGGCAGGCACACCACCGGGTACTCGAGGCCCTTGCTCTTGTGCACCGTCACGACCTTCACCAGGTCGGCGTCGCTCTCCAGGCGCAGAACCTGCTCGTCGGTCACGCCTTCGCCGCCCTCGATGCGCGTCGCCAGCCAGCGGATCGCGGCCGACTCGCCCTCCAGCTCCGCGCTGGCGTTCTGCAGCAGCTCGGCGAGATGCAGGAAGTTGGTGAGCCGGCGCTCGCCGTCCGGTTCGCCGAGCCATCGGGCCGGCAGGTCCAAGAGGTGCAGCGTCCGGCGCAGCATGGTCAGCAGGCCCTGTTCGCGCCAGACCGAATGCAGCTCGCGGATCTGCTCGCTGCGGGCGTCGAAGGCCTCGTCGTCGGTCGCCAGCCGCACCAGTTCCCCGATCGGCAGGCCCACGGTGCCCGTCGCCAGCGCGGCACGCACCAGCCGGGCGTCCAGCGGCGAGGCGACCGCGCGCAGCCAGTGGACCAGGTCGCGCGCCTCGTCGCTGGCGAATACCGAGTCCTTGTCCGACAGATATACCGAGGCCACGCCACGCCGGCGCAGCTCTCGCCGCACCGCGGCCGCCTCCTTGCCGGTGCGCACCAGCACCGCGACGTCGGCGGGGCGCAGCCGCTGGAATCCGCGCTCCGGGTGATGGAAGCCGGCCGCCTCGTCGTTGAGCCAGCCGACGATGCGTTCCGCGCAGCGCGCCGCGAACAGCCGCTGGTTGTCCCGCGTGCTGCGCATCTCGAGGTCGTGCTCGATCGTCAGCGCGGGCACCACGCCCTGCGCCGTCCTGAAGCGCTCCCCGCGTCCCCGGGCGGACGCGGGTTCGAAGGGCAGCGCGTTCTCGCCGCCCCCGCGGAACCGGAAGGCCCCGTCGCCGTCGCGCTCCTCGGCCTGTGCGAACCAGTGGTTCACCGCTGCAACCAGCGGCCCGGTCGATCGGTAGTTGGTGCCCAGCGCGTAGTGCCGGCCCGCGGTGTCCCGGCGCGCCTGCAGGTAGCTCTGGATGTCCGCGCCGCGGAAGCCGTAGATCGACTGCTTGGGATCGCCGATCAGCAGCAGGGCGGTGGCCGGGTCGTTGGCCGCGGTGCGGTAGAGCGCGTCGAAGATCCGGTACTGGAGCGGCGACGTGTCCTGGAACTCGTCGATCAGCGCCACCGGGTACTGGGCCAGGATCCGTTCGCGCAGGCGCTCTCCCTGGGCGCCGCCGAGCGCCGCGTCCAGCCTGTGCAGCATGTCGGCGAAACCGAAGCGGCGCGCGCGTCGCTTGAGCTCGGACAGGCGGCGGGCCACGTGGGCGGCGGCGTGGATGCGCAGGGGCACCTGCGGATCGGGGAGCGCATCGTAGGCCTCGAGCAGCGCTTCGAAGGCGG
This sequence comes from Gammaproteobacteria bacterium, assembly GCA_046569945.1. Classification (GTDB taxonomy): domain Bacteria; phylum Pseudomonadota; class Gammaproteobacteria; order Burkholderiales; family Burkholderiaceae_E; genus Quisquiliibacterium. Next base: position 55 of record JBKHVS010000187.1, on the reverse strand, counting down.
CGAACTCCGCCGGCAGTTCGACGTCCGGGGCATCGTCCTTGCGGGCCTCGAGCAT
>JBKHVS010000186.1:0-5276 GCA_046569945.1 Gammaproteobacteria bacterium | reverse complement strand
GCTCATCGACGCACGGTAGCCCACGCCCTGCACGCGTCCGCGGATGCGCAGGTGCAGCGCGTTCACCGCGCCTCCTTCAGCCGCGCCAGCTTCGCCGCCAGCGTGGCCTCGGACAGCGCGCCCAGGTGCGTGTCGCGCAGCTGGCCGCGGGCGTCGTAGAAGAGGGTGGTCGGCATCACGCGCGAACCTACCGCGCGCGCCAGCGCGCCGGGCGGATCGAGCAGCACGTTGTCCAGCGCCAGCCGGCGCTCCGCAAGGAAGCTCCCCACCCGCTCCGGCGCTTCGCCCTGGTTGACGAAGGCGAAGCCCACCCCCGTCTCGGCAGCCTGCGCCGCGGCGAGCACCGGCATCTCGCGCACGCACGGCGGACACCAGGTGGCCCACAGGTTCACCACCAGCGGCTTGCCCGCGGCCAGGTCGGCCAACGCCACCGGCTCGCCCGAGAGCGCCTGCAGCTGCGTCTCCGGCACGCCGGGCGCCTGCTGCGTCATCAGATGGACCGCCGCCGACAGCCCGCCCCACAGCAACGCCCCGGCCAGCAGGCCCGAGGCCAGCGGCACGCGGGCCGCGGGCAGCCGGCGCGCGCGCCAGGCCGCGTACAGCAGCGCTGCGGCGATGCCGGCCCAGGGCGTGAAACCGCCGTCGCGCACGTCGAGCATCGACCAGGGCTGGGCGCGGTAGGCCTCGAACCACTGCGCCACGAAGGCCAGCCGGGCGGCGACCAGGCCCACCAGCAGCATGTCCGGCAGCACGGCGCCGATGCCGGCGCCGCGCGGCACGCCCCGGCGCCGGCCGACCAGCCAGCCGATGGCGAGCGCGGCGAGGAAGGCCGCAATGACCAGCAGGCGGTCGACGGAAAGGCCCAGGGGGCCGAGGTTGACGGAGAGCATGGTGCGGAACGATTCCCGGGAAGATGGTCGGCGCAGCGCGCGCGGGCTTGCAGGAGCGTTCATGCGCCGCCGGACGGACCGAAACCTGCAAGCATAATCGCGCAGCGCAGCGCACCGCGGCCCTGCCCCGCGCGAACGCCATGACTCCAAGGAAGCTCCCAGTGCCCACCCGCAGACGATTCATCCTCGGCACCCTGGCCGCCGCCGGCGCGCTCGCGATCGGCTGGGGCGCGATGCCGCCCCGCCAGCGCCTGGTCACGCGCGAGCCGCTGCCCGCGGCCGCCGGCCAGGTGCCGCTCAACGGCTGGGTGAAGATCGACCGCGACGACACCGTCACCGTGGTGATGGCCAAGTCCGAGATGGGCCAGGGCATCCACACCGCGCTGGCCGCCATCCTCGCCGAGGAACTGGACGCCGACTGGCCGCGGGTGCGCACCGAGATGTCGCCGATCGACTCCATCTACAACAACCTGGCCGCGGTGGTCGACGGCCTGCCCTTCCATCCGGACGACGACGGGATGCTCAAGCGCTTCGCCGGCTGGATGACCGCGAAGGCGATGCGCGAGTTCGGCGTGATGATGACCGGCGGCTCCTCGAGCACCAAGGATCTCTGGCTGCCGATGCGCCAGGCGGGCGCGTCGGCGCGCGCGATGCTGGTGGCGGCGGCGGCGCAGCAGTGGCAGGTCGACGCCGCCGGCATCACCGTGGCGGCGGGCCTCGTCTCCCACGCGGCATCCGGGCGGCAGGCGCGCTTCGGCGAGCTGGCCGAGGCCGCGGGCCGGCAGCCATTGCCGGCGGACCCGCCGCTGAAGGACCCGAAGCGCTTCACCCTGCTGGGCAAGCCGCTGCGCCGCACCGACGCCGCCGACAAGATCGCCGGCCGCACCGGCTTCGGCAGCGACGTGCTGCTGCCGGGCATGCTCTACGCGGCGGTGCAGATGTGCCCGACGCTCGGCGGCACCGTGAAGCGCTTCGACGCAGCCCGGGCGCAGGCGCTGCCCGGCGTGCGCAAGCTGGTGAGCTTCCCTGCGCTGAACGGCGGCACCGGCGGCGTCGCGGCGATCGCGGACACGCCCTGGCAGGCGATGAAGGCGGCGCCCGCGGTCGAGGTGGAATGGGACCACGGCGCGATGGCCGGTTTCTCCAGCGCCGCGGCGATCGAGCAGATAGCGGCGACGCTCGACCGCGAGGACGGCTTCCCCTACTACAGCACCGGCGACATCGACGCGGCGCTGGCCACCGCGGCGAAGATCGTCGAAGCCGAGTACCGCGCGCCCTGGCTGGCGCACACGCCGATGGAGCCGGTGAACTGCACCGTGCAGTTCCGCGACGGCCGCGCCACGGTCTGGGCGTCGACGCAGGTGCCGGGCCTGGCACGGATGGCTGCGGCGCGCGCGCTTGGCATCGATACGGAGGCGGTCGAGGTGAAGGTCCAGTTCCTCGGCGGCGCCTTCGGCCGGCGCCTGGACGTGGACTTCGTCGCGCAGGCGGCGGCGATCGCGCTGCAGGCCGACGGCGCCCCGGTTCAGGTGCTCTGGACGCGCGAGCAGGACATCCGCCACGACGTCTACCGTCCCGCCTGCGTGTCGCGCTTCCGGGCCGGGCTGGACGCGCAGGGCGCGCTGGCCGCCTGGCGCAACACCTCGGCCGGCCAGGCGATCGTGCCGCAGGCGCTGGACCGCCTCTTCGGCCTGCCGGGGGCCGGCCCCGACAAGACCGCGGCCGAGGGCGCCTTCGACCAGCCCTACGAGTTTCCCAATGCCCGAATCGCGCATGAAGCGGTGCAGCTGCCGCTGCAGGTGGGCTTCTGGCGCGCGGTGGGCCACTCGCACCATGCCTTCTTCAAGGAAGGCTTCATGGACGAGGTGGCCGCCAGCGCGGGCAAGGACCCGGTGGCCTTCCGCGAGGCGCTGCTGCAGCGCCACCCGCGCCACCTCGCGGTGCTGCAGCGCGCGGCGGCGATGTCCGGCTGGGGCACGCCGGCGGCCGCGGCCGCCGACGGCCGCAGGCGCGGCAGGGGCGTGGCGCTGCACCAGTCCTTCGGCGCGATCGTCGCGCAGGTGGCGCAGGTGTCGGTGGGCGACGGCGCGTCGATCCGCGTCGAACACGTCTGGTGCGCGATCGACTGCGGCTTCGCGGTAAACCCGAACGTCATCCGCCAGCAGGTCGAGAGCGCGATCGTCTACGGGCTGTCGGCCGCGCTGCACGGCGAGGTGACGATCGAGTACGGCCGCGTCGTCCAGTCCAACTTCCACGACTACCCCGCGCTGCGGATCGACGAATGCCCGGTCATCGAGACCGGGATCATCGACAGCGCCGAACACCCGGAGGGCGTCGGCGAACCGGGCCTGCCCCCGATCGCGCCCGCGGTCGCCAACGCGGTGTTCGCCGCCACCGGCCAGCGCCTGCGCGCGCTGCCCCTGAAGCTCGCCTGAGGAAGCACCGATGACCACCATCAAGCTCAACGGAAATGCGGTCGAGGTCAAGGCCGAAGCGGACACGCCGCTGCTGTGGGTGCTGCGCGGCGAGCTCGGGCTCACCGGCACCAAGTACGGCTGCGGGTCCGGCATCTGCGGCGCCTGCACCGTGCACCTGGACGGGGTGCCGGCGCGCGCCTGCGTCACGCCGCTGTCGGCGGTCGGAGAGGCCGAGGTCACGACCATCGAGGGGCTGACGGGCCCGGAGGCGAAGGCGCTCGCCGACGCCTGGATCGACGTCGACGTGGTGCAGTGCGGCTACTGCCAGCCCGGCCAGCTGATGAGCGCGAGCGCGCTGCTCAGGCAGGCGCCGCAGCCCACCGACGCGCAGATCGACGAGGCCATGTCCGGCAACCTGTGCCGCTGCGGCACCTACCCGCGCATCCGCGAGGCGATCCACCAGGCGGCGAAGGCGAAGCAGGGCTGAGCGCCTGCGGGCCGTCAGAGCGCCATGTTCGCCGGCGTCAGCATCGTCTTCTTCACGTGCACGCCGATGATCGCCAGCACGAAATCCGGCGGCGCCGGGCGCAGAAGCTGCGCGGTCTCCACCGACACCTTCGTGATCAGCGCGTCGTCCTCCATCAGGCAGAAGAACAGCTCGGGGTCGGCTTCCCGCTCGCCGTTGCCACGCCCCTCGTTCGGGCCGCGCGGCAGGCGCAGCGCATCGAGCAGCGTCTTCAGGCGGTTGTCGATGTCGCCGCCCTCGGTGAACAGCGCGCCGTGCTGCTGCTGGCGCATCAGCAGCACCGACACCTCCGCGTAGAGGTTCAGGCGCTGCGTGACCAGCGGCGCGAAGCGCAACCCGTCGCGGTCGACGACGATGGAATCCGGCGAGCGCGGCGAAGTGACGTCGAGCAGCCGCGGCGCAACCGCCACCAGCGGCTTCTCCTTCCAGAGCCGCTCCAGCTGCGGGTGCAGCACGCGGCGGATCTCCCACTTGTGCGCGGCCTTCGCGCCCTGCGCCAGCAGCGGACCTTCGTAGACGAGCCTGAACTCCATCGCGACTCCGGCCGAAAACGCCAAGGGTACCCCGGGGCGCCACCGCTTTGGCAGGGGCTGCCCCCGGCTCGCCGTGAGCGGGTTGCTCCCGCCTCGCGCGCCGCGCTTGAGCGTTCCGCGCGGGCCGCGCATGATTCGGCGCAGCTGATCTGCGGAAGCTTCGACGATGACGGTACTCAGGTTCGGCAAGTATCCGGCGGACATGACCGAGACGTCGGCGCTCGGCTACGGGGCGTACTTCACCTCGCCGGAACCGGCGCTCGAGTCGTTCGGCCCGGACCTGATCGTCCTGCGCGATCCGGTCAGCAGGGCGACGCAGTCGATGTACGGCAGCTTCGACTACTCGACCCCGGATGCGCTGCTCGCCAGCCGGGTGGACCGCGCAACGCTGCACGACGGCGCAGGCGAACTGCTGCTGGACTGGAGCGGCCTGGACGCCACCTTTCTGGACCTGATGTCGGCGGGCGACAACGCGGCGGTGACCGCGCAGCTGCTGTCGGGGAACGACCTGATCGTCGGCGGGCGGGCGACGACCTGCTGCGCGGCGGCGTTGCGCAGTGGCGCGACGAGATGCGGGTCGCCCCCGGCGTCTACCTGCAGTGGCAGCTCGACGTCTCGGACGACGGCCGCTTCCTTGCCGGCGTCGCGAACCATCTGGTCCGCGAGGGCACGGGCGACGACGACCCGGCCCTGTGGCGCGACGATGTCCTGGTGCTCGATCGGCAGACGGGCGCAGAAACCTGGGTCTCGCTGCCGGCCGGGGCGCTCGATCCGATGGCGAGCGCGGGCTTCCCCAGCCTGTCGGAAGACGGCCGCTACCTCGCCTTCCAGAGCGAGGAAAACGCGCTCGCCGACCTGCCGCCATGGCCGCGCTACCCGCAGATCTACGTGCGCGACCTGCAGACCGGGA
>JBKHVS010000185.1:0-5288 GCA_046569945.1 Gammaproteobacteria bacterium | reverse complement strand
CTCGTCGAGCAGCAGCAGCTTCGGCTTCGACATCAGCGCCCGCGCGATGGCCAGCATCTGCTGCTGGCCGCCCGACAGCTGCCCCGCCTCCTGGTTCTGGCGCTCGCGCAGGATCGGGAAGTAGACGTACATGCGCTCGATGTCCGACGCAACACCGTCCCTGTCCTTGCGCGTGTACGCGCCCATCAGCAGGTTCTCGCGCACGGTCAGCAGCGGGAACACCTCGCGCCCCTCGGGGACGTGGCTGATGCCGCGGCGCACGATCCAGTCAGGGTTCTTCTTCTGGATCTCTTCCCCGTCGAACCAGACGGTGCCCTTCTGCGGGTCGATGATCCCGGAGATCGTCTTCAGGATCGTGGTCTTGCCCGCGCCGTTGGCGCCGAGCACCGTGGCAATGTCGCCCTTGCGCACCTCGAGGCTCACGCCCCGGATCGCCTGGACGGGACCGTAGCTCGACTCGATGTTCGCCAGGCGAAGAATGACGTCCTTGCTCATCATTCCCCCAGATATGCTGCGATGACGTCGGGGTTCGACTGCACTTCGGCAGGCGTCCCTTCGGCGAGCTTGCGGCCGTAGTTCACGGCGAGGACGCGGTCGGAAACCCGCGACACCAGGCTCATGTCGTGCTCCACCATCAGCACCGTGATGCCCAGGTCGTTCTTGATGTCCTTGATCCAGAACGCCATGTCCGAGGTCTCCTCCACGTTCAGCCCGGACGAGGGCTCGTCGAGCAGCAGCACCTTCGGCTCGGTGCAGAGCGCGCGCGCCAGCTCGACCACCTTGCGGACACCATAGGGCAGGCCCGAGACCATGCTCTCGCGCACCGACTGCAGGTCGAGGAAGTCGATGACCTTCTCCACCCGCTCCCGGTGCTCCAGCTCGCGCCGCTTCACCGACGGCAGGAAGAGCAGCTCCGACAGGAAACTGCCCTTCGCATGCGCATGGCAGCCGATCAGCAGGTTCTGCAGCACCGTGGCGTGCTCGAACAGCTCGATGTTCTGGAAGGTCCTGCCGATGCCGTAGCTCACGACCTTGTCGGGAGGCACCCCGGTGAGGTCGCGATCCTCGAAGATCACCCGGCCCGAAGTGGGCGAATAGATCAGGCTGATCATGTTGAAGATCGTGGTCTTGCCGGCGCCGTTGGGCCCGATGATCGTGTAGACCTCGCCCTTGTTGACCTCGAAGCTCACGTCGTCCACGGCGGTCAGCCCGCCGAAGCGCTTGGTGAGGTTTTCAACCTTGAAGAACGTCATGGCCCTAGTGCACCCGTTCGGATTTCTGATACGACTTCTGCCGCATGAACATGCCGCGCTTGTAGAGCGGGAAGAGCGAGAAGTACGTCCGGATCTTGATCCAGCGTCCGTAGATGCCCTGGGGCTCGAACAGAACGATGACGATCATGATGATTCCGAACAGCGTGCCCTTCAGGCCCGTCTGCTCCGACACCGCCTGGGGCAGGTAGTCCTTCAGCACCGAGATCAGCTCCGGCAGGCCGATCACGAAGATCGCCCCGAACACCGCGCCGTGCAGCGACCCCATCCCGCCGATGACGATCATCATCAGGAACTCGATCGACATCGCGATGGTGAACTGCTCGGGACTCAGGAAGCGGATCTGGTGCGCGTAGAGCGCGCCGGCCAGGCCGGTGATGGCCGCCGACAGGGCGAAGCTCAGCGTCTTGTAGCGCGAGAGATTGACGCCCATGCTCTGCGCCGAGACTTCCGAGTCGCGGATAGCGATGAAGGCCCGTCCGGTATGGGAGCGCAGCAGGTTGAACACCGCGAAGCCCGCGATCACCGCGCACACCATGCACAGGTAATAGAAGCCCCAGTCGGTCTCGATCTTGCCGAACAGCAGCTTGGGCTGCGACACCAGCATGCCCGAGTTGCCGTGCGTCACCGACTCCCACCGGGCGAGGACCTCCTCGACGATGAACCCGAACGCGAGTGTGGCGATGGCCAGGTAGATGCCGGTCAGCCTCAACGCAGGCAGGCCGATGATCACCCCCGCCGCTGCGGCGAGCAGCACCGCGATCGGCGCCGAGACGACGAACGGGAAGCCCTTGGCCTGGAGGATGGCCTCCGTGTACGCACCAATGGCCAGGAAGGCCGCATGCCCCATCGAGATCTGCCCGGTGAAACCGGAGAGCAGCATCAGGCCGAAGCCCACGATGCTGTAGATGTAGATGAAGACGAGTTGCGTGCGGTAATAGTCGGGCAGCACCCAGGGGGCGATCAGCAGGAAGGCCAGCAGCGCCATGTACCAGGCAGCCGAGAGGCCGTGCTTGAAGATCCGGAGATCCTGCTCGTAATGGGTCTTGAAGATGAAACGCATGGTGCTGGTCCTGTCAGACTTTCTTGCGACGCATCTCGGCGAAGATGCCGGACGGCCGGATCATCAGGACCAGGAGCACGACCACGTAAGCCGCCACGTCCTTGAACCCCTCGGGAAGATAGAAGCCTGCGTAGGACTCCACCAGGCCGATGATCAGCCCCCCGGCGATGGCGCCGGGAATGCTGCCGAACCCACCGACCACCGCCGCCGGGAATGCCTTCAGGCCGATGAAGCCCATGTTCGTGTGAACGAAGGTGATCGGCGCGAGCAGGATCGCCGTGAACGCCGCCACACCGGCCGAGATACCCCAGATCAGCGTGTTGATGCGGCGCACGGGGATGCCCATGTAGTTCGCCGCAAGCTGGTTCTGCGAGGACGCCTGCATCGCGATCCCCACCCGCGTGTACTTGAAGAAGAGGAACAGCCCCAGGCACAGCAGCGCTGTCAGCACGATGATGGCGATGTGATCGGTGGAGACCACCAGCTCACCCAGCCTCAGGGTGCCGTCCGAGTACGGAGCCTTGAGCGCGTAGGTGTCCGTGCCCCAGCCGGGAACCATCGACGCCACGCCGCGCATCACGTAGCCCGCCGCCAGCGTGATCATCACCGCTGCGAAGGTGGGCTGCCCGATGATCGGCACGAGAAGGACGCGGTTGAACACCGCCCCCACGAGCGCAAGCACCAGGATGGCGAAGATCACCGCGAGCCAGAAGGGAAACTCCCAGAGCACCGCAAAGGTGAAAGCGACGAACCCGCCGAGCATCATCACGTCGCCCTGGGCGAAGTTGACGACCTCGGTGGCCTTGTAGATCAGGACGAAGCCCAGGGCGATGAGCGCGTAGATGCACCCGATCGCAACGCCGGCAATCGTCAGCTGCAGGATCTCCATGTCTCCCGTTCGCTCTCGTGTAGTTTGGACCGGGGCGGAGTCTACCTAGAAGGCAGCGGGAAAAACGGCTCAACCTGACACTGTAGGGGCGTTTCTCGGGTTATCCCTGATCCGAAAAAAACGAAGGGACGCCGTAGCGTCCCCTCGCAGCGATCATCGCCGCGGCGCAGGCGCCTCGGCGAACAGGATCATCGAACTCACTTCGGAACGGCCAGCCCCATCGAACGGGTGATCACTTCCTTCATGATCTCGTTGGTGCCGCCGTAGATCCGCTGCACGCGTGCGTCGCAGTAGGCGCGCGCGATCGGGTACTCCCACATGAAGCCGTAGCCGCCATGCAGCTGGACGCACTCGTCGATGACCTTGCACTGCAGGTCGCTGACCCAGTACTTCGCCATCGAGGCAGTGGCGGTGTCGAGCTTGTCCACCATCAGCAGCTCCATGCACTTGTCGACGAAGACCTGGGCGACCTGCACCTCGGTCTGCATCTCGGCAAGCTTGAAGCGCGTGTTCTGGTAGGCGGAGACCGTCGTTCCGAACACCTTGCGCTCGCGAACGTAGTCGAGCGTCCAGTCGATCGCCGCCTGCGCATTGGCCGCGCCGCTGATCGCGATCTGCAGACGCTCCCAGGGCAGCTCCTGCATCAGGTAGATGAAGCCCTGGTTCTCCTGGCCGAGCAGGTGCGACGCGGGTACGCGGACGTTGTCGAAGAACAGCTCCGAGGTGTCCTGCGCCTTCAGGCCGACCTTCTTGAGCCGCTTGCCCTTCTCGAAGCCGGCCATGCCGCGTTCGACGAGCAGCAGGCTGGTGCCCTTGGCGCCGGCGCTCGGGTTGGTCTTGGCCACCGTGATCACCAGGTCGGCATGCCAGCCGTTGGTGATGAAGGTCTTGGAGCCGTTGATGACGTAATGGTCGCCGTCGCGCAGCGCGCTGGTCTTGATGCCCTGCAGGTCCGAACCGGCGCCCGGCTCGGTCATGGCGATGGCGCCGATGATCTCTCCCGTCGCCATCTTGGGAAGGTACTTGCTCTTCTGCTCGTCGGAGCCGAAGTGCAGGATGTACGGAGCGATGATCTCCGAGTGCAGGCCGAAACCCAGGCCGGTCGCGTTCACGCGGGCGCACTCCTCCATCATGATCATGGAGTAGAGCTTGTCGGCGCCCGAACCGCCGTACTCCTCGGGCATCGAGGTGCAGAGGAACCCGTTTGCGCCCGCCTTGAGCCAGACCTCGCGATCGACGTAGCCCTGGTCTTCCCACTGGTCGTGGAACGGAAGCACCTCGTTTTCGAGGAACTTCCGGAAAGAGTCACGGAACCGGTTGTGATCTTCGGTAAAGATGGTGCGTTCGATCATCGAGTCTTCTCCAGGAAGTCGCTCAGTAGGGGGAGGGTCAACCCTAAACTATAGCGGTTGGCGACGCTCCTGGGCGGACGCTCAACGGCCGATCTGGAGGCTTTCGGCACGGCGAGCACGCATGACAGCCTCCAGCAGCGGCAGCGCAAAGGCCGCCTCCTCGAAGGGCTTCTGGAGCAGTGCAGTGTCCGGAGGCATCACCGCGCGCACCGAGGCGAGATCCGACTCACCGGTGACGATGACGGCCGGAACCGTCTCCCCGATCAGGCGTCGGAGCTCCTGCACGCACGCAGCCCCCGAGAGTTGCCCCGGCAGCCGGAAGTCAGTGACCAGGACGTCCGGCGTACGCCCCGCAGCCTCGACCTCGGGAATCAGCTCCTCCAGGGTGGCACCGCTGGCATGGACCACCCCCCAGTCGTCCAGCAGATCCTCTATGGCCCGGCGAGCTTCCCGATCGTCCTCGAGGAGGAGCACGTAGGCTCCGCGCAACTGGCTCAATGCGTCCGCCCCGACCGGCAGCGCGTGGCGCACCACGACCCCCGGGTCGCTGAGATGCGCTCCGGGGAGCAGCAGCGTGAAACGTGACCCCCTCCCGGGGCGCGACCGCCAACGCAGATCGTGCGTCGGCAGCTGGTCCAGCGCGCGCCGCACCAGGAAGAGGCCCAGACCCAGCCCCCGCGCCCGGCTGCGCTCGGCATTCTGGACCTGGAAAT
>JBKHVS010000184.1:0-5305 GCA_046569945.1 Gammaproteobacteria bacterium | reverse complement strand
GGCCAGCCCAGCGCCGATTCCCCCGACTCCCTGAGTGGCATTGCCGACTCGTCCGCGACGAGCGGGCGGCAGCGCGCGGGCAAGGCTGAAACAGGAGTCTTTCCTTGCTGCCCCAATTGCCCCCCGCACTGCTGGCGCTCGCCGACGGCACCGTCTTCCGAGGCCATTCGATCGGCGCCGCCACGCAGACCGTCGGCGAGGTCGTGTTCAACACCTCGATCACCGGCTACCAGGAGATCCTCACCGATCCCAGCTACTGCCGGCAGATCGTCACGCTCACCTATCCGCACATCGGCAACACCGGCGTCAACGCCGAGGACGAGGAGTCCGGGCGCATCCAGGCCGCCGGCCTGGTCATCCGCGACCTGCCGCTGCGGGTCTCCAACTTCCGCAGCGAAGGCACGCTGTCCGACTACCTCAGGCGCCAGGGCGTTCCCGGCATCGCGGGCATCGACACCCGTCGCCTGACCCGCATCCTGCGCGAGAAGGGCGCCCAGGGCGGCTGTCTGGTGGCGGCTGCCTCGCCGGGCCAGCAGCTCGACGAGCAGGCGGCAGTGGCCGCTGCGCGCGGCTTCCCCGGCCTTGCCGGCCTGGACCTGGCGAAGGTGGTGAGCACCGAAGCCGCGTACCGATGGACCGAGGGCAGCTGGCGTCTCGGCGAGGGGCACCGGCCGACTCCGCCCGCGAGGTTCAAGGTGGCGGCCTTCGACTTCGGCGTGAAGCGCAACATCCTGCGCCTGCTCGCCGATCGCGGCTGCGACGTCACCGTGCTGCCCGCGCAGGCGAGCGCGGCCGACGCGCTTGCGCTGAATCCGGACGGCATCTTCCTGTCCAACGGCCCCGGCGACCCCGAGCCCTGCGACTACGCGGTGCAGGCCACGCGCGAGCTCGTCGAGCGCGGCATCCCCACCTTCGGAATCTGCCTGGGCCACCAGATCCTCGGCCTGGCTTCCGGCGCGCGGACCATGAAGATGAAGTTCGGCCATCACGGCGCCAACCACCCGGTCAAGGACCTGGAGTCCGGCCAGGTGCTCATCACCAGCCAGAACCACGGCTTCGCGGTCGATGCGCAGACGCTGCCGTCCACGATGCGCGTCACCCACGTCTCGCTGTTCGACGGTTCGCTCCAGGGCATGGCGCGCACCGACCGCCCGGCATTCTCCTTCCAGGGACACCCGGAAGCGAGCCCCGGCCCGCACGACATCGTCTACCTGTTCGACCGCTTCGTCGCGCTGATGGAGAACAACAAGAATGCCTAAGCGTACCGACATCCAGAGCATCCTCATCATCGGCGCCGGCCCGATCGTCATCGGCCAGGCCTGCGAGTTCGACTACTCCGGCGCCCAGGCCTGCAAGGCCCTTCGCGAGGAAGGCTTCCGCGTCGTGCTGGTCAACAGCAACCCGGCGACGATCATGACCGACCCGGAAACGGCCGACGTCACCTACGTGGAGCCGATCACCTGGCAGGTGGTCGAGGCCATCATCGCCAAGGAGCGTCCGGACGCCATCCTGCCGACGATGGGCGGCCAGACCGCGCTGAACTGCGCGCTCGACCTGCACCGCCACGGCGTCCTCGAGAAGTACGGCGTCGAGCTGATCGGCGCCTCCCCCGAGGCGATCGACAAGGCCGAGGACCGCTCCAAGTTCAAGGAGGCGATGACGAAGATCGGGCTGGGTTCCGCCCGTTCGGGCATCGCCCACTCGCTCGAGGAGGCGTGGGCGGTGCAGCGCACCGTCGGCTTCCCGGCGATCATCCGGCCCAGCTTCACGCTGGGCGGCACCGGCGGCGGCATCGCATACAACGCCGAAGAATTCGAGACCATCTGCAAGCGCGGCCTCGAGGCATCGCCGACGAACGAGCTGCTGATCGAGGAGAGCCTGATCGGCTGGAAGGAGTTCGAGATGGAAGTCGTCCGCGACCGCGCGGACAACTGCATCATCGTCTGCTCGATCGAGAACCTCGACCCCATGGGCATCCACACCGGCGACTCGATCACCGTCGCGCCGGCGCAGACGCTCACCGACAAGGAATACCAGCTGCTGCGCGACGCCTCGATCGCCATCCTGCGCGAGATCGGCGTCGACACCGGCGGGTCCAACGTGCAGTTCGCGATCAATCCCGCCGACGGCCGGATGATCGTGATCGAGATGAACCCGCGCGTGTCGCGTTCGTCCGCGCTGGCTTCGAAGGCCACCGGTTTCCCGATTGCCAAGATCGCGGCCAAGCTCGCGGTCGGCTATACGCTCGACGAACTGCGCAACGACATCACCGGCGGCGCCACGCCCGCGTCCTTCGAGCCCACGATCGACTACGTCGTCACCAAGATCCCGCGCTTCGCGTTCGAGAAGTTCCCGCAAGCCGACTCGCACCTCACCACGCAGATGAAATCGGTGGGCGAGGTGATGGCCATCGGGCGCACCTTCCAGGAGTCCTTCCAGAAGGCGCTGCGCGGGCTCGAGGTCGGCGCCGACGGCATGAACGAGAAGACCACCGATCGCGAGACCATCGAGGAGGAGCTCGGCGAGCCCGGCCCCGAGCGCATCTGGTACGTGGGCGACGCGTTCGCGCAGGGCTTCAGCATCGACGAGGTGCACGAGCTCACCCGCATCGACCCCTGGTTCCTCGCCCAGATCGAGGAGATCGTCAAGCTCGAGCTCGAGCTCGAGAAGCGCACGATCGGCGACCTCGACCGCGACACCCTGCTGTTCCTCAAGCGCAAGGGCTTCTCCGACCGCCGCCTGGCCTGGCTGCTGGACACCACCGAGAACGAGGTCCGCAAGCTGCGCCGCGAACTCGGCGTGCGTCCGGTCTACAAGCGCGTCGACACCTGCGCGGCAGAGTTCGCCACCGCCACCGCCTACCTGTACTCCACCTACGAGGAGGAGTGCGAGGCCGAGCCGAGCGACCGCAAGAAGATCATGGTGCTCGGCGGCGGCCCCAACCGGATCGGCCAGGGCATCGAGTTCGACTACTGCTGCGTCCATGCCGCGTTCGCCCTGCGCGAGGACGGCTACGAGACCATCATGGTCAACTGCAACCCCGAGACGGTCTCCACCGACTACGACACCAGCGACCGCCTCTACTTCGAGCCGGTGACGCTGGAGGACGTGCTCGAGATCGTCGACAAGGAGCGACCCACCGGCGTCATCGTCCAGTACGGCGGCCAGACGCCGCTGAAGCTGGCCAAGGCGCTCGAGGCCAACGGCGTGCCGATCATCGGCACCTCGCCCGAGAGCATCGACATCGCCGAGGACCGCGAGCGCTTCCAGAAGCTGCTGGTGAAGCTGGGCCTGCTGCAGCCGCCCAACCGCACCGCGCGCACCGAGGCCGACGCGATCGCGCTGGCCCAGGAGATCGGCTATCCGCTCGTGGTGCGGCCGAGCTACGTGCTCGGCGGGCGCGCGATGGAGATCGTGCACGAGCAGAAGGACCTCGAGCGCTACATGCGCGAGGCGGTCAAGGTCAGCAACGACAGCCCGGTGCTGCTCGACCGCTTCCTGAACGACGCCATCGAGGTGGACGTCGACTGCCTGTCCGACGGCGAGCGGGTGTTCATCGGCGGGGTCATGGAGCACATCGAGCAGGCGGGCGTGCACTCCGGCGACTCCGCGTGCTCGCTGCCGCCGTATTCGCTGTCGCCGGCGCTGGTCGAGGAGCTGGAGCGCCAGACCGAGCTGATGGCGCGGGCGCTGAAGGTGGTCGGCCTGATGAACGTGCAGTTCGCGATCCAGCAGGGCGGCGCCTCCGGCGAGGACCGGGTCTACGTGCTCGAGGTCAATCCGCGCGCGTCGCGGACCGTGCCCTTCGTGTCCAAGGCCACCGGCCTGCAGCTGGCCAAGATCGCGGCGCGCTGCATGGCCGGGCGCACGCTCGCGCAGCAGGGCGTCGGCGTCGAGGTCGTGCCGCAGTACTTCTCGGTGAAGGAAGCGGTGTTCCCCTTCGTCAAGTTCCCGGGCGTCGACACCATCCTCGGGCCCGAGATGAAGTCCACCGGCGAAGTCATGGGCGTGGGCTACTCCTTCGGCGAGGCCTTCGTGAAGTCGCAGCTCGCCGCCGGCGTGCGGCTGCCTGAGTCGGGCACCGTCTTCATCTCGGTGAAGAACGCCGACAAGCCGGCGGTGGTGCCGCTCGCCAGGGCGCTGCACGAGATCGGCTTCGGGCTGGTGGCCACCAAGGGCACCGCCGCGGCGATCGCCGCGCAGGGCATCCCGGTCTCCGCGGTCAACAAGGTCCAGGAAGGCCGGCCGCACGTGGTCGACATGCTCAAGAACGGCGAGATCGCGCTCGTCATCAACACCGTCGAGGAGCGGCGCGGCGCGATCACCGATTCGCGCTCGATCCGCACCACCGCGCTCGCCCAGCGCGTCACCTACTACACGACGATGGCGGGTGCGCGGGCCGCGGTCGAGGGGCTGCGCTCGCTGCGCGGCCTCGACGTCTACAGCCTGCAGGAACTGCATGGCGCCCTGACCGCCTGATCGACGGGCGATCAAGCCGGCCGCGCCGCTCCCGCGAGGGACGGCGCGGCCGATCTCTTTGAACCGGGTCCAGCCCTGCGCCGCCGGGGGCGGGCCCACGAGAACCGGAGTCTACCGATGGCCACCACCCCCCTCACGGTGCGCGGAGCGCAGCTTCTGAAGGACGAGCTCCAGCGGCTCAAGTCGGTCGAGCGTCCCGCCGTGATCACCGCGATCGCCGAGGCGCGCGCCCAGGGCGACCTGTCCGAGAACGCCGAGTACGACGCCGCGCGCGAGCGGCAGGGCTTCGTCGAAGGACGGATCGCAGAGCTCGAGTCCAAGCTCGCCAATGCCCAGATCATCGATCCCCGCAGCCTCGACGCCGACGGCCGCGTCGTCTTCGGCGCGACGGTCGAGCTCGAGGATCTCGAGGCAGGCTCGAAGGTCGTCTACCAGATCGTCGGCGAGGACGAGGCGGACATCAAGGCGGGGCGCATCTCGGTGTCGAGCCCGATCGCGCGCGCGCTGATCGGCAAGCACAGCGGCGACGTGGCCGAGGTGCAGGCGCCCGGCGGCATCCGCGAGTACGAGGTGCTCGACGTCCGTTACGAGTGAGATCCGGGGCGCAGGCGCGCCGCCCGGGCGGCGGGCGCCGCCGCTGCGCTCAGCGCTTGCGGCCGCCCGACTTGCCCTGCGCGCGGGAAGGCCCCTGGCCTGCGGCGGGGCCCCTGCCGCCGCGGGAAGCGAGCCCGCGCGACCCGGAATGGCCGCCGCTGCGGCTGCCCGACGGGCGCCCTGCGCGGCTGCCGCGAGGATCGGCGCGGGAGGCATGGGTGGTGGGCCGGCC
>JBKHVS010000183.1:0-5313 GCA_046569945.1 Gammaproteobacteria bacterium | reverse complement strand
ACGTCGCGGAACAGCTCGCCGCCGGCATCGCGCCAGCCGGTCAGTCCGCCCTCGAGGAGCGCGACGTCGGTGTAGCCGAGCCCGGCCAGGCGCAGGGCTGCGCGCGGCGCCAGGCCCTCGCCGTCGTCGTAGACGACGATGCTCGTATCGCGGCGGGGGATGCGCGTCCAGGCCTCGTTCTCGATGCGCGACAGCGGCAGGTTGGCGGCGAACAGCGGGTGCGCCTCTGCGAAGGGCGCTTCCTCGCGCACGTCGAGCAGGGCGATCTCGCGGCGCTCGAGCAGCGCGGCGCGCACCCAGTGGAAATCGCGCGTCGCGAAACGCAGCGGAGGCGGCGCAGCGGGATCGTCGGCTTGGTTCGGTCGATGAGCGGGCATGTGCTTCGGGCCGGGCGGCGCTGTATGGGGACGAGGCACGATGTTAGCCCGCCTCGCGCCCGACCCGGCGCCTCGCGTCCACCGGGAGGTCCTCGGCGCGTAACATCCGTGCTTCGCTCGCGTCGATGGCCTGCTGGCGCGCCGACCGATGATCTTTCCCGGGGGATGAATCGATGGACGTGCCGACGACGCGCGCGCAGGCCGAGTGACCGCGGAGGCCCGGGGGGCGTGAGCGCGGAGACCCATGGGGCTGCGTTCGACCGCTCGCTGCAGGCCAGGCGGATGCAGGCGGTGATCGAGCAGGTGCGCGCGGCCGGCGCTCGATCGGTTCTGGACGCGGGGTGCGGCGACGGCGACCTCCTGGTGCGCCTCGCCGAATTGCCCGGCGTGGAGCGCATCGTCGGCCTGGATCCGGACCCGGCGAAGATCGTCGCGGCGCGGGCGGCGCTCGGGCTGGATTCGCACTGGGCCTGTCCGCGGCTCTGCCTGGAGCCGGTGTCCCTGTTCGAATACGCGCGGGCTCCCGAGCGTTTCGATGTGTGCACCCTGGTGGAGGTGATCGAGCACCTGGACCCGGGGCGGCTCGAGGCGCTGGAGCGTGCGCTGTTCAAGCAGATCCGTCCGCGCGTCGTGGTGCTCACGACGCCCAATCGTGATTACAACGCAGTGCTGGGAATGCCGCCGGGCAGTTTCCGGCATCCGGATCATCGCTTCGAGTGGGGCCGCGCGCGATTCTGCGAATGGTCTCAGCGGGTGGCCTCCGGGCATGGCCTGCGGGTGGCGTTTGCCGGCATCGGCGAGATCGACCCGGTGCTGGGGGCCCCCACCCAGATGGCCGTTTTCGTCCGGAACTGAGAACGGTCTTCCGGAAGTCCGCGAATGCCTGCGGTCCGTTCAGCGCGCGAAGCCGAGCATGCCGGCGAGCCGGCGCGGCAGCGGCGCGGCGGACGGCGCCGGCCGGGCGGCCACCGGCCCTGCGCTCCTGCCGTGCGGCGCCAGCCTTGGCGATTCGTCCATCTCGCGCAGCACCCGCTCCACCAGCGCACCGGCCTCGGGGAAGGGTCCGTAGCCGGCGTCGGCATCGACATGGCCCGCCGCTCCGAGGTTGACCATCCAGCTCCCCCATCGGCGGGCCCATTCCCGGGCCTCGGCGATCGGCATCCCGGGGTCGTTCTCGCTGGCGAACAGGGTCGAGGGAAGCAGCGGCGCGCCCATCGGCAGCCGGGCGGCGACGCCGAAGCGGGCGGGGTCGTCCGGCGCCACCAGCATCGCGAAGCGCACCGGCGAGGCGCGAAGCTGCAGGTGGCGCATCAGCGCCAGGCACCCGAAGCCGTGCGCCGCTGCCACCCAGGGTCCGGGGCCCGCGGCGTCGATCGTCTCCCCGATGCGCGCGGCCCAGGCATCCAGGTCCGGCTTCGACCAGTGCCGCTGGTAGACGCGCACCGAACCGGGATGGCGCAGCTGCAGCCAGGTCTGCCAGTGCGCCGCGCCGCTGTCGCGCAGGCCGGGCACGACGAGCAGGCGGCCGGGTGGCGAGCCGACGTCGGCCGCTGGCAGCCCGGATGCGGGCGCGCCCCGGTCGTCGGTCGCGAATAGGGACTGGGTGGGATTCATCGCGCTGCGCCTCGCCTCGTGGAGCATGCGGCCGCTGCGTGGGCCGACTGCGGTCAGGCGAGTGTGCGCGCGGACCGATGACGCTTGCGTGAAGGCGGCGACGGAGGGCGGTGACGGGGCGCCTGGCGGCAATGCGCCGGGCGGTCGGCACAGCGTTCGCGGGCGGGCGGCGCCCGCAGTCGGGGCGGCGAGCGGCGCCCGCCGCCGGGCTCCGTGCCGTGCCTCAGGCGTCCTTGAGCAGCCGGCGCAGCATCTTGCCCGCGCCGGTGGCCGGCAGCGAGTCGCGGAACATCACCTGGCGCGGCGCCTTGTAGACCGCCATGTTCTCCCGCGCCCAGGCGATCACCTCGGCCTCGCTCACCTTGCCCGCGAACTCCGGGCGCAGCACGATGAAGGCCTTGACCACCTCGCCCTTCTCGGGGTCGGCCATGCCGATCGCCGCGGCCTGCGCGACCGCCGGGTGGCGGATCAGGATGGCCTCGACCTCCTCGGGGAACACGCTGTAGCCGGAGACCTTGATCATCTCCTTGAAGCGGCCCATGAAGCTCAGGTAGCCGTCGGCGTCCAGCCGGCCCATGTCGCCGGTGTGCACCCAGCCGTCGCGCAGCGTCTTCTCGGTGGCCTCGGGCTTGTTCCAGTAGCCCTTGAAGTTGCCGCGGCCGCGCACGGTGATCTCGCCCTGCCGGCCGGCGGGCAGCGGCTCGCCGGTGTCGGGGTCGACGATGCGGATCTCGTTGCCTGGGATGGCGCGTCCCTGGGTGCCCCAGCGGATGGCGTCCAGCGGCATCGTGGTGTCCATGGTGTGGGTCTCGGACAGCCCGTAGGCAGCCTCGAAGGAACTGCAGCTGGGCGCGAAGCCCTGCCACTGCCGCGCCAGTTCCTCGGTGAAGGTGATGCCGAAGCTGGTGACGGCGTTGATGCGCAGGCTGGAGAGATCGTAGGCGCGGGCGTCGGGAAGCTGCATGCAGGCCACCAGCATCGGCGCGATGCTGTACCACCAGTTCACGCGGTGGCGGTCGATCGCCTGCATCACGGCCACCGGGTCGAAGCGGTACATCAGCACTGCGGTGGTGCCGGCGTAGACGTTCATGTTCACCGCCATCAGCATCCCGGCGATGTGATACATCGGCGCGATGGCGAGCATCACGTCGTCCGGGCGCACGTCGTAGGCGCCCACCGAACGCGAGGTCTTGAAGTACGCGTTGTCGTAGCTGAGCATCGCGCCCTTGGGCAGGCCGGTGGTGCCCGAGGTGTAGGTCATCAGCGCGACGTCGTCCGGGCCCACCGCCACCTGCGGGGCCGCGGCGCCGGTGCGCGTGGCGGCGAGGAAATCCTCGGTGCCCGGCGGCGTGGCGCGCGTCGCGGCGGCGAGCTGGGCCAGCTCCGGGGGCAGGTCGATGGAGGGTTTTTCCGGCAGCAGGTCGCCATAGTGGACGACGAAGACCTGCTCCAGTTTCGTCTTCGCGCGGACCTTCTCGACCGTGGGCAGCAGGTGGTCGGCGGCCACGATCACGCGGGCGCCGAGGTCGCCGAGCTGGTACTCGAGCTCATGCTCCTTGTAGAGCGGACCGCAGGGGCACACCACCGCGCCGAGCTTCTGGATGCCGTAGTGCGCCATCACGTACTGCGGGCAGTTCTGCATGTAGAGCGCCACCGGGTCGCCCTTGCGCACGCCCAGTTGCGCAAGGCGCGCGGCGAAGGCGTCGCTGGCGCGGTCGATGTCCGCGTAGCTGACCGGGGCTCCGTACCAGAGGAAGGCCGGCTTGTCCGGCTGGCTGCGGGCGTGCGCGCGCAGCACCTCGTGCAGCGGGGTGAAGTCGGAACGGTCTTCGGCGGCGGTCGATGCGGTCATGGAGGGTTCCAGGGAAGGCAGGAGTTGCGGGGGCGCGGGGGCGCGGCGGCAGTGCTCAGGCCTGCGCGGCGGGCGCGGTCTCGAACACGCCCAGCGCGCGGTTCTTGCGCACCGCGTTCCAGGCGAAGACCTGCGCGTTCATCGCGACGTGCACCCCGTGCGGCAGCACGCGTGCGCAGCCGGCGGCGAAGCCCAGGTTGAAGAGCGCGTCGGACTCCGCGAGGTCCACGGGCACCATGGCGCCGGTGAGCACGATGGTCCGGGGCAGCCGCGCCTCGCCGAGCACTCGCGCAGTCTCCACCAGGGTGTCGGTGCCGTGGACCACGACGATGCGGTCCTCGGGACTGGCGGCGCAGGCTTCCAGCACCTGGCGGCGGTGGGCGTCGGTCATGTCCAGGCTGTCGACCTGCATCAGCTCCTGCACCGCCGCGGCGCCCTCGATGCGCGCCTGGCGCAGCAGGGCGTGCAGGTGGGTTCCGGCGAAGCCGAGGGTGCCGGCGATGGGGTCGTAGCGCTTGTCGAACGTGCCGCCGGTGGCGAGGATGCGCAGGCTCATCCGGGCAGTGTAAACGCGGCGCAGGCCTGCTATCTTGCGCGGCTTCGCGTTTCCGGGAGGCGGGATGTTCGAACAGGTGGTGTTCGCCGGCGGCGGCCATCGCTGCTGGTGGCAGGCGGGGTTCTGGGACGTGGTGGCGCCCAGGATCGCCCTTCGGCCGCGGGTGATCGCCGGCGTGTCGGCCGGCGCTGCAACCGCCTGCCTGCTGTACGCCAACGACAGCCGCACCGCGCTCGCCTACTACCGCGAGGCGCTGAGGTCGAACCCGCGCAACGCCTACTGGGGCAACCTGCTGCGGCGCGGGCAGCGGGTGTTCCCGCATGACGCGATCTACCGGCGCGCGATGCATGCGCTGCTGGGCGGCGAGCACTTCGCCAGGTTGCAGCGCGATGCGCCGGAGATCCGCATCCAGTACGCGCGCCTGCCGCGCTGGCTGGGACCGCGCAGCGCGGTGGCCGTCGGGCTGGCCGCCTACAACCTCGAGAAGTACTGGAAGAAGTCGCTGCACCCGAGCTTCGGGCGGCGCATCGGCTTCACCAGCGAGATCGCGCGGGTCCGGGACTGCCGCAGCGAGGACGACCTGGTGTCGCTGATCATCGCCTCGAGCTGCACCCCGCCGTTCACGCCGATCGAGCACCGCAACGGCCGGCCCACGCTGGATGGCGGGCCGGTGGACAACGTGCCGGTGGACGCGGTGGACCGCCACGGCGGACCGACGCTGGTGCTGACCACGCGGCGATACCCCAGGCTGGACGACGTGTTCCGCCGCGACGGCAGGCTGTACGTGCAGCCCTCGGTGCGCGCGCCGGCCTCGAGCTGGGACTACACCGCGCCCGACCGCTACGAGCAGACCTGGGCGCTGGGCTGCCGCGATGGCGAGTCCTTCCTGCGCCGGCTGGACGCGGGCGGGATGG
>JBKHVS010000182.1:0-5320 GCA_046569945.1 Gammaproteobacteria bacterium | reverse complement strand
GGGACATGCCCGCGGTCCAGCCGCGGGCGAGCCTCAGGTTGTAGAGATCTTCCGGCCGCAGGCCGGTGAATCGGCGGAACAGGTCGCGCGGATCGAGGATCTCGAAGAGGTTCACCAGGCGCACCTGCCAGGGCAGCCCCTGCGCCTCGATGGACTGCTTCAAGGCCAGCGCGCTGGCCCGATGGCCGCCGCCGGCGTTGAAGTAGACGAGGTCGACGGTCTTCAATCAGTCCGCCAGGAGGGCGCCGAGGTTCAGCAGCTGCGTCTCGCCGCTGTTGTCGTTGACGCCGTCGTTGTCGTTGACGATCACGACCTTGCCATCGGCGAGCACCGCCAGGCCTTCGATCTTCTCCGGGACCAGGCCGCCGGGCGCCTTCAGGTCGGGCAGCAGGTCGCGCACCAGGGTCTTCGTCACGCTTGCATCCGGCGCCACGCCCGTCAGGTCGATCCGGTACAGGCGCTTGATGCGCGCGTCCGGACCGCCCTGGTTGTCGCGCTCGACGACCAGGAACTGGCCCTTGCCCAGTGCCGAGATGTCGGACAGGCCGACCCAGCCGCCGTTGGGCGACTCGACCGCGTCGAGCGGGTAGTAGACGAAGCTCCAGCTGCCGTTGCCCAGGTCGTAGATGCCCAGGCGTGGATTCGGCTCGCCGTTCCAGGCGCGCTGGAAGGCGACGACCAGCTTGCCGTCCGATTCGGCGATGCCCTCGAATCCGAAGCGAAGCTGCACGTCGTTCACCGCATCAGGAAGGGTGATGACCCGCTCGATCGTGCCCGAGGCGTCGACCTTGACGACCAGGTTGTGGCTGGTGACGGGCCGCGCGGCGTCGCCCACCGTGCCGGCGCCTTCGGAGGCGATCCAGAACCCGCCGTCGCTGGCCATCGCGATGCCCTCGGGGTCGAGGTTGACCGTGCCGTCGGCGTTGATCATCGCCGCGAGGTCGATCGAGTCGAAGGTTGCCGGGTCGGCGGTCGTGACGGCCGGCACGGGCAACGCCGCCAGCACGCCGTTCGTGTCGCGGATGTTCAGCTCGGTGTCGATGACCGCCGGCGCCTTGCCCAGGTCGATGCCGAAGATACGGTTCGAGGCGTAGAAGCTGTCGTCGATCGCGAACACGCGCGACGCGTCGGCGGGCGACGCGGCCAGGCCCGACATCGCGCCCCAGGGAATCGGCGTGCCGTCGGCGCGGTCGGCGGACTTCAGCGTCGGGTATGCCGGAGCGCCTTCGGCGTAGCGGTAGATGTTCAGCACCGAGCGGATCACGTCGGCGCGCGAGTCCTCCTCGCTGGCTGCGACCAGCAGCTTGCGCGAGGGGATCGCGAGCAGGCCCTCGGGGCCGACGCCCGCGGGCAGCGTCTGGGCCAGCTTCGGACTGGAAGGATCGGCAGCGTCGAGCACGAAGACCAGGCTCGAGCGCTCGGACGCCACGAACAGGTAGTCCTTGCCGTCGAAGCTGCCCGCCGCGACGTTTTCGGGCTCGTTGCCCTTGTTCTCGGAGCGGTCCTCCGGGTAGTGGCCCAGCCGGACGGCCTCGTGCTCGAGCAGGTTGCCCGCGGCCCAGGCCACGGTGCCGTCGCGATTGAACACGGTGAAGCCGCGGCTTCCGCCGTACAGGTCGCCTTCGTCGGCGGTCGCGAACTGGGCGGCGTTCAGCCAGACGGCGCCGTCCGGCTCGCGGGCGATGTCGGCCAGCGATTCGGTGAGGGTAATGATGGCGGGCCGGTCGTCGGAGGTGTCGACCTTGTCCAGGCTCACCGTGCCCGCCGGGTAGTGGTCGAGCACCGTGCCCGAGGCCAGGTCCACCAGCACGATGTGGTTGTTCTCCTGCAGCGTCACGACCGCGACGTTCTCGTCGTTGATCGACACGTACTCGGGTTCGGGATCGTCGGGGAACAGCGCGGCCAGGCCGGTGAGGTCCACGTTGCGCTGCGTCCAGGCCGCCGGATCGCCCGCCGTGTCGACGATGACCAGCGAGCCGGCCGGCAATTGGGGCGGCTCGCCGGTGCCTAGGTCCTCGTCGCGTTCGTTCTCGATCACGACAGCGACATGGGCCTCGTCCTTGCTGACCGCGATCGAGTCGGGCTGGCCGGGGAGCGGCAGCTCGGTCACGATCTTGCGGGTCGCGATGTCGACCACCACCAGCTTGCCCGAGGGGCTCACGAAGTCGGCCGAGGTGTTCACCGCGACCAGGGCATGCGGGCCGCGGACCGCGACCGAGGTCGGCTCGCCGCCCATCGCGAGGCCGCCGAGGGCGGTCGGCGACGATGGGTCGGCAATGTCGACGAACCCGATCGCGCCGAGCGGGCTGTTCGAGTAGATCAGCGTGTTGCCGTCGGCGCTGACCGCAACGATCTCGGCAGCGGTGGCGGCATCGTCCTCGCAGGAGGAACCGAGCTGTGCGCAGACCGGGAAGGACGCGACCCGCTTGAACGAGCGCTCGACGGCGGCAACGGGCGGCGCGGGGTCGGTGCCCGGGGCGGGGCTGACGATCGCGTCGTCGCCGCTGCCGCAGGCAGCAAGGCCGATCGACAGCGCCGCGCCGACGGCGACGGCAACGACGGATTTCCGGAATTCCATGTCAGAGTGTCCTTGTGGGTCGATTCTTGTCGGGTCTTTCGCCCGCGCAGTGTTGGCGCTCGCCATGACAGGACCGTGACGGCCCGGCTTGCTTTCGCCAGTGTCGAGTCCGACAATCGTCATCGTCCCGGCTGAATCGCCCGCCGGACGGGAGGCGGGAGCCTTGAAGGCTCGAGTGGAGATCGCATGGACTTGCTCGACTGGGCTCGCGGCCCGCTGCTCGCGGTGGCGGTGCTCGTATTCGTGGCCGGCGTCGCCTGGCGTTGGCTCGCGCTGCGCAGGCTGCCCGCGCCGGCTGCCGTGGCGCCGCCGCGGCGGGCGTTCACCCGGGGCCAGGCGCTCGCCGCCGCGCTCGCACGCTTCCGGCCGCGCAAGGGCTTCGGCAACAGCGCCACCCTGGTCACGATCAATCCCTACGTGTTCCACGTCGGGCTGGCGCTGATCTTCTTCGGCTACGCGCCGCACATCGATTTCGTGCGCAGGCACACCGGGATCGGGTGGCCGGCCCTGCCCGACGCGGTGATGTACCTGGCGGCCGGCGCCACGATCGTCTCGCTGCTGCTGGCGCTGATGTTCCGGCTCACAGACCCGGTGCTGCGGCGGATCTCGCGCGCCGACGACATCATCACCTGGGCGGTCACGATGCTGCCGGTGATGACCGGCATGGCGGTCGTCGGCGATCCTGCTTCGGCGATCCTGACGCGCGGCGAGGTGCTCTACCGATTGCCGCTGGCGATCCACCTGCTGAGCGTCGAACTGCTGCTGGTCTGGTTCCCGTTCGGCAAGCTGATGCACGCCTTCCTGGTCTTCCCGGGGCGCATGCAGCTCGCCACCTTCCTCGGCCGACGCGGGGTGCGCTCATGATCGACATGGCGGTCTTTCACCAGTTCCAGGAGGCGATCCGCCACCTGGGCGAAATGGCCCAGCCCGAGCCGTTGAGCGACGACGAGCGCGTGGCCCGCGCCAAGGCGGTCATGCGGCGCAAGACCGATCGCGCGCTGGCGCTCGATCTCGAATCCTGCGTGAGCTGCGGATACTGCTCGGAAGCCTGCCACTTCTACCAGCGCGAGCGCGACCCGAAGTACACGCCCACGCGCAAGCTCGACCTGCTGCGCCGCCTGCACGCCCGCGAGACCTCCGCCTTCGCGCCCTTGCGCCGCCTGTTCACCCGCGACGTGGGCATCGACGATCTTCGGGAATGGCAGGAACTGGTCTACGACTCCTGCACCGAGTGCGGCCGCTGCAGCATGGTCTGCCCGATGGGCATCAACATCGCGCGCGGCGTCAACGTGATGCGCGAGGCGCTGTCCGAGGCCGGACTGGTGCCGCTCGAGCTGATGGCGGTGGCGCAGGAGCAGGCCGGGCGCGGCACGGTGTTCGGCGTGGGGCCGGCCGAGTTGAAGGCCACCGTGGAGATGCTGCGGGAGCGGGGCATCGCGATCCCGCTCGACGAGCCGCGCGCCGAGGTGATGCTCGTCACCACGGTGATCGACGTGCTGCTCTACCAGGACGCCCTGGCCGACACCGCACGCATCCTGAATCACCTGGGGCTGAGCTGGACGCTGAGAAGCGGCGGCTTCGAGGCCGCCAATTTCGGCCTGCTCTCGGGCAACGAGGCCCTGCAGAAAGAGGCGAGCCGGCGGCTGATCGACGAGGCGCTGGCGATCGGCGCGCGCACGGTGATCCTGCCGGAATGCGGCCACGCCTATCCGGCCCTGCGCTGGGAGGGCGCGCTCGACGACGGCAGGCCGCTGCCTTTCGAGGTGCTCGCGGCCTCGGAGTTCGTGGGGCGCGAGGTCCAGGCCGGACGCCTGAAGCTCGAGCCGGGAGACGCCGCGAAGAAGGTGACCTATCACGACGCCTGCAAGCTCGCGCGCCACGGCGGGGTGATCGACGAGCCGCGCGCCGCGCTGAAGGCGCTGGGCGTGGACTTCCGCGAGAGCGAGCCGAGTGCCGAGCTGAACTGGTGCTGCGGCGGCGGAGCGGGCGCCTTCCTGATCAACCGGGCGGCGCCTCTTCGGCACAAGGCCTGGCAGATCAAGGAGGCGCAGATCGAAGCCACCGGCGCCGACACCGTGGTGCTCTCCTGCGCGAGTTGCCGGCTCAACTTCATGGAAGGGGCCGAGGTGGAGGGCTCACGGCTGAAGATCGAGAGTCTGGTCGAGCTGGTGGCGGCGCAACTGCCGGCCGCACGAGGCTGAAACGGCGCGACGCGCTTCGCCCGGACAATTCCGCCGGCTCCCGTTATCCTTGAGCAATGATCAAGGCAATCGTCACCGGACACAGCCGCGGCCTCGGCGCCGCGATCGCCTCGAAGCTGCTCGATCGCGGCATCGCCGTGCTCGGGCTCGCAAGAGCCTCCAACCCCGGGCTGGCCAGCCATCACCCCGAGCTGCTCGAACAGGTCGAGCTCGACCTGGCCGACCCGGCCGCGCTCGCGGGCTGGATCGGGGGCGGCGCCCTCGATGCCTGGCTGTCGAACGCGGGCACCGCGCTGCTGGTCAACAACGCGGGCGTGGTGCAGCCGATCGGGCCGCTCGCCACCCAGGACATCGCCGCGGTTTCGCGGGCGGTCGCGTTGAACGTGGCGGCGCCGCTGATGCTGTCGGCAGCCTTCGCGGCGCGCGGTCCGGCCAATGCCGACCGGCGCATCCTGCAGATCTCGAGCGGCGCCGCCCGCAACGCCTATCCGGGCTGGTCGGTGTACTGCGCCACCAAGGCCGCGCTCGACCAGCACGCGCG
>JBKHVS010000181.1:0-5368 GCA_046569945.1 Gammaproteobacteria bacterium | reverse complement strand
ATGAGGCTGCAAATGAACATCCCCCGAATGGGGGGCAAGTCCGCGCCTGCCGCGAGCAAAATCCGCCGAAACCGAGGCTTCGCGCCGCCTGCCGGGGTCAGCTCGCGGTGGAACGCAGCGCCCTGATCCGCTCCGGCATCGCATCCTCCAGCGGCACCCCCAGCCGGGCCGCGATCGCCGCGCGCGCCCGCTCCGCCACGTCGTGGCGCGACAGGCCCGCGTCGCCCGGGATGGGCTCCAGCGGATGCACCTCGCAGCACAGGCCGCCCGCGCCCAGGATGCGCCACAGCGACTCGACGAAGTTCATGTCGCCGATGTAGTCGATCGCCTCGGTGCGCGCGCCGCCGGTGTCGACGTAGCGCACGCCCGCCGGCACCACGTCGATGCGCGCCTCGACCGCCGCCTGCACGAGGTTGGCGTGGAAGGGCAGCAGGCAGCGCCCGTCGCCGGTGGTGCCCTCGGGGAAGACCGCGACGCGTCCGCCGGCCTCCAGGTTGCGTCCGATGTGCTCGATCATCCGGTGCACCGCGCGGCGCTTGCCGCGCTCGATGAAGAGCGTGCCGGTGCGGGCCACCAGGGTGCCGATGAGCGGCCAGCGGGCGATCTCGGCCTTGGCGACGAAGGAGGCCGGGCACAGCGCGTTGATCGCGAAGATGTCCACCCACGAGATGTGGTTGGCCACCAGCATGCGCCCGCGCGGCAGCTCGCCCAGCGGCCGGGCGCCGGGGCCGGGATGCTCGCGCAACTGAAGCCCGCAGCACCAGAGCAGCATCCGCGACCAGCGGCGGATGGCCGCGCGGCGGAAGCCCTCGCGGCTGAACGGGAACAGCACCGTGACCGTGAACAGGCCGCCGAAGAGCATGCCGACGACCATCGGCAGGCGCAGCGTGCGCCGCGCCGCAGCGCCGAGCACGCTCAGGCCGCGCCGGTGGTGACGGCGCCGACGGTCGCGCCGCGCTCGTGCACGATGCGCCCGCCGACCAGCGTCATCCGCGCGCGCCCGGACACCTCTCGTCCCAGGTAGGGCGAATGCCGGCCCTGGCTCAGCAGCCCCTCGGCCTCGACCACCCAGTGCTCGCCGGGGTCGAACAGGCAGAGATCCGCCGACGCGCCCACCGCCACGCGGCCGGCGTCCACGCCCAGGATGGCGGCGCTCGCGCTGCTCACCTTGGCCAGCGCCTGGGCCAGCGGGGTGCGCGTCTCTTCGGCCCACTTGAGCGTGAGCGGCAGCAGCAGCTCCAGCCCGGTGACGCCCGGCTCGGCCTCGCTGAAGGGCAGCAGCTTGGCGTCGTCGTCCACCGGCGTGTGGTCGGAGCAGATCGCATCGATGGTGCCGTCGGCCAGGCCGGCGCGGATCGCGTCGCGGTCGCGCTGGCTCCGGAAGGGCGGCGAGACCCGGTAGTGGCTGTCGAAGAAGCCGATGTCCAGGTCGATCAGGTGCAGGTGGTGGACCGCGACGTCGCAGCTCAGCGGCAGGCCCTCGGCCTTCGCGGCCCGCACCAGCCCGATGCCCGCGGCCGACGAGAGCCGGCACAGGTGGACGCGGCAGCCGGTGGCGCGCACCAGCTCGATGAGGATGTGCAGCGCCACGGTCTCGGCGATCGCCGGAATGCCCGGCAGGCCCAGCCGCGCCGCCACCGCGCCGGCATGCGCCACGCCGCCGCGCGCAAGGTGCGGATCCTCGGGCTGCAGCCAGGCCGTGTAGCCGAAGGTGCGGGCGTACTGCAGCGCGCGCAGCAGGTTCTGGGTGTCGGTCACCATCTGTCCGCCCTGTGAGAAGCCCACGCAGCCCGCCTCGGCGAGCTCGGCCATCTCGGTCACCATCTCGCCCTTGAGGCCCACTGTAAGCGCCCCCAGCGGATAGAGCCGCGCGCCGTCCAGGCCGCGCGCGCGGTGCTTGAGCATCTCGACCAGGCCGGGCTCGTCCAGCGGCGGGTCGGTGTCCGGCGGGCAGGACAGGCTGGTGATTCCGCCGGCCACCGCCGCCCGCATCTCGGACTCCAGCGTGGCCCGGTATTCGTAGCCGGGCTCGCGCAGCCGCGCCGCGAGGTCCACCAGGCCCGGCGCCACCACCAGGCCGCCGGCGTCCACCACCCGGTCCGGCGCGAAGCCGGCGGGCGCGGCGCCGATCGCGGCGATGACGCCGTCGGCCAGGTGGACGTCCGCCACGGTGTCCAGTCCGCTGGCGGGGTCGACGACCCGCCCCTTGACGATCGAAAGTCGCATGCGTCGCTTCGTTGCTCGAGAGTTCTGGATGGGGCCCCGGGGTGCCTCAGTTGGCGCCGAGGATGCTCATCACGGCCATCCGCACCGCGATGCCGAAGGTGACCTGGTCGAGGATCACCGACTGCGGGCCGTCGGCCACCTGGGACTCGATCTCCACGCCGCGGTTCATCGGCCCCGGATGCATCACGATGGCGTCGGGCTTCGCCAGCGCCAGCTTCTCGCGGGTGAGGCCGTACTGCTTGAAGTACTCCTGCGCCGAGGGCAGCAGCGCGCCGCGCATCCGCTCGTTCTGCAGGCGCAGCATGATGACCACGTCGACGTCCTTCAGGCCCTCGCGCATGTCGGTGAACACGCGCACGCCCATCTGCTCCACGCCCGAGGGCAGCAGCGTCAGCGGCCCGATCACGCGCACCTCGGGCACGCCCAGCGTGGTCAGCGCGTGGATGTCGGAGCGCGCCACCCGCGAGTGCAGCACGTCGCCGACGATGGCCACGCGCAGCTGCGTGAAGTCCTTCTTGAAGTGGCGGATCGTGTACATGTCGAGCAGCCCCTGCGTGGGGTGCGCATGGCGCCCGTCGCCGGCGTTGATCACGTGCACGTGGCCGCCGCGCAAGCGGTCGAGATGATCGGCGATCAGGAAGGGCGCGCCGCTCGCGGCGTGGCGCACCACGAACATGTCCGCGTGCATCGCCGCGAGGTTGTCGACGGTGTCCAGCAGCGACTCGCCCTTGGATGCGGACGAGGTGTTGATGTTCAGGTTGAGCACGTCCGCCGACAGGCGCTTGGCGGCGATCTCGAAGGTGGTCCGGGTGCGCGTCGAGTTCTCGAAGAACAGGTTGAAGACCGACTTGCCGCGCAGCAGCGGCACCTTCTTCACCTCGCGCTCGGCCACGCCGACGAAGCTCTCTGCGGTGTCCAGGATGTGCTGGACGGTGGCGCGCGGCAGGCCTTCGATGGTGAGCAGGTGCTTCAGCTCGCCGTTGGCGTTCAGTTGCGGATGGCGCATTCGGTGCTCGGTGCTGGGTTCCGGAGACTGCGCGCTCAGTCGACGCGCAGCGACAGGCGGGCGTCGTCGGCCCGGGTCAGGACGAAGTTGCGCTCGTGCGGCAGCGGGTGCACCGCGCCGCAGAAGCGCGCCTCGATGGGGAGCTCGCGCCCGCCGCGGTCGAGCAGCACCGCGAGCTCGACGCGCGCGGGCCGGCCGAAGTCGAACAGCTCGTTCAGCGCCGCGCGCACCGTGCGCCCGGTGAACAGGATGTCGTCGACCAGGATGATGTCCGTGCCGCCGATCTCGAAGGGCAGCTCGGTGCTCTTCATCTCGGCGGGCAGGCCGCGCCGGTGCCCGTAGTCGACACGGTGGAAGGCCGCGGACAGCGTGCCCAGCGGCGTGGGCAGGGCGAGGTCCCGGTGCAGGCGCTCGGCGATCCAGGCACCGCCGCTGTGGATGCCGATCAGGTGCACGCTGCGCTGCGGGGCTGCGTCGAGCGCGCTTCGGATCGCGTCGCGCAGCGAGGCATAGATGGCCTCGGCGTCAAGCTTGGCTTCGTTCATCGAAGTATTGTCGCAGGATTATCGCCGCGGCCTCGGCGTCGTCCGGCTCGCCACGCGCCAGCCCCTACTGGGCCTCGAGCGTGCTCCAGCGCTCGTCGACGAAGTCGACCGGCAGCCGGAAGCGGCCATGCAGCTGGCGCGCGAAGCGCTCGCAGCGGGCCACCGAGGCGGCAAGGCCCGGCTCGCCGCCATCGGCCGTGCCGTCGCCGGGGCGGCCCACCACCAGGCGCTGCGGCAGCCATTCCTCGATCAGCTTCCCGATCCGGGCGAAGCGCCGGTCGTTCACGGGCTCCTCGATCAGCGCCAGCGGACGCGCGGAGCCGATCAGCGCGTTGCCGACCGCCACCCCGATGCGGCGCTCGCCGAAGTCGAAGCAGAGCACGGTCTCGTCGCCGCTCATCGCGCTGCCCCCTCGCGGCGGCTCAGGCGTGGCCCGCTTCGGAGGACAGGAAGGCGGGGTCGATGCCCAGCAGCGCGAAGGCGCGCGCCAGCCGCTTCTCGACCGGAACCTCGAAGAGGAGCTGCGCGTCGGCCGGGGCGGTGAGCCAGGCGTTGTGCGCGATCTCGTCCTCGAGCTGGCCCGGGCCCCAGCCGGAGTATCCCAGCGTCACCAGCAGCTGCTCCGGGCCGTTGCCGGCGGCGACCGCCTCGAGCACGTCCTTGGACGAGGTGAGCGCCACCTCGTCGGTGACACGCAGCGAGGACGACCAGTTGCCCACGGGCCGGTGCAGCACGAAGCCGCGGTCGGTCTGCACCGGGCCGCCGAAGAACACCGGCGAGGCGCCGATGGCGGTGCCCGCCAGGCTGAGCTCGATGCGCTCGAAGAGCGCGCCGAGGTCGAGGTCCATCGGGCGGTTGATCAGCAGGCCCAGGGCGCCCTTCTCGCTGTGGTCGGCGATGTAGACGACGCTGCCGTGGAAATTGGGGTCGGCCATGCCAGGCATGGCCACCAGGAAGTGGTTCTTGAGGTCGGAGGCCTGCTCGGGCTGCATCGGGTCTTGGGCACGGGCCGCGGGAGAGGGGCGTTGCCGGAATGGACGCCCGCCGACCGATTGTAAAGACCGCCGCCCCCCCGCACAATTCGGCCCCTCCCCGTCCGCCTCCAGGCCCCCGCCATGCCTTCCAGCCCCTCCCGGATCCTCGCCTGGTTCCGCCGCGACCTGCGCAGCCAGGATCACACCGCACTGGCGGCAGCGCTCGACGAGGGCGCGCGGGTCTGGTGCGGCTTCATCTTCGACCGCGAGATCCTCGATGCGTTGCCGGATCCGGCCGACCGGCGCGTCGAGTTCATCCACGCGAGCGTGGCCGAACTGCAGCAGGCCCTCGAGGCGAAGGGCGGCGGGCTGGTGGTGAGGCACGGCGTCGCGCGCGCCGAAATTCCGCGGCTGGCGCTTGAGGTCGGTGCCCAGGCCGTCTACTTCAATCACGACGACGACCCCGCCGCGCGGGCGCGCGACACGGCGGTCGAGGCCGCACTCACGCTGGCCGGCGTGGCCGCCCATCATTACAAGGATGCGGTGATCTTCGAGCGCGAGGAAGTGCTCACCGGTGCGGGCAAGTCATTCAGCGTGTTCACGCCCTACAAGAACGC
>JBKHVS010000180.1:0-5404 GCA_046569945.1 Gammaproteobacteria bacterium | reverse complement strand
AACTTGCCGTCCTTGGTCTTGTAGACACGGTAGTAGGGGCGGCCGCCGTCGAGCATGTTGGTCTCGCGGTCCATCTTCCACAGCCCGGCGGACATCATGCCGAAGAAGATCGGCGTCAGGCCCACGGTGCCGGCCAGGATGCTGGTCTCTACGACGCCGCCCTTGCCGCTGACCGAGCGCTGCACCAGCTTGGAGAGCACGCCCACCAGCAGGTGCATCGCGCCGCCGCCGAAGTCGGCGACCAGGTTCAGCGGGGGCACCGGCGCGTCGGCCGGGCCGATGGACTGCAGCGCGCCGGCGAGCGCCAGGTAGTTGATGTCGTGGCCGGCGCGGTCGGCGTACTCGCCCTTGGTGCCCCAGCCGGACAGGCGGCCGATGACCAGGCGCGGGTACTTCGCCATCAGCTTGTCCGGCGCCAGGCCCAGGCGCTCCAGCACGCCGGGGCGGAAGCCCTCGAGCAGCACGTCCGCGTCGGCCAGCAGCTTGTCGAGCTCGGCCATTCCCGCGGGCGACTTGAGGTCGGTGTAGACCGCGGTCTTGCCGGCGTTCAGCAGGTCGGCCTTGTTCTCCATCGGCACGCCCAGCTTGGTGTCGGCCGGCGGGGAGACGCGGGTGACGCTGGCGCCCAGATTGCGGGCCAGCATTCCGGCGAAGGGCACCGGGCCGATCGCGTGGAGTTCGACGATCTTGACGCCGGAAAGGGGGAGGTTGGCTTGGGGATTGGACATCTCTGTGGCTTTGCTCGAAGGTTGTCGGGGCGCGCCATCGATGTCGGCGCATGGAACCGCGGATGATGAGGGCGCGGGCGGCGATCGGCAAATCGGGGGTGCCGCCGAACGAGACAGCCGAACGCGCCGCGGCGTGGGCCGGGCGGCCGTTTGGCCGTGCCTGCTACGGGCAGTCCGCTCATCCGGCGCCCAGCGCGCGCCGCATCTGGATCGCCTCGGCGACGTGCGCTGCATCCACGGTGGGCGCTGCCGCCAGGTCGGCCACCGTGCGCGCCACCCGCAGCACCCGGTGCCAGGACCGGGCGGACCATCCCAGCCTGGCGGCGGCATCGCGCAGCAGGGCGCGCGCCGCCTCGCCGGGCGCGCAGTGGCGGTCGATCTCGCCCGGGCCGAGCAGGGCGTTGGGCGTGCCCTGGCGTGTCCGCTGGCGCGCGGCCGCGGCGCGGACGCGCGCACGGATCGCGCCGGTGGGTTCGCCCGACGGCCCGCGTTCGAGCTCTTCCGGGGGCACCGGGTCGACCTCGATGCGCAGGTCGATGCGGTCGAGCAGAGGGCCGGACACGCTGCGCTGGTAGCGCGCGATGCGGTCGGCAGAGCAGGTGCAGGGGCGCAGCCGGCTGCCGGCGTAGCCGCAGGGGCAGGGGTTCATCGCCGCCACCAGCTGGAAGCGCGCCGGGAAGGTGGCCTGGCGGGCGGCGCGCGAGACGGTGATCTCGCCGGACTCCAGGGGTTCGCGCAGCGCTTCCAGCGCGGCGGAGTGGAACTCGGGGAGCTCGTCGAGGAACAGCACGCCACGGTGGGAGAGGCTGACCTCGCCGGGGCGCGGCGGGCTGCCGCCGCCGACCAGCGCCACCGGCGAGGCGGTGTGGTGCGGGCTGCGGAAGGGCCGGCGGCCCCAGCAGGCGGGGTCGAAGCGTGCGGCGACCGACTGGACCAGCGCGCACTCGAGCGCTTCCTCGGCGTCCATCGGGGGCAGCAGTCCGGCGAAGCGCTGCGCGAGCATGCTCTTGCCGGCGCCCGGCGAGCCGACCATCAGCAGAGAGTGCCCTCCGGCGGCCGCCACCTCCAGCGCCCGCCGCGCGAACCACTGGCCGCGCACGTCGCTGAAATCGGCCTCTGCCCCGGGCAGGGGTTCGGGCGCGTGGCCGCCGACGCACTCGAGCGGCGCCGCGCCGCGCAGGTGCTCGAACACGTCCACCAGCGTGGCAGCCGCAAGCGCGCAGCGTTCCGGGGCCAGCGCAGCCTCTGCCCGGCAGCCAGCGGGAATCACCAGGCGCCGCCGCGGGATGCAGCAGCGCATCGCGAGCGCCATCGCGAGCACGCCGCGGATGGGGCGCACCTCGCCGGTGAGCGAGAGCTCGCCGACCAGCTCAACGTCGGCGAGCGCCTGCGGCGGCAGCTGCCCGCTGGCGGCCAGGATGCCCACCGCGATCGGCAGGTCGAAGCGGCCGGAGTCCTTGGGCAGGTCGGCCGGCGTCAGGTTGACCGTGAGCCGGCGGTTGGGGAACTCGAAGCCGCAGTGCAGCAGCGCAGCCCGCACCCGGTCGCGGCTCTCGCGCACCGCCGCCTGCGGCAGGCCGACGATGGTGAAGGCCGGCAGGCCATTGCCCAGGTGCACCTCGACCAGCACTTCCGGCGCGTGCAGGCCGACCAGGGCACGGGAACGGACGACGGCGAGGGACATGGCGTGGGGTTCGGGAGCGCCGCGTGGGCTTGCGAGGCAGTCTAGGCGGCCGACGTCACCGCCGCCATCGGCCCTCCGGGTCGGCCGTCGGGCGGAACCGCAGATGCGGCGTCGCGTGTAACGTTCCGATACATGTCGATACCCCCGCGAGAGGTGCCGTATTCGCAGGGGGCGCATCATCGAGGTCTGCCGGGAGGGTCTCCCGGCCTTCACTCGCAAGGGAGTCGAACGATGAATACCTGGATCAAGCGCAGCCTCGCCGTGGCGCTCGGTGCCACCCTTCTTGCCGGCGGCTTGAGCGCCTGCGGCCACCGCGGATACCAAGATCATCACGCTTATGGTTATGGTCATGGGCCGGGCGCGATGAGCGTCGAGGATCGCGGAGAATGGCGCGCCCGGATGCTCGACCGCGCCGCCGCCCGGCTGGAGCTCGACGATGCGCAGAAGGCGCGCCTGGCAACGCTGCTGGACAGGCTGGCCGAGCAGCGCAGGGCGGTCATGGGTGCGGCGCAGGATCCGCGCGCCGAGTTCCGCGCGCTGGTGGCCGGCGAGAGGTTCGACCGGGCGCGCGCGCAGGCCATGGTCACCGAGAAGACCGAGGCGATCCGCGCCGGCAGTCCCGCGGTGATCGCCGCTGCCGCGGATTTCTACGACGGCCTGAACCCGGCGCAGCAGGCAAAGGTGCGCGAGTACATGGAACGTCGCCGCGGCTGGCGGCGCTGATTCCCGCAGCGCGCCCCGGAAGGCCGTCGCCCGGGGCGCGCTGCCGCCCGCTGCGCCGGTGCAAGGGCTGCTGCTCCTATACTGGGCCGCTGTCCCCGGATTCCCGGCCCACCGCCCAAAGAGGAGTGCCCCCGACGTGACCCAGCCCCTTCCTTCCACCGCCCTCCAGCTGCGCTCGCTCGTCAAGCGCGGTGGCGAGCTCGAGCTTTCGCTGGCCGAGATCCCGGTTCCAGTGCCCCAGGACGACGAGGTGCTCATCCGCGTCGAGGCCGCGCCGATCAATCCCTCCGACCAGGGCCTGCTGTTCGGCGCCGCGGACATGTCCACGGCGAGCGCCTCGGGCACGGCGCAGCGTCCGGTCGTCACCGCGCGCATTCCCGAGGCCGGCATGAAGGCGATGGCGGGCCGGCTCGACGAATCGATGCCGGTGGGCAACGAGGGCGCCGGCACCGTGGTGCGCGCGGGCGCGTCGCCGCAGGCGCAGGCGCTGCTCGGGCGAGTGGTGGCGGTGATCGGCGGCGCGATGTACAGCCAGTATCGCAGCGCGAAGGCCGCCGACTGCCTGCTGCTTCCCCAGGGCGCCACCGCGGTCGAGGGCGCATCGTGCTTCGTGAATCCGCTCACTGCACTGGGCATGGTCGAGACGATGCGGCTCGAAGGCCACACCGCGCTGGTGCACACCGCTGCCGCCTCCAACCTGGGCCAGATGCTCAACCGCATCTGCCTGAAGGACGGCGTGGGGCTGGTCAGCATCGTGCGCAGCCCGGCGCAGGCGGAACTGCTGAAGTCGCAGGGTGCGGTGCACGTGTGCGATTCCAGTGCGCCGGACTTCCGCGAAGCGCTCACCGAAGCGCTCGTGGCCACCGGTGCGACCATCGCTTTCGACGCGATCGGCGGCGGGCGGCTTGCCGGCCAGATCCTCGGCTGCATGGAGACCGCAATCGGCCGCACCGCGCGCGAGTACAGCCGCTACGGGTCGGCCACCCACAAGCAGGTCTACCTGTACGGCAACCTCGATCGCTCCCCCACCGTCATCGAGCGCGACTTCGGAATGGCCTGGGGCGTGGGCGGCTGGCTGCTCTTCCCCTTCCTCAAGCGCGTCGGCCCGGAGGCGGCGCAGCGTCTTCGCCAGCGCGTCGCGGCCGAGCTGACCACCACCTTTGCCAGCCGCTACACCCGCGAGGTATCGCTCGCCGAGGCACTGTCTCTGGAGGCGATCGGCGCCTACGGCAGGCGGGCCACCGGCGAGAAGTACCTGATCCTGCCCAACCGCGCCTGAGGGCGCACCCGACGGGAGGCGCGGATGTCCTGGTTCCTGGCAGCCCTGCGCAAGTACGCGACCTTCAGCGGAAGGGCACGGCGCAGCGAATACTGGTTCTTCTTCCTCTTCTACCTGCTGATCGCGATCGGGCTCGCGCTCGTGGACGCGCTGCTGGGCACCGGCGGCGACGGCGAAGGCCCAGGCCTGTTCTCGGGGCTGTTCATGCTGGCCATGCTGCTGCCCTCGCTGGCGGTGGGCGTGCGCCGCCTCCACGACATCGGCCGAACCGGCTGGTGGCTGCTCGTGTCCCTGGTGCCGCTGATCGGCGCCATCGTGCTGCTGGTGTTCGCGCTTCGCGACAGCGACCCCGGCGAGAATGCCTACGGCCCTAACCCCAAGGAGCTCTGAATGCCCAGACGCCTGGTGATCATCGGCGGCGACGCCGCCGGCATGTCGGCGGCGGCGCAGGCGCGCCGCCTCGCGAAACCCGATGCGCTGGAAATCGTCGCCTTCGAGCGTGGGGCGCATACCTCCTATGCGGCCTGCGGCCTGCCCTACCTGCTGGGCGGGCTCGTCGAGAAGCCGCAGAAGCTGGTGGCGCGAAGCCCCGAAGAGCACCGCGCGCGCGGTGTCGACGTGCGCACCCGGCACGAAGTGGTCGCGATCGACCCGGCCGCGTCCACGGTGACGGTGCGCGACCTGGAGACCAGCACCGAGCGCCTCGAGCGCTGGGACGATCTGCTGATCGCCACCGGCGCCTCCGGCGTGATGCCGCCCTGGCCGAATGCGGACGCGTCGGGCATCTTCCAGCTGCGCACGCTGGACGACGCCGCTGCGGTGGAGGCGCGCATCGCCGGCGGGGCCCGGCGCGCGGTGGTCGTCGGCGCGGGCTACATCGGCCTCGAGGTGGCGGAGAACCTGCTGGAGCGCGGCCTGGCGGTCACGCTGGTCGAACGGCTGGAGGCGCCAATGGGCGCGGTGCTCGACGCGGACATGTCGGGCGCGGTC
>JBKHVS010000179.1:5161-5415 GCA_046569945.1 Gammaproteobacteria bacterium | reverse complement strand
CGGCCTATGCCGCCGAGCTGGTGCGTTGTGGTGCCGATGACGAAGCTGAAGCCCTGCTGGCGGTCACGCTGGACAAGCAGTGGAGCAATGCGGGGGTGGACGTGTATGGTCGCGCCCGTAGCACCCGGCCCGACCAGGCGCTGCTCTACCGTCTCAGCGGCGACCGCAACCCGCTGCACAGCGATCCGGCCTTCGCCTCGCGCGGCGGCTTCTCGCGGCCCATCCTGCACGGCATGTGCACCTACGGCATCACC
>JBKHVS010000179.1:0-5151 GCA_046569945.1 Gammaproteobacteria bacterium | reverse complement strand
GCGGCGGTGAACCGGATCGGCTGCGCTCGATGCAGGGCCGCTTCACCCGTCCGGTGCTGCCCGGCGACGTGCTCAAGGTGCAGGCGTGGAAGGAGGCCGACGGCATCCGCTTCCGCACGCTGGCCGAGAGCGGCCAGCCGGTGCTCGACCAGGGCCTGATCGGGCTGGCGCCATGAAGATCGCGCTGCTGTCCGACCTGCACCTGTCGGTGCAGGGGCTCGAGCATCCGCGCACCGACGCCGACGTGGTGGTGCTGGCGGGCGACATCATGCGGCCGGCGCAGGCCGTGGCGTGGGCGCGGCAGTTCACGCAGCCGGTCATCTACGTGCTCGGCAACCACGAGTTCTACGGCAGCGATCTCGTCACCACCCAGGCGCTGCTGCGCGAGCATGCGCAGGGCAGCGCGGTGCGCGTGCTCGAGCGCAACGCCTGGGTGCTCGAGGGCGTGCGCTTCCTGGGCTGCACGCTGTGGTCCGACCACCGGCTCTACGAATCGCCCGAGCACAAGGAGACCGGCCTGCAGCAGGGGCTGAGCTTCAACCGGGACTTCTCGCGCATCCGGCTGGCGCCGGACTTCGACCAGCCCTTCTCGCCGGCAGCCTCGCAGCTGCTGTTCGACGCGTCGGTGGCCTGGCTGGAGGAGCAGTTCGCGCAGCCGCATGAGGGGCCCACCGTGGTGGTCACCCACTTCGCGCCGGCGCGCGGCAGCATCCACCCGCGCTTCGCGGGCTCGCCGATCAACGCCTGCTTCGTGTCGGATCTCGAGGCGCAGATCCTGCGCTGGCAGCCGGCGCTCTGGCTGCACGGCCACACGCACGACAGCTTCGACTACCGGGTCGGCGCCACACGCGTGGTGTCCAACCCGCGCGGGTATGCGCCCAAGGGCGAGATCGAGAACAAGGCCTGGGATCCGGGCCTCGTGCTGGAGATCTGAGGGGAGGCGCCGCGGCTTCAATGCACGCCGCGGCCCTCGCCCGACCAGTACTTCGCCCGCAGCGCCTTCTTGTCCGGCTTGCCCAGCGCGGTCACCGGCAGGCTGTCGGCGAAGTCCACCGTCTTTGGCGCATAGACCGCGCCCTTGTGCTCGCGGACCAGCGCCGCGAGTTCCTCCGGGGGCACGGTCGCGCCCGGGCGCAGCACCACCACCGCCTTCACCGCCTCGCCCCACTTGTCGTCGGGAACGCCGATCACCGCCGCGGCAGACACCGCCGGGTGCGCGGTCAGCACGTCCTCCACCTCCTTCGGGTAGACGTTGAAGCCGCCGCTGATGATCATGTCCTTCTTGCGGTCGACGATGTAGAGGCGGCCCTGCTCGTCGGCGCGGGCTACGTCGCCGGTGTGCAGCCAGCCGCCAGCCATCGCTTCGGCCGTGAGCTCGGGCTGCTTCCAGTAGCCGGCCATCGCGTGCGGGGCCCGCACGCAGATCTCGCCCGCGTCGCCCTGCGGCACCTCGTTGCCGGCGTCGTCGAGCAGCTTCACCTGGCAGGCGGCCGTGGGGAAGCCGCAGGCCGAGAGCAGCTCCGGGCGCGTCACGTCGTGGTCCGCCTTGGGCAGCGACGCGATCGGGTAGCACTCGCTCTGCCCGTACAGCTGCGAGAACACCGGGCCGATGTTCTCGAGCGCCTCGGCCAGCCGCGTGGGCGACATCGGCGAGGCGCCGTAGAGCAGCAGCTCCAGCGAAGACAGGTCGAAGGACTTCAGCTTCGGGTGGTCCAGCAGCGCATAGACCATCGTCGGCACCATCAGCGTGAAGTCGATGCGCTCGCGCTCGATGGTGGCGAGCACCCGCTCCGGGTCGAAGCCGCCCATCAGGTGCACGGTGCCGCCCTTGAGCAGCGTGGGCAGCACGTTGCTGCCCGCCACGTGGCTGATCGGCGCCACCGCCAGGTAGGCGGGCCGCCTGGGGAACTCGAACTCGGCGAGCACCGCGAGGTTGGACAGCGCCAGCGCGGCGCTGTTGCGGTACGCGCCCTTGGAGCGGCCCGTGGTGCCGCCGGTGTAGTTCAGCGACGCCAGGTCGTCGGGACGGGCGAGGTCGCGCGCGGTCTGCGCGCCGGCTTCGTGGGCGAGCGCGAGCAGGTCGCCGCCGCGGGCGCCGAGGTCCAGCGCGCCGCCCACGGCGAAGACCTTGAGCTGCGGCAGGCGCGCCGCGAGGTCGGCGGCCCGGTCGCGATAGACGCTCACGTCGGCCACCAGGGTGTCGACGCCGGCGTCCAGCAGCTGGAACTCGTGGCTCTCCAGCGAGCCGATGGGGTGCAGCGGCGTCACCGCCGCGCCCAGCCCCTGGGCGGCGATGCCGGCGCCCCAGCTGTCCCAGCGGTTGGCACTGAGCACCGCCACCACGCTTCCCCGGCCGACGCCGCGCGCGGACATCGCCGCCTGCATCCGGCCGATGGTGTCCAGCGCGGCGGCGTAGCTGACGTCGACGTCGCCCGCGCGGAAGGCGATGCGATCGGGAAAGCGCGCGAGCGCGCGCAGCGCGATCGACGGGTAGGTGGGGCCGGGCAGCGGTGCGGTCATCGCGGACTCCAATCGGTTCATGCGACGGAGCGGCCCTGGCCGCCCCAGTAC
Source organism: Gammaproteobacteria bacterium (assembly GCA_046569945.1). Classification (GTDB taxonomy): domain Bacteria; phylum Pseudomonadota; class Gammaproteobacteria; order Burkholderiales; family Burkholderiaceae_E; genus Quisquiliibacterium. The sequence goes on along the minus strand of JBKHVS010000179.1, from coordinate 2,580 downwards.
TTCGCCCTCAGCGCCTTCTTGTCGGGCTTGCCCAGGCCGGTCACCGGCAGGCTGTCGGCGAAGTCCACCGACTTGGGCGCCTGCACCGCGCCCTTTGCGTCGCGCACCAGCGCCATCAGTTCCTCGGCGCGCACGCTGGCCCCGGCGCGCAGCACCACCACCGCCTTCACCGCCTCGCCCCACTTGCCGTCGGGCACGCCGATCACCGCGGCCGCGGCCACCGCCGGGTGCGTGGTCAGCACGTCCTCGACTTCCTTCGGGTAGACGTTGAAGCCGCCGCTGATGATCATGTCCTTGGAGCGGTCGACGATGTAAAGGAAGCCGTCCTCGTCGGCGCGCGCCAGGTCGCCGGTGTAGAGCCAGCCGTGGCGCATCGCCTTGGCGGTCTCCTCGGGCTTGTTCCAGTAGCCCTTCATCACCAGCGGGCCGCGCACGCAGATCTCGCCGACCTCGCCGGTGGGCACCTCGCGGCCGTCCTCGTCGAGCAGCCTCACCTGGCTGTTGTAGATCGGGCGCCCGCAGGAGGCGAGCCGGTGCGGATGGCGCTCGGGGTCGTGGTCGATGCGGCGCAGCACGGTCACCGCGTTGGGCGCCTCGGACTGGCCGTAGAGCTGCATGAACACCGGCCCGAAGACCTTCATGCCCTCGACCAGGCGCGCCGGCGACATCGGCGAGGCGCCGTAGATGATGGTCTGCAGCGAGGAGAGGTCCGCGCCTGCCAGCCCGGGGTGGTCGAGCAGCACGTAGATCATCGTCGGCACCAGGAAGGTGGCGGTGATCCGGTGCTTCTTCACCAGCGCGAAGAACTTCTCCGCGTCGAAGCCCTTGTTCATCACGAAGGTGCCGGAGCGCATCATCACCGCGACGATCATCGCGCCGGCGGCGTGGGTGATCGGCGTCATCGCCAGGAAGCGCACCTCCTGCGGCCAGTCCCACTCCGCGAGCTCGGCCATCACCATCGACACGTGCACCCGCTGCGTGTGGATCACGCCCTTGGGCTTGCCGGTGGTGCCGCCGGTGTAGATCAGCGTGCAGAGGTCCTCCGGATCCGCCTCGGCCACCAGCGGCTGCGCTTCGAAGCGCGCGGCCTCGGCGAGGATGTCGTCGCCGAAGTCGTTGGGGCCCAGGCCCACGACGGTGCTCAGACCGGGCAGGCGCGCCTTCAGGGCATGGGCGCGCTCGGTGAAGGTGCCGGGGTCCGCGATCAGCGTGGTGACGCCGGAATCCTCGAGCAGGTAGGCATGGTCGTCCTCCGAGCCCAGCGGGTGCATCCAGGTGATGCGCATGCCCATCAGGTAGGACGCAGCGGTGCCCAGGAAGGCCTCGGGACGGTTCGACGAAAGCACCGCGATGGCGTCGCCCTTGCCCAGCCCGCGGGCCTCGAGGGCCTGCACGAAGCGGCTGAGCAGCGCGCCGAACTCGCTGTAGGTGATCTGCTGCTCGTCGAGGACGAAGGCCACCCGGTCGCCGCCGCGCTGGATCGCGCGGATCAGCAGGTCGCCCATGTTGCAGTCCTGGTGGAAGGGGTCGGGGGCCATAACCGCTGTCTCCTGAGAACGAACCGAGCGGCAATTCTCCGGCAGACGGGCTCGGGAGGAGTTCCGGAAAGCCGCTGCGGGCGGACGATCCCGGGCTGCGCCGTGAGCGAGGCGCTATTCCGGAAGGAAGGGAGTGCGCGACTGCAGGGGCAGGGAACTCGCGCGGATCGGCTGCTCCGAGCCATCCATGAGGGGCGCAGACCGCGCAGCTTCGGCCTCGGGCCCCGGCGCGGAGTCCGTCAGCGCTTCATGCCGCTCAAACGCAGCATCAGCGTCAGCGGGTGCAGCGGGGACGACTGGAAACCGTAATGCTCGTAGAACTGCCGGGCCCGCTCGTTGAGCGCGTGCACCAGAAGCGCTCTCACGCTGGCGTCCTGGGACACCGCGACGGCACGATGGACCGCATCCTGCAGGAGCGAGGCACCCAGCTGCAGTCCTCGTGCCCCGCGATCGACCGCGAGCCGGCCGAGAATCAGGACGGGTAGCGGATCAGGCATGTTGCGTCGCACGCCGCTCGTCGCGAGCTGGTGCGAAACGGCGCCCGCGGCCAGGGCGTGGTAGCCGAAGACGAAGCCGTCCTGGTTGGCGACGACGAAGGTGCGGCTCGCCCCACTGGCCTGGTTCGCCAACGCCCGGCGCATGAGCCAGTCGTCGAGCACGGCCTCGCCGCAGTCGAACCCGTCCAGTCGGTGCGAAGCCGCCAGCGGTTCCGGTGCGCCAAGCCGCAAGTCAGGCCTTCCCTGCCTTGTTCTTGCCCCACGGTGCCTTGACCGCCATGAGGCGCTCGAGCCCCGGAGTCCGGGCCGGCGGAGCGTCGAGCAGCCTGGTGAACTGCCGGAACTTCTCCGCGTCCAACTGGAAGAACACCTGATCGAGCATCACCGACCGCGCCTTGTCGCAGGCGGCTTCGAGCATGAAGTCGGAGCGGTTCTTGCCGAGCAGCTTCGCAGCCTGGTCGATCAGATCCCGCTGCTCGGGAAGTGCCCGCAGGTTGATGGCGGCTGCGCGCATGCAGTTCTCTCGGTGTACATGCAATCAATAC
>JBKHVS010000178.1:5198-5427 GCA_046569945.1 Gammaproteobacteria bacterium | reverse complement strand
GCGAGTTCCTGCAGCCGCAGCTCGGCGCCGCCAGGGACAAGAACGCGTCCGGCTTGTTCCTGACCCTGAAATTCGAGGCCGGTCTCGCGCTCGCGGGCGATCTACCCGAGCGCCTTCAGGAGCAGCTCACTCGCGTGGGCAACGCCGCGGTCTTCGTGACCGCCGAGGCGGAGGTCGCGTAATGGCAGCGCGGGACGTTTCGCGGCGAGCCTCGGCACGCTCGGTCTCG
>JBKHVS010000178.1:0-5188 GCA_046569945.1 Gammaproteobacteria bacterium | reverse complement strand
GCGCTACGAGTTGCGCCTGTATCGGCACGGCCCGGGCGACGGCGAGATGCGTGTCTATCGCTTGCCGGCTCTGGGGGCAGAGTCCACCGAGCCGGAGTTCGTGGGCGGCCTGCGCGGCGCGGGGCTGGAACGCTTCGAGCCGCGGATCCTGAGAATCCTGCGCGATCGGGGCGTACGACTGGGCGCTCGCCCAGGCGGGGGACGCAGCGCGCAGGGCCTGGACGAAGAAACGGCCCTGGTGCTCGGCCTCTTGTTCCGTACGCTTGCGCCGATGCGCAACCGCGAGAACATGCAGGCCTGCATCGAAGGGATCGAGCGCATGGGGCGCGAGGAAGCCGCGTACTGGCTCGGCATGGTCATGCATCGGCGCAAGCCACGCCGCATATTGCAGGCCCTGCGAATCGTGCTGAACGCCTCGGAGGGCTGATCCGGTCATGCGCAGTGTCCACGAGGTGGCCGAGCTGCTCGATCGGCTCGACGAGATCGAGGCCGATGCGCTGGAGGGCCAGGACCTGGACTTCAAGCGCTGGAACGCGCGAAGCCTGCCGGACATGATCCGCACCCTGATCGACATGGCCGTGTGCATGGCCAATGGCGGCGGGGGCACGGTCGTGTTCGGCGTCGCCGATCGCGTCGTGGGGCGTGCCGCCGCCATCCAGGGCGTGCCGCTGGAGATCGACGCCAATCAGCTGGTTCGCGAGATCTACGCCAACACGGATCCTCGCTTGACGCCCGACTTCGAGGAGCTGAGCGTTCCCGAGGGCACCGGCCGGCTGCTGCTGATGCAGGTGCGGGGCCCGATGCGGCCGTACACCGACCGTGGCGGGCGCGGCACGGTGCGCATCGACAAGAGCTGCGAGCCGCTCACCGGCAGCGCGCGACGCGAACTTCTGGTGGCCTCCGGGCAGGCCGATTTCTCGGCCCAGGCCGCCGACGCCGGCTGGGCCGATCTTTCGCCCTCCGCGCTGGAGACGCTGCGGCTCGCGGCCCGGGCCGAGCGCGGCCCGGACGACCTGCTGGCGCTTTCCGATCGGGAGTTGATCGGGATGCTGGGTTTGGCGCCCGAAGGCAGGCTGAGCATCGCTGCCTTGCTGCTGGCAGGAAAGCCCGAGGCGATTCTGCGCAACGTTCCGGGGTACGGATGGACTCACCTGCGCATGCGCAGTTCCACCGAGTACACCGACCGGGCCGATGGCCAGGAGGCGCTGCCCGTCGCGCTGGCGCGCCTGACCGATCGGGTGATGGCCGACAACCCGATCGCCACCGTGCAGCAGGGCATGTACCACTTCGAGTACCGGGCCTACCCGGAACTGGCGTTGCGCGAAGCCTTGCTCAATGCCTTGTGCCATGCCGACTATCAGCGCGGTGCGCCGATTGTCGTCAAGCAACATGCCGACCGGCTGGAGATCGGCAATCCCGGTGGGCTGGTGGGAGACATCACGCCGGAAACCATCCTGCATCACCCGCCGCTGCCGCGAAACCCGCTGCTGGTCAACGCCCTGGTGCGCCTCCGCCTGGTCAACCGCAGCAACCTCGGCATGAGCCGGATGTTCAAGGCCTTCCTGCTCGAGGGCAAGCCGCCCCCGCTGATCGAGGAGCGGGGGGAATCGGTGACCGTGACCTTCCTTCGGCACGAGTTCTCCGAAGCGTTTCGCCGCTTCGCGGCCGAGGAGTCCGATGCGGGCCGGGATCTGGATGTCGACCACTTGCTCGTGCTGGTGCATCTGCTGTCGCACCCGGAGATCGACACCCTTGCGGCGGCGCGCCTGTGCCAGCGCGGTGAAGCGCTGGCGCGCGAGACCTTGAATGACATGGAGGCCGGTCGCGGCTATCTCGAGCGCGGTGGCGCTGGCGGCCGGGGCAGCTACTGGACGCTGCGGCCCGATCTGCACCGGCGGCTGGGCGGCAGCGGAGACCCCGATCGCCAGCGGCGTATCGGCTGGGAGGCGGCGAAGATCCGCGTTTTGTCCCTTCTCCAGGAGCGTGCAGCCCGAGGCGAAGCGGGCCTGACCAACGCGGATCTGCGCCGGATTACCCGTCTGGACCGCTCCCAGGTCGTGCGTCTGATGGCCGAACTTCGGGCGGCGCACCCGGGGGTGCGGCCGCCGGGCAAGGGGCGGGGCGCGCGGCACCATTGGGCCGGCACGGGAACGCGGAAATGAGGGCGCCGAAATGAGGGCGCGCGCGTTTCCCGCTCATTTCACCGCGCCAAATGAGCGGGAAATGCGCGTCCGCCATTTCCGCAGGCATTTCGCGGCTGCCGGATCGGATGATGCTCGGTGCGGACGCCGGGGGCCGGAGCATCGCGTCTGGGGGCACGTTCAATGACATTGGACGAGTATCTGCAGGCCACCGAGTATGCAACCCGGCGGTTGCTGGAAGCGATCTGGCATGAACAGGCGGAGATCGAAGAACTTTCGTCAGAAGTGAGAACGCTCGAACAGGCGGTTCAGGCCGAGTACATCGCGGCGCGAATCATCATCGACGATGCCGAAACGCCGGATGACGTGATGCTGGGGGTAGGTCGGCACTGGGAAAATCATTTCGGCCCGGATCGGGACCGCCACCAGCGGCAGCAGGAGCTGGGCTCGCTCCAGGCGAAACGGGATGCACGAGCTTTCGCCCTAGGCTCCCTGGCCGCGGGGCTGCTGCATATCGCCAAGCAGGGCCTCTCGATCGCCTTTGGCAAGGAAGAGCACTGGCCCGATGGCCGTCTGGTCGGCACGCAGCCTCTCAAGGCGGTCATTCGCGGTGCGCGCAACCAGGCTCTGCATTGGGAAGCAGTCATCCGTAACCAAGACACCATCACTACGTTCGAGAAACTGGCATCCGATTTCGGTTCGCCCTTCGATGAATTCAGAGCGGCCAACCTGGCGATGCCGGTGGTCGATTTGCTCGCCTGGCGGGCCTACGACGACTACGTGGCTGACATGCGCTGCTTCGGTACCGGCGCTGGCGGCCAATGAAACCTGCGATGACGACATCACGACTGATCGAACACTGGCTGCCTATTGCGGAGCTTGGGATCGAGGCCTTGCGCGAGCGGACCCCGATGACTCCCTTTCCTGCACCGAACCGGCTACATGTCTGGTGGGCGAGGCGGCCATTGGTGGCGTCGCGTGCCGCGGTATTGGGATCCATTCTTCCTGCCGACGCGGACCGCGCGAAGGTCATGCGCTTGCTCGGAATTCATGGTGACCCGGTAGCCAGTCGGCGGCGCATCGACGCGGCGAAGCGCTCGGGAGAGCGTTTCGACGGCGAGGCCTATAGCTACCCTCGTGCGTTCATGCATGTGCCTGGTCCGGATGAGCGCGAGTGGATGGGTCGAGAAGCGGAAAGGCTCGGGATCCACGCGCCACGCCTGCTCGATCCGACCGCCGGTGGCGGTTCGATTCCGTTCGAATCGGTGCGACTGGGGCTCGAGACTTACGGTAACGATCTGAACCCGGTGGCTGTGCTCATCGAGAGATTGACCCTCGAGATCCCCGCCCGCCTGGGAATGTCCGTTGTATCGAGGTTTCGCCAGATCGCGGCCACGTATCTGCAGCGACGGGAGGCCGAGCTCGAGGCCTTCTTTCCCACAGAGCCGGAGAAGGACTCCATTCCGACCAACTACCTTTGGGCCCGCACGATCACCTGCCCGCACTGCGACGGTGTGGTGCCGCTCTCGCCGAACTGGCGGCTGACCGCAGACGGCACCGGCGTGCGCCTCAAGCCCGATACCGCCACGCGGCGCTGCAGCTTCACGATCGTGCGCAAGGCCAAGGACCAGTCGGAGGGCACGGTGGCGCGCGGTGATGCGCTGTGCCCGTTCCCGGACTGCGGCCGCCCGATCGACGGCGACCTCATCAAGGCCGAGGCGCGGGCCGGGCGAATGGGCGAGCAGCTCTATGCCGTCGTCTACAAGCGCCGCGTGTTGAAGGAAACCAAGACCGGGCGTAAGCGCGAGGCCTGGGAGCGCGGTTACCGGGCTCCGACGCCGGATGACGATGTCGCGGCCCTGATCGAGGCGCGCCTGGCGGAAAGGATGCCGTTGTGGGAGGCCATGGGCGACATTCCCGGTGAGCGCATTCCCGAGGGCCTAAAGACCGAGGAGCCGCGGCGCTACGGCATGAACCTGTGGCGCGACCTGTTCTCTTCGCGCCAACTGCTCGGCCATGTCGCCGCGGTCGAGATCTACCGCGAGCTGCTGGAAGAGGAGCGCGCCGCCGGCCGCCTGGACGAGATCACGCGGGCCGCTTTTGGCTATCTGGCTTTGTCGCTGGACAAGATGCTGAACTACAACTCCAGGATGTCGGTCTGGATGCCCACGCGGGAACTGGTAGCCAACACCTTCAACCGCCACGATTTTGCATTCTGCTGGTCACATGCAGAGATGGCCCCGCTGATTGTCGGCCTCGGCTTCGACTGGGCCATCGAGCAGACCGCGAAATGCATCGAGGAGCTCGTGGCCCTGGTCAGGCCGGAAGCGGCTGCAGGCAGAAGGGGCCGCATTGCCGCCGAACTCGACGAACGAATGGGCGGCGGCCTGTTCGCGGCCGAAGCGCCACGCCCCTATCTCGCCCAGACCATCGAACTGAGCTGCAAGTCGGGCGAGGCGCTCGACCATATTGCGGACGGCAGCATCGACTGCGTGGTGATGGATCCGCCCTATTACGACAACGTGATGTATGCGGAGCTATCGGACTTCTTCTACGTCTGGCTGAAGCGCACCGCGGGGCGCGTCTATCCGGAGCTGTTCCGCCGGCAGCTCACTGACAAGGACGGCGAGGCGGTCGCGAACCCTGCGCGCTTCAGGGGCGAGAAGGGCGCCAAGGCGCTGGCCGGTCGCGATTACCAGCAGCGCATGGCGGCGATCTTCGCGGAGTGCCGCCGCGTGCTGAAGGTCGACGGCATCATGACGCTCATGTTCACCCACAAGGCTACCGGCGCCTGGGATGCGCTGACCAAGGGCCTGATGGAGGCCGGCTTCGTCATCACCGCCTCTTGGCCGATCAACACCGAGGCCGAAGGTTCTCTGCACATCAAGGACAAGGCGGCCGCCAACAGCACGATCTTCCTGGTTTGCCGGCCCCGGCCGCCCAAGTCGGCCGACGACACGCTGTACTGGGAGGACGTCGAGCCGAAGCTGGCGGCCGAAGTTCGGAGCCGCGTGGCCGATTTCCAGAAGGCGGGCATCCGGGGGGTC
>JBKHVS010000177.1:0-5446 GCA_046569945.1 Gammaproteobacteria bacterium | reverse complement strand
GAAGTGATCGTCGTCTGGCAGTCGATCACGGTGAGCCTGTTCACGCTGCCGCTCGCGCTCTACCAGTGGCAGTGGCCGACGCCTGTCCAGTGGATGTGGTTCGCGATCGCCGGGGTGTTCGGCAGCGCCGGACACTACAGCCTCACCCAGTCCTACCGGATGGCCGACATCTCGGCCACGCAGTCGGTGCGCTTCCTCGATCTGATCTGGGCCTCGCTGCTCGGGCTGATGGTGTTCGGCGACGTGCCGAGCGAGTGGACGCTGGCCGGGGGGCTGATCATCTTCGCCTCCACGTTCTGGATCACGAGGCACGAGGCCAGGCCGAAGCGCTGAGCCCGAGAAGGGCGCATCCGTTGTCGCGGCTCGCCCGCATTGACAACCGATTGTCAACTCTGGTGAGCGGGCGCGCGGCAGTCGAGCGCGCGGTAGTCGAGCGCCCGGTAGTCGAGCGCCCGGTAGTCGAGCGCCCGGTAGTCGAGCGCCCGGTAGTCGAGCGCCCGGTAGTCGAGCGCCCGGTGGCCGTCCGCCAGCCAGGTGGCGGGCCCGGCTCCTCAGTTGCCCCCGCCGAAGAGCCGGCGCAGCGCCGCCCAGAGCCGCGCGAAGAAGCCTGGCGCGGCAACGGCGGCAGGCGCCGCTGCCGGGGGCGCGGCCTCCGCGGCCTCCACCGCGGGCGGATACTTCTCCTCCAGCACCTTCCTGAAGTTCTCGAAGAACTCGCCGGCCATCTTCTGGGCGGCCATGTCCACCAGGCGCGAGCCCACCTGCGCGATCTTCCCGCCCACCTGCGCATGGACCGCGTAGTCGAGCATGGTGCCGCCCTCGGCGATCGGGGAGAGGCTCACCTTGGCCGTGCCCTTGCCGAAGCCGGCGGCTCCGCCCTGGCCGTCGAACTGCATCGTGTACGAGGTGGGCGGTACGACGTCCAGCAGCCTGAGCTTGCCCTTGAACTTCGCCTTGACCGGGCCGATGGCGGCGGCCACCAGCAGGTCGAAGCTGTCCTCGCCGGTGGCGGTGATGCTCTCGCAGCCCGGGATGGAGCGGCGCAGCAGTTCGATGTCGTTCAGGGCATCCCAGGCCTGCTGGGGAGTGACGGGGAGGGCTTGCTGGCTGGAGAGATCCATTTCTTGTCGTTCCGTGTTTCGGGTCTGGGGCGGCGGCCGAAGGCCGACAGCGCCGTCGCGAGGTGTTCGAGGCTGTCGAGATTGTGCACCGGCAGGTGCGCATCGACATGCGGGAGGATGGCGCGCACGCCGGCGGCCTTCGGTTCGAAGCCCCGGTAGCGCAGCAGCGGATTGAGCCAGAGCAGCCGGCGGCAGGAGCGGGCCAGGCGCTCCACCTCGGCGCCGAGCTGGCCGCCTTCGTCGCGCTCGAGCCCGTCGGTCACCAGCAGCACCATGGCGTTGCCGCCGAGAACGCGCCTGGCCCACTGCCGGTTGAATTCGTGCAGGCAGCCGGCGATGCGGGTGCCGCCGGACCAGTCGTCGACGGTGCGCACGCAGGCCTCGATGGCGCGGTCGGGGTCGCGCTGGCGCAGCATCCGGGTGATCGGGGTCAGGCGCGTGCCGAAGAGGAAGCTCTGGGTGCGCCGCTCCGCGCCGGTCAGCGCATGCAGGAAGTGAAGGAACATCCGCGCATAGCTGCTCATCGAGCCCGAGATGTCGACCAGGGCCACCAGCGGCGCGGGCTCCTCGCGCGGGCGGCGCCAGCGCAGTTCGGCGATCTCGCCGCCGCGGCGCGCGCTGCGCGCGGCGAGGCGGCGCCAGTCGAGCCGGCGGCCCCCCGGGGACGGCTCGAAGCGCCTGGTGAGCAGGGCGGGAAGCTCGTGTCTCCACTGTGCGATCAGCTTCTTCGCTGCCAGCCACTCCTGCGCGCTCATCGTCTCGAAGTCCGCCTTGCGCAGGATCTCCCGGCCGGAGAAGGAGAGCGTCGCCTCGATCTCCAGGCGGCGCTGGGCATCGTCCGGTGGCGCGTATCCCGGGCTCTCCGGGAAGAGGGCGTCGGCCAGCCGCCGGTTTTCGCGCGGCTGGCGCGCATGGGCCTGCGGCCCCTCGATCTTCGGCAGCATCATCGCCATCATGCGGCCGAGGATGTCGGGGTCGCGCCAGAAGATCTCGAAGGCCTGGTCGAAGAGGTCCAGGTGCTCGGCGCGATCGACCAGGCAGGCGGCGAGCACCGCGCGGAAGTCGCGGCGGCTCTCCAGTCCGGCGAGCTCCAGCCCGCGCAGCGCCAGCAGGATGCGGTCGGTGCCGACGGGCAGGCCCGCGGCGCGCAGCACGCGGCCGAAGTGCATCACGTTCTCGGCGAGCCGGCCGGCGCGGGCCGGCGGCGCCTGCTCGCGCGGCGCGGCCATGCGGCTCAGCCCGGCGTCATCGCCGAGCGCACCTCGGCCAGCAGGCGCGCCGCCTCGGAGCCCTGCATCCGTGCGATGTCGTCCTGGTACTTGAGGATCACGCCCAGCGTGTTGTTCAGGGTTTCGGGGTCGAGGACGATGGCGTCGAGTTCGAGCAGCGCCCGCGTCCATTCGATCGATTCGGCGACCCCGGGCAGCTTGAAGAGGTCCTCGCCGCGAAGCCGCTGCACGAAGGCCACCACCTGGCGCGCGAGCTCCTCGCTGACGCCAGGCACACGGCGCCGGACGATGTCCAGCTCGCGGCGTGCATCCGGGAAGCCCACCCAGTGGTAGATGCAGCGCCGCTTGACCGCGTCGTGGATCTCGCGGGTACGGTTCGAGGTGAGGATGACGATCGGCGCCTGCTTCGCCTGCACCGTCCCCAGCTCGGGGATGGTGATCTGGAAGTCGGAGAGAACCTCCAGCAGGAAGGCCTCGAAGGGCTCGTCGGCGCGGTCGAGCTCGTCGATCAGCAGCACCGGCGGTCCTGCATCGGAGGGTTCCAGCGCGCGCAGCAGCGGCCGGCGGATCAGGAAGCGCTCGGCGAAGAGGTCGCGCGCGAGCGACTCGCGGTCCGCCTGCGCGCCCGCCGAGGCTTCGGCCAGCCGGATCTCGAGCAGCTGGCGCGCGTAGTTCCATTCGTAGGCCGCGCTGGCGAGGTCCAGGCCCTCGTAGCACTGCAGCCGGATCAGCTCGCGGCCAAGGGCGGTGGCAAGCGCCTTTGCGACCTCGGTCTTGCCGGTGCCGGGCTCGCCCTCCAGCAGCAGCGGGCGCCCCAGCCGCAGCGCCAGGAAGATCGCTGTCGCCAGCTGCCGGTCGGGCAGGTAGTTGGCCTGGTCGAGGAGGGCGGTGGTGTCCTCGATGCTTCCCGGTAGCTCGCGCACCTGCGCTCAGCCCGCCTGTGCGACGGCGCGCCCGGCCAGCACCGGGATCAGGTGGGCCCGGTACTCGGCGCTGGCGTGCAGGTCCGAGTTCAGGCCCTCGGCCGGAACGCTGACCCCGGCGCAGGCCGCGGCCGACCAGCCGGCCGCAAGCGCCTGCTCGAGCGCCGCCACCCGGAACACGCTGGGTCCGGCACCGGTGACCGCCACCCGGACCCCCGATGGGCCCTGGCTGACGAACACGCCGACCAGCGCGAAGCGGGACGCCGGCTGGCGGAACTTCACGTAGGCGGCCTTGGCGGGGACGGGGAAGCTGACGGCAGTGACGATCTCGTTGGGCTCGAGGGCGGTCTCGTAGAGTCCCTTGAAGAAGTCGTCCGCGGCGATGGTGCGCTTCTCGGTGTGCACGGTGGCGCCCAGGCCGAGCACCGCCGCCGGATAGCAGGCGGCGGGGTCGTTGTTGGCGAGGCTGCCGCCGATGGTGCCCAGGGTGCGCACCGCGCGGTCGCCGATGCCGGCGGCGAGCGCGGCGAGCGCGGGGATGGCGCGCTGCACCTCGGCGGAGGCGGCCACGTCGGCATGGCTGGTCATCGCGCCGATGCGCACGCTGCCCCCCTCGACGCGGATGCCCCTGAGCTCGCCGACCTGCGAGAGGTCGACCAGGTCGCTGGGCGCGGCCAGGCCGAGCTTCATCGACGCGAGCAGCGACTGGCCCCCGCCCAGCAGCTTGCCGTCGGGCGCGCCCGCGATCAGCTTGGCAGCGTCGGCGACGGTGGCGGGACGGTGAAAGTCGAAGTTGTTCATTCGGAAAGTCTCCAGGATCTCAGCGGCCGGCGCCGCGGATGGCGTTCCAGACTGCGTGCGGCGTCGCCGGCATCGGCACCTCCCGCACTCCCAGGTGCGCGAGCGCGTCGACGACGGCGTTGATCAGGGCCGGCGGCGAGCCGATGGCCCCCGCTTCCCCGCAGCCCTTGACGCCCAGCGGATTGTGGGTGCAGGGCGTGCCCTTGATGGTCTCCACCGTGAAGCTGGGGAGATCGTCGGCACGGGGCATTGCGTAGTCCATGTACGACCCGGTGAGCAGCTGGCCGGACTCCGAATCGTACACGCCGTGCTCGAGCAGCGCCTGCCCCAGGCCCTGCGCAAGGCCCCCATGGACCTGTCCTTCGACGATCATCGGATTGATCACGTTTCCGAAATCGTCGACCGCGGTGAACCGGTCGACGCGGACCACCCCGGTCTCGGGGTCGATCTCGACCTCGCAGACGTAGGAGCCGGCGGGGTAGGTGAAGTTGGTGGGGTCGTAGAAGGCGTTCTCGTTGAGGCCCGGCTCGAGCTTGTCCAGCGGATAGTTGTGCGGCACGTAGGCGGTGAGCGCCACCTGCGCGAAGGGCACCTCCTTGTCGGTGCCGGCCACCTTGAAGACGCCCTGCTCGAACTCGATGTCGGTGTCGGCGGCCTCGAGCAGGTGCGCCGCGATCTTGCGGCCCTTGGCGATCACCTTGTCGACGGCCTTGACGATCGCGGTGCCGCCGACGGCGATCGAGCGCGAGCCGTAGGTGCCCATGCCGAACAGGATCTTGCCGGTGTCGCCGTGGACGATGTCGATGTCCTCCAGCGGGATGCCGAGCTTGTCGGCCACCACCTGGGCGAAGGTGGTCTCGTGGCCCTGGCCGTGGCTGTGCGAGCCGGTGAAGACGGTGACCTTGCCGGTGGGATGCACGCGCACCTCGCCGGCCTCGAACAGGCCGGCCCGCGCGCCCAGCGCGCCGGCGATGTTCGACGGCGCCAGGCCGCAGGCCTCGATGTAGCAGGAGTAGCCCATGCCGCGCAGCAGGCCCTTCTTCGCCGACTCGGCCTTGCGGGCGGCGAAGCCGGCGACGTCTGCGAGCTCGATGGCGCGGGCCAGGTGGGCCTCGTAGTCGCCGGTGTCGTAGGTGAGGCCGACCGGCGTGGCGTAGGGGAAGCTGCGGATGAAGTTGCGCCGGCGGATCTCGGCGGGGTCGAGCTTCATCTCGCGCGCTGCGGTCTCCACCAGGCGCTCGACGACGTAGGTGGCCTCCGGTCGGCCCGCGCCGCGGTAGGCGTCGACCGGCGCGGTGTTGGTGAACACGCCGGTGACCTCGCAGAAGATGCTCGGCGTGGCGTACTGGCCGGCCAGCAGCGTGGCGTAGAG
>JBKHVS010000176.1:0-5527 GCA_046569945.1 Gammaproteobacteria bacterium | reverse complement strand
GAACTCGACTGGCCATCGCTGCTGGTCTGCAGCACCGACCGCTTCGCCGGCGTCCACCCGAACGAAGCGCTGGTGCTGGACCACCCGCTCACCGTCTTCGTCGCGCTGGGCAAGTGCATCGGTTCGCTGTGGCTGCGTGATCGCCCCTGGCGACTGGCGCCGCTGAACACGCCGACCGTGTTGCGCGCGGCGGGGGCCGGCGGCGGCCAGCCGCAGGGCGTGCAATGGAGCTGCCGGCTGTGGTTCCCGGAAGGCGTGCCCGGCCATCTGCTGCAGCCCGTGCGCGCCGCGGTCGCAGGAAAGGGGGCGCGATGAGCATCAAGGACCGGATCCTCGACTGCCTGCCCGCGGGCCGCTACGCGTTCACCGCGCTGCTGCGGCTGCTCGACGTGGTGGAGACCGGCGCGGTGCCCACCGCCGCGGTGGAGTGCCGCGCGCAGCCGCGGCTGCTGGTGAACCCCGGCTTCGTGGCGCGCCACGCCGAGACCCCGGAGAAGCTGATGATGCTGGTGATGCACGAGCTGCACCACGTGCTGCTCGGTCACACCCGCCGGCTGCCCGCGGTCACCCCGGCCGACAACCTGGTGCTGGACGCGGTGATCAACGCGCTGCTCTCGAAGATGTTCCCGCAGCCCGAGTACCTGGCGCTGTTCACCGATTCCTACGACGACGCCCACTTTCCCGCCTGCCTGCTGCGCCCGCCGCCGGGCTGGACCTGGGGCTTCGCGCCGCTGCCGCCGGCGCGCGTGCCGCTGCCCGCGGCGCTGCAGCGCGCCTTCCCTGGCGTGCAGGCCGCCCGCGAGGTCTACCGGGCGCTCTACTCGAGCGAAGGCGCGAGCGAGGCGGACCTGCGCCGCCTCGTCCCGCAGCTCGAGCGTTCCGGCGTCGAGTTGACGAGTCTGCTCGGCGACCACGAGCACTCCGCGCGCGGCGAAGCCACCGAGTCCTCGCGGCTGCTGGCGCGCGCGGTGGTGGACGTGCTGCGCAAGTGGCCCACGCCGCCCGACCCGCTGAAGGGTTGCTCGCTGGAGGGCATGCTGCAGGAGGCGCGGCTGGTGCCGCAGCGCACGCCGCGCAACCGCGCGATGCTCCGCCGGCTGATCGAGCGCATTGCCGGTGCGGGCGCCGCCGCGCCCCAGGTGCCGCGGCCCGGCTCGGTGGATCAGGTGGTGGACACGCCGGTGCCGGCGTTCTCCCGGCGCGCCACCGTGCTGCGCGCGCTAGGTGCGCCGGTGCTGCTGCACCCCGGCAGCTTGCCGCGGCCCGATCGCTTTCCGGACGCCGAGCGGGTGCACCTGTACCTGGACGTCTCCGGCAGCATGGACGGCCTGCGCGAGGCCCTCTACGGCGCGGCGCTGGACTGCCGCGCCTGGCTGCACCCGGTGGTGCACCTCTTCTCGACGCGCATCGACGACGTGAGCCTCGCCGAGCTCGCCGCTGGGGTGTGCTGCAGCACCGGCGGAACCGACCTGCGATGCGTCACCGCGCACCTGCGCCGCCACCGGGTGCGACGTGCGGTGCTGATCACCGACGGCTACGTGGGCGACCCGGCGGGCGCGGACGCGCAGGGGCTGCGGGCAGCGCGGCTGGGCGTGGCGTACGTGCCCGGCCACGACACGCGGGCGCTGCGGCCGTATGTGAGCGCCGAGGTGCTGCTGGATTCGAACGAGGATAACCGCCCATGATCACCATGGACACCGCCGACCACATCCTGCGCCCCGCCGAGTGGGTGCTCCCCGGCCACCCCGACCGACTCGCCGACGCCGTCGCCGAACGCCTGGTGCGCGCCGCCGCGGAACTCGACCCGAAGGCACTGTGCGCGATCGAGGTGGCCGTGCACCGCGATCGCGTCTACCTGACCGGCCGCATCGCCTGCCCCGGCTCGCGCGACCTGGACCTGACCGCGCTCGCCCGCGAGGTCTACGGCGCCGCAGGCTACGGCGAGCGCTGGCGCCCCGCGCCTGAGGATCTCCAGGTCGAGGGCAACCTGTGCCTGGACGAGCTCGCCGAAGGCGAAGCCGACGCGCGCCACCTGTCCGACGACCAGGGCATCGTCACCGGCTACGCGATCGACCTGCCCGGCACCGGCTGGCTGCCGCCCGAGCAGTGGCTCGCGCGCGAGCTGGGCGAAGCCTTCAACGCGCTGGTCCGCGGACCGCTCGAGCTGTGCCCCGACGGCAAGCTGCTGGTGGTCCTGGAGGAGTCCCCCGTCAGCGCGCCGCCCTCGAAGCGCCGCTGGCGCTGGCGGACCCTGTCCGCGTCGCTGCTCGCCCCCGACGGGGTCGACGGAGTTACGTTGTATCGCAGGGTCCGCAGCTGCGCGCAGGAGGTGCTGCAGCGTGCCCGAGCGGCGCTGCCGGGCATGGAGGACGCCGAGCCGGAGATCCTGGTCAACCCCGGCGGCAGCTTCCACGTCGGGGGCCCCGAGGGCGACAACGGCCTGTCCGGCAAGAAGCTGCTGCTGGACTTCTACGGCCCGCGCGTGCCCATCGGCGGCGGCGCGCTCACCGGCAAGGACCGCCACAAGCCCGACCGCAACGGCGCCCGCATCGTGCGCGAAGTGGCGCTGGCGGTGGTGCGCACCGGCGTGGCCGACGAGGCCACGGTGACCGCGATCACGCTGCCGGGGGACGAGGCGCCGAGGGTGCTGAGGATCGCGACTCCGAAAGGGGATCTGGTCCAGCCGGGGAGGTGGGGTGGGGTGCGCTGGGTGTGAGTTTGGCCCGCGCATTGCAGCGTCTACTACCGATCGCGCCAATAGCCTGGACGTCGCCCTTGCGATCTTGGGTGATGTCGTTGCATAGCAATTGCGCTACAATAAACCATGAAAACTGCTCAACTGCCTCCGGTGCGGGTCGAAGCATCCGTGCGAATGGAGATCGAATCCGTCCTGCACGAGGGCGAGAGTCTTTCCGAGTTCATCGAGACGGCTGCCGTCCAGGCGGCCCGCCGACGCAAGGCGCAGGAAGAGTTCCTGGCTCGAGGACGAGCTTCGCTGGCGGAGGCCAGGCGCACTGGCGAGTTCTACGCGGCCGATGAAGTCCTCGAGGGCATGCGTGGGCGCCTGGAGGCGCGAATGGAAGCGAAGCGCAAGGCGACTGCGGGCAAGGGCGGGTGAGGTTCTCGGTTCGCTTCACGCGCGGCGCGCTGGAGGATCTGCAGCGGCTCGAGGATTTTCTTGTCGATCAGGCGCTGGAGCACGGTGACTTCGACCTGCCTGTCCGCGCCGTGGATGCCATACGCCGCGAGATGCGGATCCTCGAGACCAACCCCTACACCTGCCGCAAGGTCGGGAGCAACCCTCTGGAGCGCGAACTGATCATCCCGTTCGGCGCTTCGGGCTACGTTGCTCTGTTCGAGATTCTCAGCGATCACGAAGTGGCGGTGTCGGCTTTCCGGCATCAGCGGGAAGACGACTACCACTGACTTCTTGTTGTGTCCGGACAAGCTCCGTACATTGCAGGAGAAGAGACCGCAATGGCCGACCACGACCTCATCGATGTCACGCGCGGTGCGCGACTCGAAGCCCGTGTGTCCGCAGCGCAGAAGGCCCTGCTACAGCAGGCCCGCCCGCAGCGCCTGTTCCTGCCGATGGTTACGGTGGAGCGGTCATTGGGTTAGCTCAAGGCAGCTTCGTGAATACCAGCCCATCCACCTCGTTCAGGCAGGCCGCGGTCACGCTCCCCGCCAGCACGCTGCGCAGCCCGCTGCGCCCGTGGGTGGTCATCGCCAGTACGGCGCCGGCGCCCAGGCCCCGGATGAAGCTGGGGATGGCTTCCTTGGGGTCGCCGTGCAGCACTTCCCAGCTGGTCTTCACGCCGTGCTCGCGGGTGATGGCGTCGGCGCGCGAGCGCACGTAGCCGGACTCGCTCGCGTCGCCGGCGGGGGCGATGCTGCCGGCGGACGGATCCACCACGTTCACCACGTCGATGCGGGCGCCCAGCCACTTCGCCAGGGCGGCGGCCGGGGCGATCATCGATTCGGAGGCTGCGCTGCCGTCCAGCGGCAGCACGATGCGCTCGATGCGCTCCGCCGGGGCGGCCGGCCGCACGGAATCCGGGCGGTAGACCAGCAGCGGGGCGTGCGAGGCGCGCAGGATGGCGAGCGCGGTGCTGCCGAAGAGCGCCTGCATGGCGCCGGTGCGGCCGTGCGAGGACAGCGCCACCAGGGTCTCCGGCAGGCGTGCGGCTTCGGCAACGATGGCGGCGGGGATGTCGTCGGCGACGACGCAGGCCGAGCGCGCGCCCAGCTTCCCTGCGAGCGCTTCGACGTAGCGGACGGCTTCGGCGCGGTCTTTCTCGGCGCTCACGGCGCGCAGCACCAGCAGTTCGGCGCCGGTGCTGCGGGCGATCGCCGCGGCGTGCGGGAGCACCTGTTCGGAGAAGTTCGAGCCGTCGACCGGCACCAGGATGAGCTTGTACATGGGGATCTCCTGAAGAGGGAAAGTGGGGCGCGGTCCTGCGCTGTTCAGTCTTCCAGCATGGACAGGTCGCGCACCGCGCCCTTGTCCGCCGACATCGCCAGCTTGGCATAGGCCCTGAGCGCCGCCGACACCTTGCGCTTGCGCGGCTGCGCCGGCTTCCAGCCCTTCTCGTCCTGCTCGGCGCGCCGCTTCGCGAGTTCCTCGTCGGACACCAGCACGTCGATGCGGCGGTTGGGGATGTCGATGCGGATGCGGTCGCCGTTGCGCACCAGGCCGATGGGGCCGCCCGCCGCGGCTTCAGGCGACACGTGGCCGATGGAGAGCCCCGAGGTGCCGCCGGAGAAGCGGCCGTCCGTCAGCAGCGCGCAGGCCTTGCCCAGGCCCTTGGCCTTGATGTACGAGGTGGGGTAGAGCATCTCCTGCATGCCGGGGCCGCCGCGCGGGCCTTCGTAGCGCACCACCACGATGTCGCCGGCCTTCACCTTGTCCTTGAGGATGTGCTCGACGGCCTCGTCCTGCGATTCGGTGACGTGGGCGGGTCCTTCGAACACCATCAGCTCGTCGTCCACGCCGGCGGTCTTCACCACGCAGCCGTTGGGCGCGACGTTGCCCACCAGCACCGCCAGTCCGCCTTCTTGCGAGAAGGCGTGCTCGTTGGAGCGGATGCAGCCTTCGGCCCGGTCGGTGTCCAGCGAGGGCCAGCGGGTGTCCTGGCTGAAGGCCACCTGGGTGGGGATGCCCGCGGGGCCGGCCTTGTAGAAGTGCTGCACCTCGGCCGACGGATTGCGCATGATGTCCCACTCGTCCAGCGCGTGCTTCATCGTCGGCGAGTGGATTGTGGGCACGTCGGTGTGCAGCTTGCCCGCGCGGTCGAGCTCGCCCAGGATGGCCATGATGCCGCCGGCGCGGTGCACGTCCTCGATGTGGTACTTCTGCGTGTTGGGCGCCACCTTGCACAGCTGCGGCACCACGCGCGAGAGGCGGTCGATGTCCTTCATCGTGAAGTCGATGCCGGCCTCCTGCGCGATGGCCAGCACGTGGAGGATGGTGTTTGTGGAGCCGCCCATCGCGATGTCCAGCGTCATCGCGTTCTCGAAGGCCTTG
>JBKHVS010000175.1:0-5539 GCA_046569945.1 Gammaproteobacteria bacterium | reverse complement strand
GAGGTGGTCAGGAGGATCCCGGTGATCGGCCCGACCGAGTCGCCTGCAGCGCACCCGGACGCGCCGTACGTAGTGGTCGACATCGTGGGCACCGGGCCCAACGCGAACAAGATCCAGTTCATCGACAAGGAGACGCTCGAGCTCGTGCGGACGCTGGAGGTGGCCGGAACCCTGGGGCACTCGCACTTCCCCGAGTACACCGCGCGCGGCGACTTCATCTACGTGAGCGCGCGATACAGCGGCGACCGCAGCCTCGGCGCGCCCGGCGGACGGCTCGTGATCTTCGACGCCCGCACGCTCAGGGAGGTGAAGTCCATTCCGGTCGACGTCCCTGCAGGGGTGTTCTCGCGCAGCCGCGCGCGCGGTCGTCGTCGGAACGCAAGGCGCACCGCGCTGATCGCGCCCCGGGCCAGCGACCCGCGGCCCGCGCCAGCGTCCGATTCCGAAGGGCTCCGGCTTGACCCGCCGCCGGCCATTGCCGAGACTCGGCGGCACGCTCACCGATTCTCCCGAAGCAGCCTCAAAGGAACGCAAGACATGTTCAAGGACCGCTATGGCGACGTCGCCGCCAGCATGCAGGATCACGTGGTCACGCTGGAGATCCAGCGGCCGCCGCACAACTTCTTCGACCACGCGCTGATCCGCGACATCGCCGACGCGCTGCGCGACATCGACGAGACCCCCGAGGCGCGGGTGACGATGCTCTGCGCCCAGGGCAAGTCCTTCTGCGCCGGCGCCAACTTCGCCCCGGGGCAGGCCTCGGTGCTCGACAGTTCTTCGCCCCGGGGCCGCAATCCTCTCTACGAGGAGGCGGTGCGGCTGTTCTCGAACAAGAAGCCGGTCATCGCGGTGGTCCAGGGCCCGGCGATCGGCGGCGGCCTCGGGCTGGCGGTGTTCGCGGACTTCCGCTTCGCGAGCCCCGAGGCGCGCTTCGCGGCCAACTTCGTCAAGCTCGGCATCCACCCCGGCTTCGGGCTGACCTATACGCTGCCGCGCCTGATGGGCGAGCAGCGCGCCGCCGAGATGTTCATGACCGGTGACCGGATCGACGGCGAGACCGCGCACCGCTGGGGCCTGGTCGACCGGCTCGTGCCGGCGGAACAGCTTCGCGACGAGGCATTCAAGTTCGCGCGCTCCATCGCAGTCAACGCGCCGCTGGCGGTGCAGTCCACCCGCCTGACCCTGCGCCGCGAGATGGCGGCCCGTGTCGAGGCGCAGACCGACCGCGAGGGCGCGGAGCAGTCGTGGCTGGCCCGCACCGAGGACCACAAGGAAGGCGTGCGCTCGGTCGGAGCGCGCGAGCCGGGCCGGTTCACCGCTCGCTGAGCGCAGTGCCTCGAGGCGCGCGGAGCGCCGGGCCGGGTTCGCGCCCCTCCCCTGGGGCGCGCGCCAGGCCCCGGATCAGTCACCATCGCGGGCCGCCGCCCAGGCGCACATCAGCAGGAAGCCGATGATCAGCAGCCACTTGAGCCAGGCAGCGCCCGCCGACGCGGCATAGACCAGCGGCATGCCGAAGCGCGGCACTTCGGTGAGCCACCAGTGCAGCGCGTTCTCCAGCGCGTCGAGGAGCGCAGCCGCCGGCAGCAGCCAGGTCCCTATCCGCCGGTAGCCTGCACCGCGGCCGTCGAAGATCCCGGTCCGCGTCGCCGCCAGGTAGCCGAAGGCTCCGTAGGCCGCCAGCAGCGCGCAGTCCACCGGCAGGTGGCTGCGATAGAGCGCGAGCTCGGCGTCGGACCAGAAATGGACGATCTCGCCGAAGGCCCGCGGCGTCCAGGCCAACTGGAGGGCCAGCGCGCCGGGCGTCAGCGGCGACAGGTACCAGGCCAGGCCGGCGAACAGGACAAGAGCGACCAGCCCGGAGATCCAGACGGACAGCGGGAACCGGGCAAGCGAGCGGGACATCGTCATCTGCTCCAGGCAAAGGGGTGCGCACGCGCGTCGAAGCGCGCATGGATCGCGGGCGCCCGCACGAACGATAAACCAGCGCCGCGCCCGTCGATCGTCCTGCCTTGACCCGGCCAGCTCCATTCGGGAGACTCGCCGCATTCGCCACGGACAAGGGGAGCGCAGGATGCGCCAACAACATCGGGTTCGCGCCCGCCAGGCAGGAACGCGCATCCTCGCAGCGCTCGGCGGCGCGGCGCTGCTCGCGATGGCGAGCCTCCCGGTCCGGGCGGCGCCCGGCCCGGAAGCCGCCTGCAAGGCCCTGTCAGCCCGCGTCGAGCAGGCAGTGAACCTCAAGAAGCAGGGGACATCGGCCGAGAAGGCTCTCGCGGAGCTCTCGGCCCTGCCGCGCGGCGATGCGGTGCCGTCCGGCGACCAGACCGCGTACTACTGGAAGCAGCTGCCCAGCGCCGTGCGCTTCGCCTACGTGGCCGGAATGAGCCCCGAGAACGCGTCTGCGTACTACCTGAAGCAGTGCCGGATCGGCTCGTGAGCGCGGCGGCAGGGACCTCTCAAAGGTCCGCCGCGTAGCGCCGCTCCATGTCCTCGCGCGACTCGTAGGGAATCTCCAGCCCGGTCTGGTCGGCGATCATCTGCCCGATCGTCGGCATCGCCGAACGATCCACCTTCGCGGAGTCCGCCCACAGCTTCGAACGCATGAAGGCCTTGGCGCAGTGCAGGTAGGCCTCCCGCACCGTCACCCGGATCACCAGCTTCGGCGCG
Source organism: Gammaproteobacteria bacterium (assembly GCA_046569945.1). Lineage (GTDB taxonomy): Bacteria > Pseudomonadota > Gammaproteobacteria > Burkholderiales > Burkholderiaceae_E > Quisquiliibacterium. The sequence goes on along the minus strand of JBKHVS010000175.1, from coordinate 2,872 downwards.
CGCCGCTCCGACGTGCACAGTGCGATATCCTCCGGCGCGATGGACAGCAAGGCGCTGCCATTGACCCGCAAGGTCTCGTCGAATCCCGGGATCAGGAAGAGCAGCCCCACCGTGCCAGTGCGGACGATGTTCTCCAGCGAATCGAGACGGTTGTTACCCGGCGCGTCCGGGATGAGCAGTCGCCCCACCCCGTCGATCTGCACGAAGCCTGGGCCTCCACCGCGCGGCGAGGCGTCGGCATTGCAGCCTTCGTCGCAGGTTGAAACGACGACGAAGGGCGACAGGCCGATGAAGCGCCTGCAGTGCGCGTCCAGGAAGCCGATCTGCTTTCTGCGCACCCGCTCGGTGGGCTGGGCGTAGAGCTGTCGCAGGGCTTCGAGAGTGGCGATTTCCATGGCAGGCCTTTGCTGCGGAAGTTGATCTGGATGCTCGTGGCTTTCGGGACCGCGAGTTGCGCGCGTGGCGCGCCCGGCGCAGCCATCGCAGTTCCCGATCCTGCATGACGTCCGGTTTCCGGAGTCTTCCCCGGGCTCCGCGGATTCACCGAGAACGCGCCTTCCGGTATCGTCCCCGCACATTCAAGGGACGGCAAGCATGCAGAACACAGGACTCGACACCCCGCCGGTCTCCCCGGCACGCCCTTCGGCCACGCTGGTCGTCGTGCGCGACGCCGACGGCGGCCCGGAGGTGCTGATGCTGCGCCGCGCGGAACGCGGCGATCACGCCAGCGGCGCCTGGGTCTTCCCGGGCGGCCTGCTCGACGCGCGCGACCGCGACTGGCACTGCAACTGCGCCGGCATGGACGACGCCGTGGCCAGCGCCCAGCTCGGCATGGAATCCGGCGGACTCGACTATCACGTCGCAGCGATCCGCGAGTGCTTCGAGGAATCCGGCCTGCTGCTGGCCTACGACGAGCGCGGCCAGTTCGTGTCCACGGCGGGCGAGTTCGGCCGGCAGCTGCAGGCCTGGCGGCTGCCGCTGCACCGCGGCGAGCGCAGCATGGGCGAGTTCTGCGAAACCTTCGGCCTGAAGCTGGCGGTGGAGCGCCTCGCCTACCACACCCGCTGGGTGACGCCCGGCGTCCGCCCCAAGCGCTGGGACGCGCGCTTCTTCTTCGTCGAGGCGCCCCCGGGGCAGTCGTCGGCGCACGACGAGGTGGAGATGGTGGAGCAGCTCTGGCTGCGTCCCGCGGATGCGCTTGCCCGCGGCGACGACATGAAGATGCTCACGCCCACCCGCACCACGCTGGAGCTCATGTCGCGCTTCGGCTCCGTGGCCGAGCTGCTGGACCATGTGCGCACGCCGCGCCGCGCCGCGCTTCAGGTGCCGCGCGTTGCCGGCGGCCGGCACGGCATGCAGCCGGTGGGTCCGGCCGACCACGCCTGGGCGGAGGTCGGACTGCTCGATCCGCTGGGCCACGGCACCGCCTCCTACGAGATCGTTCCCGAGCGGCCGGTGCGCCTGTCGCTGCGCATCATCCGCGTGACCGCGCCGAACCCGGGCGTGATGACCGGCCCCGGCACCAACAGCTACCTGGTCGGCGCAGCCGACGGCAGCGCCTGGGCCGTGGTGGACCCCGGCCCCGATGACGAGGTGCACCTGGACCGGCTGGTGGCCGCGGCGCCCGGGCCCATCCGCTGGATCCTGGCCACGCACACCCACATCGACCATTCACCCGGAGCCGTCAGGCTGAAGGCCAAGACCGGCGCCGAGGTCCTCGGCCAGTTCGCGCGCCATCGCGCCAACCAGGACCAGAGCTTCGCGCCGGACCGCGAGCTCCAGGGCGGCGAGCGCCTGGAGATCGGGCCCGGCACCACGCTGCGCGCGATCCACACTCCGGGCCACGCGTCCAACCACCTGTGCTTCCTGCTGGAGGAGGAGAAGACGCTCTTCACCGGCGACCACCTGATGCAGGGCTCCACCGTGGTGATCAACCCGCCCGACGGCGACATGGGCGCCTACCTGCGCTCGCTGCGCGAGCTGATGGCGATGGACATCGACTGGCTGACGCCGGGCCACGGTTTCGTGATGGACCGCCCGAGCGAGCGCATCGCGGCGCTGATCGAGCATCGCCTCAAGCGCGAGGCCAAGGTGGAGAGCGCGGTGCGCGAGCTCGGCCCGGCCGATGCCGCCACCCTGGTGCCGAAAGCCTACGACGACACGCCTGCGCACCTGCACGGCTGGGCGCAGCGCTCCCTGACCGCGCACCTGTTCAAGCTGCGCGACGACGGCAAGGTACGCGAGGAGGAAGGGCGCTGGTCGCTGGTTTGACGGGATGCGTCGAGCGAGCGGCCGCCCTCTTCGCGGCCGCGATCCTTTCCGGCTGCGGGAGCTTCGTCGTTCATCAGGGGGAGCGCCCGCCGGCCGCCGAAGCGGTGACCCTCGAATGCTACTGGCGCCACTACCTCGTCTACGGCGAGGAGTGCCACGTCTCGGCAGTGGACGGGAATCGCACCGGCCCGGCGAACTTCGCCAATCTCTCCGCCGAGTTCGGCGCCGGCCGCCGCTGGATCGAGTTCAACCTGGACCGATACATCGTCGGCATCGCGGGCTCCGAAGTCTGCGCATTCGAGCACGACTTCGCCGCCGGGCATCGCTATCGACTGCTGGCGCACAGCTTCGAGGCGGGCATCGGCTGGGGGAGGAAGTTCGGCGCGGCCGCCTACACGGGCACCATGACCATGGAGCAGACCGGCCCTGCAGGCGAACGCTCGACCCACGAGCTCACGCTCACCTGCATCGCGGGCGGCGGGTCTCTGTGCCGTACGAGTTCGGACTGCGCGCAGCATCCAGACGTCGTCTGCCGGCCGCTGCCCGGTCATCCGTACGGCAAGTGCGGTATCGGGGATTGAGTCACGCGGCCGCCCGCCGC
>JBKHVS010000174.1:0-5541 GCA_046569945.1 Gammaproteobacteria bacterium | reverse complement strand
AAGCGGACGGCTTCGGCAGCGATTCCACCCGCTTGAGCACGTCGTCGAGCTTGGGGAACTGCGCGGCGGCGGTGCCGGCCAGGAGAATTCCGACGGAAAGGACGATCAGGCGTTTCATGGCGGGCTGCGCTCCGGTGGCGACTCTGCCGGAAGCGTAGCACCCGCGTCCCGGCGGGCCGGGGATCGGACCCGGCCCGCCGCTGCGCTAGGGCCTTGCCCGATCAGGCTGGCGATAGTCGCAGACGCCCTCCGGGAAGATCTGCCTGAGCTGCGCGGCCTGCGCTGCGCTGGGCACCCAGGGCGCGTAGGTGCCATCGGCCAGCGCCTCGTCCACCGGCTTCCTGGCGCAGTCGTAGATCGAGCCCTCGATCGGCGCGCCGGCCACGATGCGAGAGGTGGTGTACAGCGGGAAGGCCTGCGTGCAGGCGCCCGGCGCACCGGCGTCCAGGATGCCGCTCCAGACACCCGGGCCGGACTGCATCAGCTGGCCGAATCGGTCGTAGCAGGCGTCCACTGCCTTCGGCGGCTTGCTGGCTGCGATCCCCGCCTTCGGGTTGGCGCGGATGTTGGCCAGCCACTGGTCCATCACCGCCAGCGCCTCGAGCGTCTGGTTCGCCTTCGGCGCGCCGGGAATGGTGTCGGTGAACCAGATCACGAGGTTGTCGCTGTGCCCGGCGCGGTTGAGGACGCGCTTGCGCACCGCGAAGCTCTGGTGGCTGTTGTGCATGTCCAGTTCCCGCTCCATGTACTGGCGGTGGTCGATCGCAGGCACGTCGAGCTTCCCGTCGAAGACGTGGCCGCTGGAATAGGCGGCGCGCATCGCGATCGGATCGCCCTTGGTGCGCGGCACCGGCTGGTCCGCCCCGAGGCTGGCGTTCATGTTCTTGCTGCTCCAGGGGTCGAAGTAACCGGGGATGCTGAGCGCCTTGTCGATCTCGCCCTGACTCGTACCGAAGAAGGGGAAGGTCTCCTGCACCATCTGGCTGGGATGCTTCCAGCCGCCGACGTTCCAGTTGAGGTGCAGGAACTCCGCCGGCGTGATGCTGCCGGCCTTCAGCGACGCCAGGCCGTACTGCACGCCGACGTTGTCCCAGGTGGGCCGCGCCGCGCCGGTGGCGTCGACGCCATAGACGTTGCGCAAATCGTCGTAGTGGGTCCAGCGGATCGCTGCGATGTCGGAGAGCGGCTCGTAGAACTGCTGGTTGGGCGCCTGCCCGTACCAGGGGTTCATTGCCAGCGGCGTCAGGCCGCGCCAGGCCGGAACGCACTCGGTGGTGCCGGGCGCGGTGCCGTAGCCCAGCGCGGTCTTGAGCGGCGCCAGCGGGTCGTTGACCTTTCCGAAGCCCTCCTCCGCGTTGAAGCCGACCAGCAGCGAGCGGTTCTTGGTGACCTGCCACTTCGTGTTGGCGCGGTCGGTGGCGTCCATGTAGTACTCGAGCAACTCGCAATCGCCGACATGGATGGTCTGGGTGACCATGTCGGGATAGCTCTGCACCGGCAGCAGCCCGTCGAGCACGCCGGGGTTGTTCTGCGCGATCAGGTACTGCTGGATCGCGCCGCCCGAGCCGCCCAGGCCGATCGTGTAGAGCGGCGCGCCGTAGCGCTCGACGAAGCGCTCCTTGGTCATCATCGCCGTTTCGCCGGCGATGTTCATGTTGTAGTGCGTGCCGGTGTTGTTGCCGCTGCTGTGGACGATCGCATAGCCCTGCTTCAGGATGTCCGGGTTCAGCGACCCGCTGTGCACTGTGCCCTGGCTGTGGCCGATGGCCACGCCGCCCTGGAACCAGTAGAGCAGCTTGCGGTTCCACAGGCCGAGATCCGGCGCCGCCGGGCTCTCGCCCGCGGGCGCCAGCATCGCGAAGCTGTAGAGGAAGCGGTTGATCGAGCCCACTTCGCGCCGCACGATGAAGTCCACGGTGCGCCCGTCGGCCAGCGTGACGGTGCTCATGTCGGCCGGGCGCGGGCCGTCGGGAAGGCGCTTCCAGGCGTTGCCGGTGCTGCGGTACAGGTAGCTGACGCTGGTTTCGACCGAGCAGTCCCGGCTGTAGCCGATCGGGTTGCCGGCGGCGTCGGTGACGCGGTATCCGGGCGGGCTGGCGCTGTCGACCAGGGTCCGGATCTCGGGATGCAATGCAGCGAACTGCGCGGAGGTGCAAACGAAGGGCGCCTGCTGCGGACCGGTGAACATCGGCCCGGTGATCGGCCAGTTGGTCAGCACCAGCGTGTCGCGCTCGCCGCTCGAGCGGTGCCGCACCTCGAGGCGGTTCTCGCCGTCGAGCAGGCCGGTGATCACGCCTTCGAGCCGATCGTCCTTCGACTGCAGCACCGGCTGCACCCTGACGCCGTTGAGCCAGAGTTCGAGCTTGTCGTGCAGGCCCCTGGCTGCGCGCACCTCGATGCGCGCATCGCCGCCGGAGACCCACTGCGGCGCGCTTGAGAGCACGCTCAGCTTCACCGTCCGCGCGGGGCCGCTCAGCCCCGGGTTGTCGGCAGCCGCGCGCCGCTGCTGCGAAGCCGCCGCAGCGGCCTGGTCGGCGCCGTCGCCGCTTCCTCCGCAGCCCGCCAGCGCCATGCTGCCCAGCACCGCGGTCCATCCCGCGATGCGTCCGAATCGATTCGCGATCGTACCCATTCCCTTGTCTCCCCCGGCCTGATGGCCTTCTTGTTAGATCGGGATCGACGCTGCGAATGCGGACTGCGCGCCTGCGCAACCGCAGAGGCTTCGTCGAGCGTCGGCTTCTCGTGCGCGCCGCAGGTTCGGCAGAACCTGGCCGTCACGGGCCGAACGCAGGGAGCAGCAAATGACGTGCCTGCGGGATTTGTTCCTTGCGTTTCAGGCAGTTGCGGGTGCGCGCCGCGCGGCGGCGCTGCGCAGTGGAAATTTTTCCGACAGCCGCCTGCCTCGGCGGAAAGCCGGAATCGGCTGGATCCTCCATCTCGCCGGACCCGCGAGCGCGCCGCGCCGCTCCGGCCGCAGCGAGCCATCAGAAGGTCTGCGTTCCCCGGGGCCGGATGCGCCAGACGAAGGCCGGATCGCCATGGTCCATCCGCTGCAGCACCTCCAGGCACAGGAATCGGTCATGCACCATCAGCGCGCCCTGCCAGAGCCCGTTCCAGGCGTCGAAGACCGCGGGGTGCAGGGGCGCCAGCCCGCGCATCAGCCGCCAGCCGGCCTGCCGGACCAGCACCGCATCGCCTTCGCGGGACCAGCTGCACGCGTCCCCCTGCCCGGCCGCCATGCCGGCCATGTAGCGCGCGAAGCCTTCGGCGCCGCCCGGCTGGACGCCCAGCAGCGCCGCGGTCTCCTGGTAGTACTGCATCGCCACCAGCTTGCCTGCGACCCCGCCGAGATGGGCGGTATCCGCCGGGCCGAAGAGCTCGGCCATCCGCGGCAGCGTCGAGCGCACGTAGTCCATCGCGTAGTTGCGGTTGGCCTTCGCGAGGCGGTCCGGCGTCCACTCCGAGGCGTCCAGCACGGGCGCGGCCGCGCGATCGAAGGGCGGCGGCTCCTCGCCCGGCGCGAAGCGCAGGCGCTCCTCGGGCTCGAGCGCGCGCTCATGCTCCAGGAAGTAGCCGGCCAGCCCGTACTGCCCGTCGGTGGTCTGCGCCGTGCACACGAAACCCAGCCTGGGGTTGCCGAGGCTCGGCCCGTTGTGCGCATACCAGCCGCGCAGCACGCCGCGCGAGACATCCGTGGGCACGCCGGCGATCGCGGTGCCGTCGTAGATCCAGCGGGGCGGCACGAAGCGCACCCAGGCCTTGCGGTCGGACTCGCGCATGAACTCCACCTGCACGCCGCCGACGCGGTTGGCCAGGTAGTGATAGCCGGCCGCGGCCACCGCGTCGGGCAGCCCGGCGAGGCCGAGCTTGCGCAGGCCGGGCAGGAATTTCTCGTGGTGCTGGTGGCGGAACACGCGGAACATCAGCTCGCCGGCGTCCTGCCGGCCCCGGCGCGTGACCACCGTCAGGATCAGGCCGGTGAAGTAGCGGTGGTAGAGCGTGGCCGCAGCGCGCAGCGCGGCAGAGTCGGCATCGGCATTCATGGCGACTGGAATCCCTCACGGCGGTAGGTGAGCACCAGCGTGTCGCGGCGCGCCTCGGCGCCGTCCGGCTGGATCGGCGTGGCTTCGTGGATCACCTTCAGGTCGTCGAGCAGCACCGCGCTCCAGGGTTCGTCCATCACGAAGCGGATGCCGCGCGGGCCGCCGGCCTCGAACACGCGGGTCTCGCCGCCGCGCACCGCGTGCCGCTCGACGAGGATCACCGCGACGAAATCGACGCCGTCGCGATGCGCGCCCTCGGGCGTGGGCCGACCCACCCCGTCGGTGGTGTCGATGCGGAACTGGTGCGCCTCGATGAACCAGCGCCCGGCAGGCGCGACCTGCCCGAACAGCTCGCCCAGGCTGCGCAGCAGGCGCGACCAGGCCGGATCGGCGCAGAGCTCCGGCTCCATCGGCTCGAACATCCGCTCGATGCCGCCGTGCAGCGCGTTGTAGTCGACCGGCTGCCAGTGCGCGCGATGCGGCACCTGCTCGACCCGAGCCTCTGCGACCTCATGCACGAAGCAGCTGTGCCGGCGGCGGCGGTAGCGGCCGCCGTCGCGCAGCCAGGCATCCGGCGGCAGCCGGTTCCAGGACGGACGCCAGCGCTCGACCTCGGCCCGCTGCAGGCCGCCCAGCGCAAGCAGCTGCGCCGCCTCCAGCCGCACGAATCCCTGCAGGCCGAGGCTTCGGGCGGGGTCCTCCCCGGTGAGGGTCCAGGCGGGATCGTTCATCGGTTCACGAGATCGTGCGGCGTCGCCCGAGGGCAATCGGCAATTCTAGGCGCGCGCCGCAGCGGCGGCGGGCACGCGGCAGCGCGGAACGGAATGGGTACAATCGATCAACTCCATTTGTGCGGCGCGCCATGACCGAACGCAAACCCATGACCCTGCACCGCCTGCGCGAGATGCATGCGCGCGGCGAGAAGATCGCGATGCTGACCGCGTACGACGCCTCCTTCGGGCGGCTGTGCGACGAAGCCGGCGTCGACACCATCCTCGTCGGCGATTCGCTCGGCAACGTGATCCAGGGGCAGCCCGGCACGATGCCGGTGTCGCTCGACGACATGGCCTACCACGTGGCCGCAGTGGCGCGCGGCAACCGCAACTGCTGGCTGATCGGCGACCTGCCCTTCGGCAGCTACCAGGAGTCGCGCGAGCAGGCGATGCGCAGTTCGGTGAAGCTGGTGCAGGCAGGCGCGCAGATGGTCAAGCTCGAGGGTGGCGGCTGGACCGCCGAGACGGTGCGCTTCATCGTCGACCGCGGCATCGCGGTCTGCGCGCACATCGGCTTCACCCCGCAGACCGTGCATGCCCTCGGCGGCTACCGGGTGCAGGGCCGCGAGGAAGATGCCGCCGACACCATGCTGCGCCACGCCACCGAACTCGCCGACGCCGGTGCGGCGATGCTGGTGATGGAAATGGTGCCCACCGTGGTCGCCACCCGCATCACGCAGGCGCTGCCCATCCCCACGATCGGCATCGGCGCGGGTCCCGGCACG
>JBKHVS010000173.1:0-5757 GCA_046569945.1 Gammaproteobacteria bacterium | reverse complement strand
CCTGCTGCTCGACCGCCTGCCCGTCGTACTGGTGGAATCCCGACAAGTTCGTCGGGCCGGCAGGCCTGCTCCAGGCCTGCCGCTTCATCCTGGACAGCCGCGACCAGGCGCGTGAAGAACGGCTCGACTTCCTCGAAGGCCCGTTCCGGCTCTACCGTTGCCGCACGATCATGAACTGCACCGAGGTCTGCCCGAAGGGGCTGGCACCCTCGCACGCGATCGAGCGAATTCGCGGCTTGATGTTCGAGCGCAGTTTCTAGGCGCCCGGCAAACCTCCCGTCGCCGGGAGAGGCGCAGACCTCACCGGGCGCTATTCGAAGCGCATCAGTTCCTCGGCCAGCGTTTCCCGGCCGTACCGGTCGATCAGCATGTCGATCTCGGCGAGCAGGCTGCCGTCCTGGTCGTCCTCGACCACGCCCTCCCCGACCAGACGGGCGGTCAGGCCATCCGCCATGGAGTCCCGCACCTCGCCCAGCGTCAGGGACAGATCGGCCTCGCGCTCGTCGAGCATGACCTCGATGACCAGGGAAAGCGCCTCGCTCGCCTTCACTGCGGTGAAGTCGCCTGCCGGCGCGTCCTCACCGAACTCCTCGACCAGGGTCTCGATTTCTGCGTACAGAGACTGCTCGGTGCCGAACTGCGAGCGGTCCGGCTTCAGGCCCCGGTGCACCAGCGATCGCCGCAGGCGGTCGCGCACGAAACCCAGCGTGACCGGCTCCTCGATGTCCGGATCGGCGAGCAGGGATTCCATCAGCGCGGAGAGCTCCTCGCTCGCGCGGCTGTCGCCGTCGATGGGGATGTGCATGGTCGATCTCCTGAGTAACGGTAGCAGGGGCGAGCCACGCCTGCGACAGCCGCGCCCCCCTTACGATACCGCGACGCCCCCCGCTCGCGCTGACCAGGGTCAAGCGCGAGCGGCCTCGGGCGCCGGCATCCCGGCGCTTATGGCGAGAGCCCGTCTTCGGCCGCCCGCGTTCAGTCAAGCAGGCCGGACTGCCGCGGCAGCCAGAGAACCAGGTCAGGGAACGCGATGCAGAGCGCCAAGGCGATCAGTTGCAGGAACACGAAGGGAACGATGCCGCGATAGATGTGCGCCATGGTCACCGAGGGCGGCACCGACCCCTTCATGTAGAAGAGCGCGAAACCGAAGGGCGGCGTCAGGAACGAAGTCTGGAGGTTCACCGCCAGCACGACGAGAAGCCACGGCAGAAAGGCCATCGCCCCGCCTTCGACGTGCCCGCCGAAATCGAGCCTGGTCAGGATCGGGCCGAAGACGGGCAGCACGATCAGGCAGATCTCGAGCCAGTCGAAGAAGAAGCCCAGAATGAAAACGAGCACCATCACGAAGATCAGGATCTGCCAGGCGGTCTCGATCCCCATCGCACGCAGCACGTCTTCGACCACGTCATCGCCGCCGAGCGCCCGGAACATGTAGGCAAAGACCGACGCGCCGATCGTGATGAAGAACACCATCGCATTCGTGAGCGCCGCCGATTCGATGATCTCACGCAGCGCTTTTCGGCTCAGCGCCCCGTTCAGCCAGGCGAGGACCAGGGCGCCGGCACAGCCGACGCCGGCAGCCTCAGTCGGCGTGGCCCAACCCAGGAAAATCGATCCGAGGACCAGCGACACCAGCAGCGTCGGCGGAAGGAATCCCCTTATCATCATCGCCACCAGCGCGCCGGCGCTGGTCGGCCCCTCGCTGGCCGGCATCGGCGGCGCGAGCTCCGGCTTCAGGAAGGTCACGATCCCGATCCACCCGACATAGAGCAAGGCCAGCAGCAGCCCGGGGAACAGCGCCCCCGCGAACAGCGAGCCGACCGGCACCGACATCAGGTCGCCCATGATGACGAGCATGATCGACGGGGGGATCAGGATGCCCAGGGTTCCCGACGATGCGATGGTCCCCACCGCGAGCTCAGGCTTGTAGCCGCGTTCGAGCATCGTCGGCAATGCGATCATCGTGAGCATCACGACCGACGCCCCGACGATGCCGGTGGTCGCCGCCATGATCGTGCCCATCAGCGTGACCGACATCGCCAGCCCGCCGGGAATTCGCCGCGTGAGGATCTGAAGACACTTCAGCAGTTCGGTCGCCACGCCGCTTCGCTCGAGCACCACCCCCATGAAGATGAACATGGGAATCGCGACCAGCACCTGGCTGGCGGCCACGCCGCCCCAGATCCGCACGAGCAGGTTGTAGAACTGAAGGAGATTGAAGACGTCGAAGTACCAGCCGATCGCGCCGAAGGCGAGCGAAACCCCGCCGAGAACGAACGCCACCGGGAACCCGGTGAACATCAGAAGGGCCAGCACGACGAACATCAGCAGGCCGAGATGGTCGATCATCCAGTCGATCATGGATCAGCTCCCCAGGTGCTGGGGCCGGGCCTGCTCGCGCAGATGCTCGGGACCGAACAGAAAGACCACCAGCCGGGCCAGCATCGCGGTGACCGCCACGAAGACCAGGACCAGGCCGAGTTCCATCAGGCTCTTCGCGATCCAGCGCATCGGGAGACCCGTGGCCGACTCCGAGCCTTCACCGCTCTCCCAGGCGCGCCATGCGAACGTGAACCCGTGGTCGATGAGCACCAGGCAATACGGCACCGCGAACAGCAGCAGGCACACCAGTTCGATCCACGCGCGGGTGCGCGGCGAACGGCGGGCGACCATCAGGTCGATGCGGACATGCGCGTTGCGCAGGTAGGCAAGGCCCATCCACATCGAGAACAGGATCGCGTGCAGGTGCCACTCGAGCTCCTGCAGGCGCGTCGAGCCGAAGCCGGGAATCTGGAAACCGTACTTGCGGGTGACCACATCGGTGCAGATGACGATCACGTTGAGGATGAACAGCCAGCCGGCGGCCATGCCGACATGGGTGAGCACGCGCTCGACCCAGCCGGAGTAGGCAAGCAGGAACCGCATCGGGGAACTCCCGTCGAATCGTAGAACAGGGGCGACACAAGGCGCATCGCAGCCAGGTGGCGGCGCCCGGCCTTCGCGCCATGCAAAAACCGGGCCCCCTCTCGGGGCGCCCGGTTCGCTAGCGCGCTTGCGCGCGCATCACTGCAGGAAGCCGTACTCGCGCCAGACCGAGTACTGTTCGCGGAACTTCGAGTACGACTCGTAGACCTTTTTGAAGTTCGGGTTCTTCGCGGACTCCTCGGCGGCGACTTCCTTCCAGGCCTTCTCGAAAGCCGAGATGAACTCGGGGCCCCACTTCTTGAGTTGCACGCCCTTTTCCTGCATTTCCTTGATGGCGCCAAACTGGGCCGCCTCGCCGTAGGCGATCGTGTCGCGGATCGAATCGCCGCAGGCCTGTTCGATCATGGCCTTGTGCGGGTCGGACAGCGATTCCCACTTCTTCTTGTTGATGAGCAGGTCCAGCGCGGTCGACTGCTGGTGCCAACCGGGCATGTAGTAGAACTTGGCGACCTGGTAGAAGCCGAACTTCAGGTCCTGGATCGGCGTGGAGAACTCCGCCGCGTCGATCGTGCCGAGTTGCAGCGCCTGGTAGATCTCGCCCGGGGCGATCAACTGCGTGGCCACGCCGAGCTTTTCCATAGCCTTCGCGCCGAGGCCCAGGAAGCGCATCTTCAGGCCCTTCAGGTCGTCGAGCGACTTGATTTCCTTGCGGAACCAGCCGGCGCCCTCGGGCGGCGCCATTCCACAGGTCAGCGCGTGGATGCCGTGCTTGCCGTACATCTCGGCCATCAGCTCCTTCCCGCCGCCATGCTGGAGCCAGGCGAGGTACTCGCCGTTGCCCGGCCCGAAAGGCACGCTGCCGAAGAAGTTGAACACCGTGTCCTTGCCCGACCAGAAGCCCGGCGTGGTCCAGGCCATGTCGACCGAGCCTTGCGACACCGCGTCGAAGGACTGCAGCACGGGCACGACGGCGTTGGGTTCGTTGAACTTGACGTCAAGGGATCCGCCGGACACCCGGGCCAGCTTCTTGGTAAATGCCAGCGCCGATTCGCCGGCCAGCGGCGCGGTGCTGCCGAAGCCCGAAGCCAACTGAAGGCGTACCTTGCGATCCTGGGCCACCGCCGAGCCGGCGGCGACAGAGGCCATGACGCCCGCCACGCAGGCTGCCGCCCAGATCGTCCGAAATGATTTGCGCATCGAGTCTCTCCCTGATTTGAATTGTCGTTAGTCGTTGGTCGCTCGAGCCAGCCCGGACACTGCGCAGGCGCTCGGTAACCATGACGACGCGCAGTCTAGCACCGGGCCCGCTTCGCCAAGGAGCCGCGCCGGAGCAAGCGGGTCGGATTCCGGACCATCCGCGGTCAGGCGCGCGCCACCTGATGCAGGTGCACGTCGCGCTGCGGGAACGGGATCGAGATTCCCTCGGCGTCGAAGCGCTTCTTCACCGTCTCCTGCATGTCCCAGTACACGCCCCAGTAGTCGCTCGCCTTCACCCAGGGCCGGCACAGGATGTCGACGCTGCTCTCGCCGAGCGCGCCCACCGCCAGGGTCGGCGCCGGATCCGTCAGGCAGCGCGGATCCTTGGCCACGATGTCCGCGAGGATGGCCTTCGCCCGGTCGATGTCGTCCTGGTAGCCGATGCCGAAGGTCATGTCGCAGCGGCGGGTATCGAAGGCATTGAAGTTCACGATGTGCGCGCCCATGATCTGCGAGTTCGGCACGGTGACGCCCTTGTTGTCGGGCGTGTGCATCTGCGTGGACAGGATGCCGATCTCGTCGACCGTGCCGCTCACGCCGCCCGCCTCGACGAAGTCGCCGACCTTGAAGGGCCGGAACAGGATGATCAGCACGCCGCTGGCGAAGTTCGACAGCGAGCCCTGCAGCGCGAGACCCACCGCCAGGCCGGCGGCACCGAGCACCGCCACGAAGGACGTGGTCTGGATCCCGACCTGCGAGACTGCCGCGATCACCACCGCGATCATCAGGAGATAGAAGACGATGTTCGACAGGAAGCCGATCAGCGTGGGGTCGACCTTGCCGCGCTCCATGCCGCGCCGGACCGCCTTGCGGACCATGCCGGCAAGCCACTTCCCGACGATGAGCACCAGCAGCGCCACCACGACCTTCAGCCCGTACTCGGTGACGTAGCCGATGAGGGTGCTGACGAGGTTATCGATCTGTTCCTGGGACATGCGTTGTTCTCTCCTTCTCTGCCGGAAAAAGGGTGTGCAGTATCCCGAGTCTATCGGACCGACATTCCCGAGTTCCCGGAACCCGCACCCCGTCAATCGACCTGAGGCGCCGCCGAGAGTCCCTTGACCGCGTGCCGATCGATCAGTCGGGCAACCGTGCCATCCGCCTTGACCTCTTCGACGAATGCGCGCAGCAGGGCGAATGCGGCAGGGCGCCCTGCCGGCGTGGCAACGGCCTGCTGGATCGCGGTGAATCGCCCCGGCAGGAGACGCGAGCCGGGCAAGCGCGCCAGCTCCTCCATCAGCCTAGGCTTCAGACCCGCCAGGACCTCGAGACCGCGATCGCGGAAGAGATCGAAGGATCCCCCCAGGCCCTCTGCGCTCGCGAGTTCGGCATGCTTCAGGGTGCGGCGCAGGTAGAGCTCATAGGCCGCGCGTGCGGCGACCGCAATTCGAACCCCAGGCCGATCGACCTCGTCGATGCGCGTGATCGATGACCCCGGCGGAACCAGGTAAGAAGCCTCGATCTCGACATATGCCGCGGTGAAATCGATCAGCTTCGCGCGTGCCGGCTCCGCGCCCATGAAGGCAAGATCCCAGGCGTCTTCGGCGGGATCGCCCTTCGCCCCAGCCGACAAGA
>JBKHVS010000172.1:0-5787 GCA_046569945.1 Gammaproteobacteria bacterium | reverse complement strand
AGCCGATGTCGGCGGCCGCGACGGCTTGCGCCTCGGCCGCGGCCCCCGCGCGCTGCACGGCGGCCGCATCGCGCCACTCGGCCGCCACCGGCGCCACCGGCCGCTCATGCACCGGCGCGAAGGAACAGCCCGCCGCCAGCAGCGCAGCCGCGATTGCGCCCAGCGGCGCGCGCAGCCCTGCCGCGCGCGTCGGCCCACGACCTTGCCGGCCGCCGCTCCGCAGACCCGCCGGGATCGCCCCCGCTTCGCTTCCCCGCTTCATGCTCGAATTCCCATGCATCAGACCTTCTCCCCGGCCGCGGCGCGTGCCCTGCCGCCGAACAGCCGCTGCACCACCACGAAGAACACCGGCACCAGGAACACGCCCAGCACCGTGGCCGCAATCATGCCTCCGATCACGCCGGTGCCGATGGCGCGTTGGCTCGCGGAACTCGCGCCGGTGGCGATCGCCAGCGGCACCACGCCCAGGATGAAGGCCAGCGAAGTCATCACGATCGGCCGGAAACGCAGCTTGGCCGCCTCCACCGTGGCCTCGACGACGCCCATCCCCTGCGCCACCAGGTCCTTCGCAAACTCTACGATGAGGATCGCGTTCTTCGCCGACAGGCCGATGATCGTGATCAAGCCGACCTTGAAGAAGACGTCGTTGGGCATGCCGCGCGGCGTCACCGCGAGCACCGCGCCGACGATTCCCATCGGCACCAGCAGGATCACGGAAAACGGAATCGACCAGCTCTCGTACAGCGCCGCCAGCACCAGGAACACCACCAGCAGCGCGAGCGCCATCAGCAGCGGCGCCTGCGCGCCCGACTGTCGCTCCTGCAGCGACTGCCCGGTCCACTCGAAGCCCAGGCCGGCCGGCAGCTCGGAGATCAGCCGCTCCATCTCCTCCATGCCCTGCCCGGTGCTGAAGCCCGGCTTGACGTCGCCGGAAATGCGGTAGGACGGATAGCCGTTGTAGCGCACCAGCTGCACCGGGCCGGTGGTCCAGGAAGTGCTGGCGAAGGCCGAAAGCGGCACCATCGCGCCGCGGGTGCTGGCGACATTCAGGCCCAGCAGCGCCTCGGGCGTCATCCGCGCATCGACGTCGGCCTGCACGATCACGCGCTGCATGCGGCCCATGTTGGCGAAGTCGTTGATCACCGCGGAACCCAGCGCGGTCGACACCGTCTGCGAGATCCGCTCGAAGGGCACGCCCAGCGCGTTGGCCTTGTCGCGGTCGATGTCGAGCTGCAGCTGCGGCGCATCCTCCAGGCCCTCGACCCGTGCGTAGGCGAGCACCGGGTTGCTGGCGGCCGCGCCCAGCAGGCGGTTGCGCGCCTCCAGCAGCGCCTCGTGGCCCAGCCCACCGCGGTCCTGCAGGCGCAGCGAGAAGCCGCTCGCGCTGCCGAGCTCGGGAATGGCCGGCGGCACCAGCGTGTACATCTGCGCGTCCTTCACGCCCATGAACATCGCGCCGTTGGCCCGGTTGGCCTCGGCCGACGCGGACTGGTCCGGGCCGCGCTCGGACCAGTCCTTGAACACGGTGAACGCCAGGCCCGCGTTCTGGCCCATGCCAGAGAAGCTGAAGCCGCTGATCGCGACGATGTTCTCCACCGAGGGCTGCGACAGCATGTAGCCCTCGAGCTGGGCCAGCGCCTCGCGGGTGCGCCCGGTGGTGGCACCCGCGGGCAGCTGCACGTCGGTGATGGTGAAGCCCTGGTCCTCGACCGGCAGGAATGACGACGGCAGCCGCACGTAGGTGTAGCCCAGCACCGCGATCAGCGCGAGGTACAGCAGCATGCTGCGGCCGGTGCGGCGCGCCAGCCCGCCCACGCTGCGCTCGTAGCCCACGGTGGTGCGCTGGAACCAGCGGTTGAACCAGCCGGCGAAGCCCTTCTTCTCCTCGTGATGCCCGGCCGGGATGGGTTTCAGCAGCGTGGCGCAGAGCGCCGGAGTGAGCGACAGCGCGAGGAAACCGGAGAACAGGATGGAGGTGGCCATCGACAGCGAGAACTGCCGGTAGATGACGCCCACCGAGCCGGACATGAAGGCCAGCGGGAAGAACACCGCGGCCAGCACCAGCGTGATGCCGACGATGGCGCCGGTGATCTGGCCCATCGCCTTCTTCGTGGCCTCCTTCGGCGACAGCCCTTCGGCGGCCATGATGCGCTCGACGTTCTCGACGACCACGATCGCATCGTCGACCAGGATGCCGATGGCCAGCACCATGCCGAACATCGTCAGCACGTTGATCGAGAAGCCCGCGGCCAGCATCACCGCGAAGGTGCCCAGCAGGGCGATCGGCACCACGATGGTGGGAATCAGCGTGTAGCGCAGGTTCTGCAGGAACAGCAGCATCACCAGGAACACCAGCACCATCGCCTCGGCGAGCGTCTTGAGCACCTGCTCGATCGAGATCTTCACGAAGGGCGCGGTGTTGTAGGGCGTGTCGTGCTCGACGCCGTCAGGGAAGTAGCGGGAGAGCTCGTCGAGCTTGGCCTCCACGCCCTCGGCGGTGGCCAGCGCGTTGGCGCCGGGCGCGAGCTGGATCGCGATCGCAGCGGTTTCCTTGCCGTTGAGGTGCGCGCCGAACTGGTAGGTTTCGCCGCCCACCTCGATGCGCGCGACGTCGCGCAGGCGCACCGTGGAGCCGTCGGCGTTGGCGCGCAGCACGATCTCGCCGAACTCCTCGGGCGAGCCCAGCAGGCCCCTGACGATCACCGAGGCGCTGATCTGCTGCGTGCTGGTGGCCGGCTGGTCGCCGAGCATGCCCGCCGGCACCTGCGTGTTCTGCGCCGAGATGGCCTGGTTGACCTCCTGCGCGGACAGGCCGTAGCCGACCAGGCGCTCGGGGTCGATCCAGACGCGCATCGCGCGCTCGGCGGCATAGAGCTGCGCCTTGCCCACGCCGGGCACGCGGCGGATCTCGTTGATGACGTTGCGGGTGATGTAGTCGGCCAGCCCCAGCTGGTTCAGCCGCCCGTCCTTCGACGAGAGCGTGACCACCATCAGGAAGTTGCTGCTGGCCTTCTCCACCTGCAGGCCCATCCGCATCACCGCCTGCGGCAGCCGCGACTCGGCCTTCTTGATGCGGTTCTGCACGTCGACCATCGCGAGGTCGGGATCGGTGCCCGGCGCGAAGGTGGCCGAGATGCTGGAACGGCCGTAGGAGTTGCTCTGCGACTCGTAGTAGAGCAGACCCTTGGCGCCGTTGAGCTCCTGCTCGATCAGGCTGGTGACCGCCTGGTCGACGGTCTGCGCGGACGCGCCCGGATAGGTGGCGGAGATCTCGACGCTGGGCGGCGCCACGCTCGGGTACTGCGAGATCGGCAGGCTGGGGATGGCCAGCAGCCCCGCGAGGATGATGAACAGCGCCACCACCCACGCGAAGATGGGCCGCTCGATGAAGAAGCGCGGCATGTCAGGACCCCGCTTTCTCGGCGGCGGGCTTCGCGTCCTGCGTGGCCGGAGCTGCGCCCTCGGCCGGAGCCGCGCCCTGTGCCGGAGCCGCCTGGCCGCGGCTCCACGGCGTGGGCTGCACCGGCGCGCCCGGCCGGATCTTCTGGAAGCCCTCGACGATCACGGTGTCGCCCGCCTTCAGGCCCTCGCGCACCACCCACTCGTCGCCCACCGCGGCGCCGGTCTTCACCGGGCGCGGCACGGGCCTGTTCTCGGCATCCAGCACCCAGACGCTTGCGCCGCCGTCGGTGGAGCGCTGCACCGCCTGCTGCGGCACGCGAAGCGCGTCCTGCTCGACGCCCTGCTCCAGGCGCACCCGCACGTACAGGCCGGGCAGCAGCCGCCGCTCCGGGTTGGGGAAGCGCGCGCGCAGCGTCACCTGCCCGCTGCTGCGGTCGACCTCGGCGTCCGAGAACAGCAGCGTGCCCGGCAGCGGGTACTCGCTGCCGTCGTCCAGCACCAGCCTCACGCGGCCGGCCGCATTGCCCGCGTCGGAAAGCTCGCCGCGCTCGAAAGCCTCGCGCAGCCGCGCAAGCTCGGAGGCGGGCTGGGTGAAGTCCGCGAGGATGGGATCGACCTGCTGGATGCGCGCCATCGGCGTGGCCTCGCCCTGGCCGACCAGTGCGCCCTCGGTGACCAGCGCGCGGCCGACGCGGCCGGCGATCGGCGCGCTGACCGTGGCGTAGCCCAGGTTCAGCCGGGCGCGGTCGCGGGCG
Organism: Gammaproteobacteria bacterium; assembly: GCA_046569945.1. GTDB lineage: Bacteria > Pseudomonadota > Gammaproteobacteria > Burkholderiales > Burkholderiaceae_E > Quisquiliibacterium. Next base: position 1,630 of record JBKHVS010000172.1, on the reverse strand, counting down.
GCGCGCTGCGCGGCCACTTCGGCCTCGGCAAGCTTGAGCGCCGCCGCTGCGTTGTCGTACTCCTGCCTGCTCACCGCGTTCGCCTTCGCCAGCGGCTCGTAGCGGCGCACCTGCACCAGCGCCAGCTCGCGCGAGGCCTCGGCGCGCTGCAGGCTGGCGGTGGCGGCCTGGAGATCGGCGCGCAGCGGCGCGGGATCGATGCGGAACAGCACCTGCCCCGCCTTCACGTCGCTGCCCTCGCGGAAGGAGCGCTCCAGCACCACGCCGGGCACGCGGGCGCGCACCTCGGCCACGCGCACCGGCTCGAGTCGGCCCGGCAGCTCGCTGGTGACCGCGGTTGCCTGCGGCACGACCTGGACCACGCCGACGGGTGCGGGCGGGGGGGCGGCCCCGGGACCGGCGCCCTGGTCGCCGGAGTTGCAGCCTGCAAGCAGCGCGGCGACCGAGAGCGCCAACGCGGAAAGGCCGAAGCGGAGGTTCTTCGGGTGCATGTTGTTCTTGTCCTAGGAGGGGATACGAAAGTATATCACTTGCGACATTTTTGTCTCATGTGGAGAATTCTTTTGCTGAAGAACCGGGCAGTTGGCGCGCTCGGTGTTCTACGATGAGCGAGCGCGGTTGATCGACGATCCCGATCATTCGGAGGATGAAGATCGCTTCATCCTGTTGGGGTTGAGCAGCGCGCTTCGGGTGCTCCTCGTCTGTCACTGCTATCGAAGCGAGGGCAGCCTAATCCGCATCATTTCGGCTCGCAGGGCAACTGCGCGCGAATCGAGGTCTTATCCGTAACGGGTGCACCATGCGCAAGGAATATGACTTTTCCAGATCCCGCAAGAATCCGTACGCTTCGCAGTTGAAGAAGCAGATCACGATACGTCTGGACGAGGACGCAATCGAGTACTTCAAAGGAATCTCCGAAGAGGTCGGAATTCCGTATCAGAGCCTGATCAACCTGTACTTGCGTGACTGTGTCGCTTCCAACCGAAAGCTGAGCTTGAGCTGGAAGAAGCAGATCGAACGGGAACCGAGCTGACAAGCCATTCCAACGGGCAGCAAAGCGCTCCGTGAAGCGCGCGGGGCCCGGCCGAACTGTTGAGCGCGGGACGGGCCGTCAAGGCAGGCCCCGCGCCCTCAGCCGGCCATCGCCTTGCGCCGCGCCGCAGTGAACCCTGCCACTTCCTGCAGCAGCTGCGTCTCGCCGTAGGGCTTGCCCAGGAAGACGTTCACGCCCAGCGACATCGCATGGTTGCGGTGCTTGTCGGCGGTGCGCGAGCTGATCATCACGATCGGCACCTCGCGCAGGCGCTCGTCGCCGCGCAGGTGGCGGGCCAGGTCGAATCCGTCCATGCGCGGCATCTCGATGTCGAGCAGCATCACGTCGGGCACCGTGTCCTCGAGCTGGCGCAGCGCGTCGACGCCGTCCTTGGCGAGCATCACCTGGTAGCCCTCGCGCGCCAGCAGGCGCTGGGTCACCTTGCGGACCGTCACCGAATCGTCCACCACCATCACCACCGGCGGCAGCGACTCGGCCATCACCGCGGAGATCGACGGCGCCTTCACCACCCGGTCGAGCACCTCGCCCGCAGCCACCTGGGCCAGGGCCACCGGATTGACGATCAGCACGATGTCG
>JBKHVS010000171.1:0-5804 GCA_046569945.1 Gammaproteobacteria bacterium | reverse complement strand
GCACCTTCACCTCCAGCACCTTGGGGATGGTGTACTGCGCGCCGACCGCGAGCTTGACCGCCTCGTCGTCGATGACGATCAGGCCGGTGATGGTGCCGCTGGCCCCGCCCTGGTCCTTCACCGTGGTGTCCGGCACCTCGATGATCTTCACGTCGACGCCGAGGATCACCTCCGGGTCGGGGAAGGCCACCACCAGCATTCCGGCGCAGCTCACGCAGAAGCTCACGTCGGGCATCGTGCCCACTACCACGCCCACGCCCAGCGCAAACTGCCCCTTGGTCGGGTCGTACTTCTGGTCCGGCGGCGCAGCCCACCAGTCGAGCTCGCGCAGCACCGGGTCCGGGTTCGGCAGCTGCCTGCGGGCGCCGTTCATCGTGAACATGCCCTTGAAGCCGTAAATAGCCAGCCCGGACTGCGCCAGCGGCAGCGGCGTGTTGAACTGCACCCCCAGGTAGAGCGACAGGAACATCCAGGGGTCGTCCGCCGGCCCCATCTTCGCGAGCGCAAGCGCAGCGTCCGCGCCCAGGCCCACCGGGATGATGTTCGCCTGCACGCCGGCGCGGATCACGCCGCCGTCCTCGATGCGCAGCCGGCCCTCGCCCTCCAGCACCGCGGGGATGTTCGTCTTCACGGTGAAGCCGCGCAGCTCGAAGTCGGGAAGATCCTGCCCGTCGCGGAAGGTGAGCCGGATGATCGCCTCGGTGATCTCCACCAGCCCGATCTCGATCGCGATCGCGATGCGCCCCTCGATCCACACCGAGCCGCGCCCCATCGCCACTTCGACGATGCGCAGCAGGCTGCCCAGCACGCCCTCGATCTGCCAGCGGCCGGGATCCTCGATCTCCATCGAGCTGGTGTCGTAGACGAGGCCGAAGCGATTCCATCCTTCCTGCGAGGTGTCGTATTCGATGCCGACCCGCTTGTAGCGGATCTTCATCGGCTGATCGTCCACGGTGCGGATGCCCAGCACCCCGCCATTGATGTGCAGCGTGCAGACGTAGTCGGTGAGCACGCGCAGCTGCATGTCCGGGCCGGGGTCCGAGATCGAGCGCATCTCGGTCTCGAACGCGGCCGAGGTGAGCGCCGCCTTCGAGCCGTCGCCGACCAGCGTCTTGCCGCCGCCCAGGTCCACGGAGGCGAAGCCCGCTGCGGCCAGCAGCGCGAACACCCGCGCACCGCTGCCGATCAGGTCGGTGTCGGCATCCACGCCGGAAAGCAGCGCCGGGCCGAAGGCCAGCGCCGCCACCAGCGGCTTCGTGTCGACGGAAACGAGCCCGTCCGGGTCGCCCTCGCTGCGGATGCCCAGCGAGGCCTTGGTGAAGCCGGTGCGCGCGTCGTGCGTCCAGTTGACGAAGACCGTGAGCACCTCGCGGCTCAGCTCCACCGCCTGGTCGTCGATCGGCGGCAGCGGCATGGTCTGCGGCGTCCAGGCGAACTCCGCCTCGGCCAGCGTGGGGATCCCGTCCGCGAGCTGCGACACCGTGGGGCTGTCCCACACGATGCGCAGCTTCACCCGGTAGTCGATCGACGGCGAGCCGGCGGCCACCGGCGCGGGGTCACGGCCCGGCGCGGGCACCATCGAGCGCAGCAGTTGAGCCCCGGTGAGCGGCTTGTCGGTGCGCAGCGCGGTTTCCGGCGTGGGCGCGCCGCCCACCGCGTAGACGTCCACCCGCCGGTAGTCGTCGCGCACGGGCTCGTGTTCGCTGAGCACCCCGTCGACGTAGCGCTCATCCTCCCAGCCGGTGGAGGCGGGCAGCTCGGCATGGATCAGCCGGCCCTTGGACGGATCGCCCACCGCCTCGGATTTTTCAGGCGCCGACAGCGCGATCTCGGGATCCTCTTCGAGGTCGTCGCCGGTGGCATTGGAGAAGGCGCTCTGCTCGCCGCGCGAGAAGACGCTGGCGGCCGGCAGTGCCGTGCCGATCTGTCCCGGCTGCAGCGCGGTGAGCAGCGCCACGCCGCGCGCCGCCCGGTCGCGCGCCAGCGTGAGGTTGTAGCTGTCCGAGCCGATGTCGTCGCAGCGGCCGATCACCAGGAACTGCGCGCCCGGATAGCGCGCCGCCCAGGCCAGCAGGTCCGACTGAGAGAAGGCCTCGCCTGCGCCCGCCGGCCGCTTCGTGCCCCAGCGCAGCTCCTTGGCGGTGTCGAAGTCCATCAGCACCTGGACGTGCCGGTCACGCTCCAGCACCGCCGGCGGCGCGCCCGCGATGGTCACCTGCGCCAGGCCGTCGGCGGGCACGTCGACGATCGAGGGGTCGGCCGGGTCCAGCGTCGCCTGTTCCATGCGCGGGAAGGTCTGGCCTCCGGCATGGAAGTCGCTGAGATCGTAGGTGTCGATCACCGCGGCAAGCGGCAGCCGCGCAGCGTCGTCGCTCGCGTCGAACACGCCCGCCTCGCAGCCCACCAGCAGCGGCCCGCCGCGCAGGTGCAGCTGCATCCGCGCGTAGCGCAGCTCCTCCTCGCCGCCGGGCAGCGTGAGCTTCTCGCGCAGGATCACCGTGGTGATGCCGGTCTGGCCCTCCACCTGCGGCGTCCAGTTCGGTCCCGGGAAGCGCTCCGGCAGGAGGTTGATCTGCCACTCGAAGCTGCTGCTGCCGCCACCGCCGGAAGCGCCGGACACCGCCTCCAGCTGCACGCCGCCCACCGCCTCCACCGTGCCGCCCAGGTGGGTGACGTTCTCGAAGAACTCGCTGCCGCGGCGCAGGTTGATCTGCGGGCCGTTGCCTGCCACCACGAAGCGGAAGCTGATGTCCGGGTGGCGGAACTCGGTGTCGTGCCCCCCCACCGTCACGGTTTCGATCGGCGTCACCCGCAGCGTCTGGCCGTGGCGCACGCTGCCGGAAGAGGCGTCGGCCGTTTCAGAGTGACCGTCGGGCCAGGTCCACTCCGCGGTCCAGTCCTGCAGCGCGCCGGCCGGCAGGCTGCCGTCGGCGGGCGGCGCGGGCGCGACGAAGCCCGCGCGCACCGTGGCGTCCGCGCCCTGCGAACCCTGCAGCACCACCGTGCGCTGCACGCCCGCGCCGCTGGTGCCCAGCGCCAGGTCTGCGCCGTCGAGCACCTGCTCGAACTGGAAGGCCGCCGGGTCCATCGCCGTGCGGCCGAACTGCACCTCCAGCTCGCCCTGCATTCCAAACGGCGAGCCCAGCAGCACGTTCTTCACGCCGCCGGAGAGGTCGCCCAGCCCCGGCAGGTTGCGCGGCGCGTAGAGCGTGGCCTCGCGGATCGCCACGCCCATCCAGCCCGGTCCCTGGCCGCGCTCGATCACCTCCGGCGTGCTGTAGCCCGGCGCGAAGTCGAACTGCAGCCGGCCCACCGACAGGCCGAACTCGCTGCCGCCCAGGAAGAAGTGCGGCGGACTGCAGGACAGCGTGGCCACCGCCCCGCTCAGCGCTGCCGGGTCCAGCGGGTCCGGCTGGTCCACGAAGCTGACCTGCACCGAGCCGCCCGCCGGCCGCGCGATGCGCAGCACCGCCGAGCCCGTGATGCGCACCTCCTGCCGGCTCGGGTCGCGCACCAGGTGGCGCGGCGTGGTGCCGGAGTCGGCCACGTAGATGGCTGGCCGCAGGCCCTTCACCGTGAGCGTGAACACGTCCAGCGAGAGGTCCAGCCGCCAGGCCGCGGCCGACGGCTCCAGGTTGCCGGCCACCGGCGCGCGCTGGAAGGCCAGCTGGAAGGGGATGCCCTCGTTGACCAGCGGCAGGCTCAGGCGCCCGATGCCGATGTCGAAGTCGGTGGGGATCTCGTCGAGGGTGTCGTCCAGCGCCTGCAGCGCGCCGCGATGGAAGATCGCCGCGTCCGAATGGCTGGCGCTGTAGTCGACGACGACGAAGCGCTCGAGGAAGTCGCGCACCGCATCCGGCAGCGCGGACTCGACCGTGTTGGACAGATCGAGGAGATCGATCAGCGGAATGCCAGCGGTCGAGGCCATGAGGTCCCCTTCCAGATGGCCGTCCGGCCCGGGAGGGAACCCGGGCGGACGGGCGGCAGTGCCGATGCAGGCCAGGGGCACCGAGGTTGCATCGCGCCGGAGGCTGGGGCTCGGGGCCAGGGGGCTGGAGCGTCAGGCCGGGGCGGGAGGGTCGGGGAACCTGGGGCGTGCGGACGATTGTGGAACCGGCCGGGGGAGGGCGTCAATGGGGCGGCGGAGCGCCGGGTTGCCGGCCCTGGCCGAACGGGTCAGGCCGCGCTTTTCCCGGCCGCCGGCCTTGCGTGCAGTCGAAGCCCGAGCGCCGAGACCACCTTCAGGATGGTGGCGAACTCCGGATTGCCGCTTGGGGAGAGCGCCTTGTAGAGGCTTTCCCGCCCGAGTCCCGCATCCCGTGCCACCTGGCTCATGCCCTTCGCGCGAGCGATGTCGCCAAGCGCCGCAGCGACGAGTGCAGCATCACCTTCCTCCAGCGCGGCCTCGAGGTAGGCAGCCATGTCTTCCTCGGTTTCGAGGTGATCGGCTGGATCCCAAGGGGACGTGACGGTCTTTCCCATGATTCCGCTCCTACAACTCTCGGGCTAGTGCCTTGGCTCGGCGAATGTCATCGAGTTGGGAGGACTTGTCGCCACCCGCAAGCAGGACCACGAACTCGCGGCCGCGCTGGACGTAGTAGACGCGATATCCGGGCCCGTAATCCACGCGCAGCTCCGATACGCCCTCTCCCACCGGCCTCACGTCTCCCGGATTTCCGAGCGACAAGCGACGGATCCGAATGTCGATGCGCACCTTCGCCCGACGGTCACGATGTCCACCGAACCACTCGGAATAGACGGCCGTCTCGCGGACTTCGAACATCGCTTGAACGTATATTGAAGCGTATCACATGGGATACGGAGTGAGCCGGCTGAAGGGTGCGCAGCCCTGATTTGTGTGGGATGTTCTCAGGTTGCCGATGCGCTCGGAAGTCGGCAGTTCGGCCTCGACCATGCGTGGCAGGCTTCGACCAGTGACCCACCAACGAGGCTCCTCGGCGATCACCCCTTCGCCCGATTCACCACCGTGATCTGGTCGTTCAGCGTCCAGTAGTCGTAGAGCCAGCCCAGCCCGAAGAGCCCCAGCGTCACCAGGTAGAGCAGGCCGGTGAGCCACTTGCCCATGTACATCCGGTGCACGCCGAACAGGCCCAGGAAGGTGAGCAGCACCCAGGCCACCGAGTAGTTGACGGGCCCGGCGTGGAAGCGGAAGTCGGCCTGCCGGTCCATCGACGGGATCAGGAACAGGTCGATCAGCCAGCCGATGCCCAGCAGGCCCAGCGTGAAGAACCAGATCGTGCCGGTGACCGGCTTGCCGTAGTAGAAGCGGTGCGCGCCGGTGAATCCGAAGATCCACAGGGCGTAGCCGACGAGCTTGGAGTGGGTGTCGGTGGGTCGGGTCATGCGGATCTCCAGGGGAGTGCGGATCGTGTACATTAAAGTGTACAGAATCCGGATCAAAGGAGCTTTCCATGCCGTTCTCGGTCAACGACGTGATCCCGCTGTCGCACGCGCGCGCGCGGCTGTCCGAACTGGCCGACGAGGCCCGGGCCGGCGCGGAGAAGATCATCACCAAGAACGGCGAGAGCTACGTGGCACTGGTCGACGCGCGCCGCCTCGACCACTACCACCGGCTCGAGCGCGAGCGCATCCACCTCCTGCTGATCGACGACGCGCAGAAGGGCCTGGAAGACGTGGCCGCCGGCCGCACGCGCGACGCCCGCAGCGCCCTCGCGTCCATCAAGCGCGCCCGGAGCGCGGGGCGCAAGGCCTGAGCCCGACACCATCGTGGCGCGCGCGGCACGGGTGAGGCTCACTGCCAGCTTCGAGCGGAACCTCGAGGC
>JBKHVS010000170.1:0-5832 GCA_046569945.1 Gammaproteobacteria bacterium | reverse complement strand
CTGCACTTCACCAGCGGCACCACTGGCACCCCGAAGGGCGCGATCCACGTGCACGGCGCGGTGGTCACCCACCACGCCACCGGCCGCTACGCGCTGGACCTGCATCCCGAGGACCGCTACTGGTGCACCGCCGATCCCGGCTGGGTCACCGGCACTTCGTACGGCATCGTCGCCCCGCTGCTGCACGGCGTGACCTCGCTGGTGGACCGCGAGGAGTTCGACGCCCAGCGCTGGTACCGGCTGCTGGCCGAGGAGCGCATCAGCGTCTGGTACACCGCCCCCACCGCGATCCGGATGCTGATGAAGTCGGGCGCCGACCTCGCCCGCGCGCACGAGTATCCGGCGCTGCGCTTCGTCGCCAGCGTCGGCGAGCCGCTGAACCCCGAGGCGGTCTGGTGGGGCAAGGAGGCTCTGGGCCTGCCCATCCACGACAACTGGTGGCAGACCGAGACCGGCGGAATCATGATCGCCAACACGCCGGCGTTCGACATCAAGCCCGGCTCGATGGGCCGGCCGCTGCCGGGAATCGACGCCTTCGTGGTCGAGCACCTGGAGGCCGAGGGCGAGCCGCCGACGGTGCGGGTGATCGACGAGCCCGGCGTCGAGGGCGAGCTCGCGCTGCGCGCCGGCTGGCCGTCGATGTTCCGCGGCTACCTGAACAACGAGGCGCGCTACCGCAAGAGCTTCGACGGCGAGCTCTACCTGAGCGGCGATCTCGTCAGCCGCGACGCCGACGGCTACTACTGGTTCGTCGGCCGCGCCGACGACGTCATCAAGTCCGCCGGCCATCTGATCGGGCCCTTCGAGGTGGAGAGCGTGCTGATGGAGCACCCGGCGGTGGCCGAGGCGGGCGTCATCGGCAAGCCAGACCCCACGGTGGGCGAGGTGGTCAAGGCCTTCGTGTCGCTGAAGACGGGCCACGCGGAGAGCGAGGCGCTGCGCAAGGACATCCTGGGCCACGCCCGCAAGCGGCTGGGCGCCGCGGTGGCGCCCAAGGAGATCGCCTTCCTGCCGGTGCTGCCCCGCACGCGCAGCGGAAAGATCATGCGCAGGCTGCTCAAGGCGCGGGAGCTCGGGCTGCCCGAAGGCGACACCTCGACTCTGGAGGGCGGATCGTGAGAGCGCAGGCGAGGAACCGGGCGCACGATGTGAGCCCGTGCCGGACGGACGGCACCGGGGGAGGGGGCGCATGAGCACACAGGTGGAACCGCCGCCCACCGGGCCGGTGCGCTGGGACAAGCCGCTTGCGCTGAAGATGCTTGCCGACATGGTGCGCATCCGCCGCATGGAGGAGCGCTGCGCCGAGCTCTATGGCAGGCAGAAGATCCGCGGGTTCCTCCACCTCTACCTCGGCGAGGAGGCGGTGGCGGTGGGCGCGCTCAACGCGCTGCGCGCCGACGACAACGTGGTGGCCACCTATCGGGAGCATGGGCATGCGCTGGTGCGCGGGCTGCCGATGAAGTCGATCATGGCCGAGATGTTCGGCAGGCAGGAGGGCTGCGCGCGCGGCCGGGGCGGGTCGATGCACCTGTTCGACGCCGCCACGCGGCTCTACGGCGGCAACGCGATCGTCGCCGGCGGTCTGCCGCTGGCCGCGGGCCTGGCGATGGCCGACCGGATGCAGGGCCGGCGGGCGCTCACCGCGTGCTTCTTCGGCGACGGCGCGGTCGCCGAGGGCGCCTTCCACGAGGCGATGAACCTGGCCGCGGTCTGGAAGCTGCCGGTGCTCTTCGTCTGCGAGAACAACCTCTACGCGATGGGCACCGCGATCGAGCGCTACGAGTCGCAGACCGACCTCTGCGTGAAGGCCTCGTCCTACGGGATGCCGGCCACGCGCGTCGACGGCATGGACGTGGCCGCGGTGCGCGAGGCGGTGCAGGGTGCCGCAGAACTCGTCCGCGACGGCGGCGGGCCGATGTTCGTCGAGTGCCGCACCTACCGCTTCCGAGCGCACTCGATGTTCGACGCGGAGCTCTACCGCTCGAAGGAGGAGGTGGAGGCGTGGAGGACCCGCGGCCCGATCCACACCTTCAGCGCCCGCCTCAAGGCGCAGGGCACGCTCACCGAGGAGGAGTTCCTCGCGATCGACGCGGCCGCGCAGGCCGAGGTGGAGGAGGCGGTGGCCTGGGCGGAGGCCGGCAGCTGGGAGCCGGTGGAGGAGCTGCTGCGCGACGTGCACACGCTGGCGGCGCCGGAGGAGGCGCGATGAAGCTCGGATTCCGCGAGGCCCTGCGCGAGGCGCACCGCGAGGCCCTGGCCGCCGACCCCCGCGTGTTCCTGATGGGCGAGGACGTCGGCCGCTACGGCGGCACCTACGCGGTCTCGAAAGGCCTCCTGGAGGAGTTCGGCCCGGAGCGCGTGCGCGACACGCCGCTCTCGGAGCTCGGCTTCACCGGCGCGGGCGTCGGAGCGGCGCTCGGCGGCATGCGTCCGATCGTCGAGATCATGACGGTCAACTTCAGCCTGCTCGCGCTCGACCAGATCGTGAACACCGCGGCGCTGCTCCGGCACATGTCCGGCGGCCAGTTCTCGGTGCCGCTGGTGATCCGCATGGCCACCGGCGCCGGGCGCCAGCTCGCTGCGCAGCACTCGCACAGCCTCGAGGGCTGGTATGCGCACGTTCCCGGCCTGAAGGTGCTGATGCCCGGCACCGTGGAGGACGCTCGCGGCATGCTCGCAGGCGCGCTCGCCGATCCCGATCCGGTCGTGATCTTCGAGCACGTGCAGCTCTACAACCTGGAGGGCGAGCTGCCCGAGCCCTGCCGCGTGGACATCGCCGGGGCCAAGGTGCGCAGGCCGGGAAGCCAGGTGGTGCTGATCGCCTGGGGCGGCTGCCTGCCCAAGGCCATGCAGGCGGCCGAGGCGCTGGCCGCGGACGGCATCGACGCAGAGGTGCTCGACCTGCGCGTGCTGCGGCCGCTGGACACCGCCGCGATCGTCGATTCGGTGCGCCGCTGCCGGCGCGCCGTGGTGGTCGACGAGGGCTGGCGGACCGGCAGCCTTGCCGGCGAGATCAGCGCGGTGATCATGGAGCAGGCCTTCTACGATCTCGACGCGCCGGTGGCCCGCGTGTGCAGCGAGGAGGTGCCCATCCCCTACGCGAAGCACATGGAGGAGGCCGCGCTGCCGCAGGTGCCGAAGATCGTCGCCGCCGCGCGCGGGCTGTTCGGAGGCGCATCGTGATCCGCTTCGAGCTGCCCTCGCTGGGCGCGGACATGGACGAGGGCACGCTGCTCGAATGGAAGGTGAAGCCGGGCGACGCGGTGGCGCGCGGCCAGGTCATAGCCGTGGTGGACACCTCGAAGGCCGCGGTGGAAGTCGAGATCTGGCAGGCCGGCACGGTGTCCGAACTGCTGGTGCAGCCCGGGGAGAAGATCCCGGTGGGCACGGTGATGGCGACGCTGGCGGAGGCAGGGGAGGCGGCCGCAGCCGGTGTTGCGCCTGCCGCTGCGGTGGGGCCCGCGCCCGTCGCTGCGCCCGAAGCGGCCGCGGCGTCGGCAGCCGTCGCGGCACCGGCCGCCATCGCAGCTTCGGCGCCCGCAGCAGCATCACCCGTCGCAGCGGCCGCGCAGGCCGCAGCTCCGTCACTCGCCGCACCGGCACCTGCCCCCGCCGCCGGCGCTGCGCCGCCCCGTCCGGCGATCGCGCTCGCAGTGCCGCCGCCGCTTGCCGCGGCCCGGCGCCCGATCTCCCCGGCTGCGCGCAGGCGCGCCCGCGAACTCGACCTCGATCCGGATCGCCTCGCCGGCACCGGTCCCGGCGGTGCGGTGACGATCGCCGACGTGGAACAGGCAGCGGCAGGCGGTGCCCAGGCAAGCCTTGCACCGGCCGCGGCGGACACCTCGCGCGCCGACCGCCAGAAGGCCATGCGCGCGGCCATCGCAGCCGCGATGAGCCGGTCCAAGCGCGAGATCCCGCACTACTACCTGTCCGAGACCATCCCGATGGCGCATGCGCTGGGCTGGCTCGCGCAGCGCAACGCCGACCTGCCGATCACCGAGCGCATCCTGCCTGCCGTGCTGCAGCTCAAGGCCGTGGCCGTCGCGCTGCGGCGAACGCCCGAGCTCAACGGTTTCCATCGCGACGGCGGATTCCAGCCGAGCGCGGCGGTGCATGCCGGCGTGGCGATCTCGCTGCGCGCCGGCGCCGGGCTGGTGGCGCCAGCGCTTCACGACGTCGGCACCCGCAGCCTCGAGGACCTGATGCGCGGACTGGCGGACCTGGTCAAGCGGGCCCGCGCAGGTTCGCTGCGCAGCTCCGAGATGTCCGACCCCACGATCACCGTCACCAACCTGGGCGACCAGGGGGTGGACTCGGTGTTCGGCGTCATCTATCCGCCGCAGGTCGCCATCGTGGGCTTCGGGCGCATCGTGGAGCGCGCGTGGGCCCAGGACGGGTGGATCCGCCCGATGCCGGTGACCGTGGCGAGCCTGGCCGCCGACCACCGCGTCTCCGACGGCCATCGCGGCGCGGTGTTCCTGGCCGAGCTGCGCGACTGGCTGCAGCACCCGCAGGAACTCGCCGACGAGAAGTGACCCGATCGAAGGGAAGCACGAATGGACGAACAGACGCTGAAGCGGAAGATCCTGGAAATCCTGGTCGAGATCGCGCCCGAAGTGGAGCCGGACGAGATCCGCCCCGAGCGCACGCTGCGCAGCCAGGTGGACCTGGACTCGATGGACTGGCTGAACTTCCTGGTCGCGCTGCACCAGAAGCTCCAGGTGGAGATCCCCGAGGCCGACTACCAGAAGCTGGTCACCCTGGACGACCTGATCCGCTACCTGAAGGCGAAGCTGGGCGCCGCCTGAGCCTGCGCCGGGCTGCGCCGCAGGCGCACCCGTTACCATAGGGGCATGACTCGACCCGTGATCCCCGCTCCGGTGCGGCTGCTCGAAGCCCGGCGTGCCTTCCAGTGGCTCGCGCTGGGCTGGAAGGACCTGGCGCGCGCCCCTGGCCCCAGCCTCCTGCATGGCCTGCTGTTCCTGCTCGCGGGCGCCGCCATCGCTGCCGTCGGCTGGGGGCGCCACGACCTGCTCGCCGGCGCGTTCTCCGGCTTCCTGCTGCTGGCGCCCATGCTCTCCGCGGGCCTCTACGAGGTGAGCCGCCGGCTGGCTCGCGGCGAGCACCCCACGGTGGGCGAGGTGCTCGCAGTCTGGGTGCGGGGCGGTGGCAGCATGGTGCGCCTGGGGCTGCTGCTGGCGCTGCTCGGCACGCTCTGGGTGGGCCTTTCCGTCCTGATCGTCTCCTGGGCGATGGGCGCGGGCGGCGGCGGGGTCGGGCGCTTCCTGCGCGACTTCGTGCTCGCGCCGAATCCGCTGCCGTTCGCGATGTGGCTCGCGGCAGGCGGCGTGTTCGCTTCCCTCGTGTTCGCGATCGGCGCGGTGTCGGTGCCGATGATGCTCGACCGTGAAGTGAGCATGCGCACCGCGGTGCTCACCAGCCTGCGCGCCGTCGGCGAGAACCCCGGAGCGATGGGCCTGTGGGCCGGGCTGGTGATGCTGGTCACGCTGGCCGGGCTCCTCACCGGCATCGGGCTGGTGCTGCTGGTGCCGCTGATCGGCCACGCCACCTGGCACGCCTACATCGACCTGGTCGACGCCTCGGCGTTGCCCCCGCGCGCCTAGCGGCACAGGAAAGAAGCAGAGCGATGTTCGGATTCACCGAGGAGCAGGTCTCCAACTTCGGCATCACCTTCGGCCTGGCCGCCTTCATCGGCTTCATGCTGTTCATCATCTGGAACCTGGCGCGCCAGTCCAAGGCCGGCAAGCTGGGAACCTTCGTGCTGTTCTTCGTGCTCGCGTTCGGCATGCTCGGCTTCATTGCGAAGGCGAT
>JBKHVS010000169.1:0-5854 GCA_046569945.1 Gammaproteobacteria bacterium | reverse complement strand
AGCTCGGCGGCGGGCGCGCGCAGGCGCTTGTGCAGCTTGCCGGCGCGGGAGAATTCGATTTTCAGCGCTACGCAGGATGCCGAGTCCACCCAGGCCTGGATCTGGTCGAAGCGGGTATCGGCCGCGGCGCCGGGGCGCAGGTCCAGCAGCTCGACTGCCCGCCTGGCGACCTCCTGCATGTCCCGCCACGACCTGGCGCGTGCCTGCAGCGCGCTGCGCGAGCCGAGCTTCGGCCCCAGCGCGTCGGGATCGAGGTCGAGCTGCTCCGTCCAGGGCTGGATCACCACGCGCGGCTTCAGGCTGCGGATCAGGTCGCCCGGGCCCTTGCCGTCGCTGCGCGTGGCGAAGCCGCTGATGTGGTCCGCGTGCCGGTGGGTGGCGACGACCGCATCGAGGCGCCCCTCGCACTTCTCGGCGATGTCGCTGGCGATCGCCGAAAGGCGGCTGGCGGCGGCCTGCTTCGGCAGGCCCGTGGTGCCGAAGTCGATCAGGACGTGGCGCTTGCGGCCCGGGTACTCGAAGCGCAGCAGGAAGCAGTCGCCGAACCCGACCTGGTAGGCGAAGATCGTCACCGCGACGGGGGCCTGCCTGGTCGTCATCCTTCCTCCTCAGCCGCCGGCGCGCCGGCGGTGGATCGCCGCGAACTGCCCGCGCGCATCGCCGGGCTGGTCCAGCAGGCCGTTCTCCCACAGGTAGGCCAGGCGTGCCGACTGCCGCGGGCCGTCGTCCAGCCGGTGCTCGACGTGGTACTTGATGCGGCCGTACTGGTCGAACACCAGCGTGCCTCCGCCGTAGGCGGTGATCCTCTGCGTGCTCGGCATGCCCTGCGGGCGTTCGATGCCGAGCGCGGTGCGCGCCTCGGCGCCGAAGATGGAGGCCATCTGCACGTACTCGCAGATCGTCTCGCGCAGCTGGAAGCCGTCCGGTCCCTGCCGGCTGCTGCGACGCACCGAGGCGATCCGCATGTAGCCGCGGTCGTCGATCCGCAGCACCCGCCGGTTCTCCCACAGGAATCGGAACACCTCCTGGGGATCGTGCAGCATCGACTCGTAGTTGGTCCGGGTGTAGACGATGGCCTCGTTGCCCTTGAAGGGGAGCCAGCAGCCGGTACCGGAGTCCGTGCCCGCCGCGGGGGCGTCGATGCCGTAGGCCTGGAAGGTGCGGCGGATCACCGGCCGGTAGCCGTACTTCGAGTCGTCCGGGACGGTCTCGGTGTCGACCGTGAGCAATGCGGCCAGGAAGTCGCCGAACTCCAGGTCCACCGGCGGGCAGTAGTCGAGCGCGCGGATCGCCATGGTCAGCAGATGGGCAGCGGCGGTGGCACCTTCCTCGACGACCATGTCGAGGTTGTAGCGGCCCCGGCCGAAGGTGCCCAGCGCGCGGATCCTGCGGGTCCAGATCGTCAGGAAGCTGCGCAGCATCGCCGCCGCGAACACCTCGCCGCGGTCATGCGACTCGTCGCGGCCGGCCTCCTGCAGGTGGCGCCCCGGGGGCAGCGAGATCGAGCGCCTCAGGCAGTTTGCGCGCGCCCCTTCGAGTTCGCTGCCGAACTCCTTGCCGAGCCCGAAGAGGATGGAATCCGCCAGGGCGCGCTCGTCGAGCGCCGAGGCGCCGACCAGCCGCATGCCGTCGCGGCCGCGTGCGGGAGGCTTGCCCTTGACCAGCGCGGCCTCGACGATCTCCCGAAGCGAGAAGACCGAGAGCAGCGCGACCACGTCGGCGAAGCCCTCGTGGAAGGCGGCCTGGTCCGGCGACGAGGGCTCGGTGAAGCTGTCGCGCAGCCCGTCGAGCAGCGCATGCGTGGTCTCGTGGGCGACGATGTCGTGCGACAGGCAGGTGAAGACCGGCCTGCCGGTCCGCGCGGAACGGAACCAGCCGAAGAACAGCGCGCGGTCGGCTTCCGAGTAGTAGGCGTTCGCGTCGTTGAAGGCGTGCGGCGCGACGTGCAGCTGGTGACCGTCGAAGGCCCATGCAACGCGCCTGCCCAGGGCGTGCTCGAAGCGGGCCAGCGTGCGCATCACGATCGCGTAGACGTTCTGCTGGTGGAAGCGCGGGTCGGCGAGCAGGCGCGCCTCCCTCGCGCGCAGCTGCGCGGCGCTTGCGCCCTCGGGCGCTGCGAAGACGTCGCGCGGCTCGCCGGCGGCGTCGAGCTCCTGCTCGAGCGCCGCGTAGAGGACGTCGGCGCTGGCGTCGAAGTCCACCACCTTGACCCGATGGCCCGTCGGGCCGGGAGCGAGGTCTTCGTAGGGCACTTCGACCTGCGCGAAGGCCAGCCGTCCGCCCAGGCGGACCGCCGGATCCTGGGCCAGGATCGTCAGGGTGCGGGTGTTGCTGCGCGCAGTCATCGGGGCCTCGCGGCAACGAAGCGGGCGTCTCAGGTCGCCCGCGGGTAGAGGCCCCGGTCCTGCTCGATCAGGTCGTTCCTGCAGTACCAGGCTTCGCGCAGGTCGCGCATCCGGTCGATGCTGGCCTCGGCGCCGGCCAGGTCGCCGCGGCGCGCCTGCTCGCGGGCGCGCTCGCAGAGCGCGCGGTCGGCATCGGCGCTTGCGGAGGGGAGGGCGGCGCAGCCCGCGAGCGCGAAGGGAAGAAGGAGGGCGGCGATGCGTTTCATCTGGGACTCCGGAGGATGAGGGCCGGGATTGGGGCTCCGCGGAGGCGCTCAGGCAGGACGGTCCGGGTCGACGCCGTCGAAATCCAGCACCGCTCGTCCCAGGATCCGGCCGGCTCTGAGATCGTCGAGGCAGCGGTTGACGTCGGCGGCGGGACGCAGCTCGACCGGCGAGGGCCGCAGCCGGCCGGAACGCGCGAGCTCGACCACCTCCTCCAACTCGCGCAGGCTGCCCACGTAGGAGCCGCGCACCGCGATGGCCCGCTGCGCGATCGGCGGCAGCGGCAGCGTGATCTCGCCGCCGAACAGCCCGCACAGCACGTAGTGGCCGCCCTTGGCCAGTGCAGCGATTCCCAGCGTGGCGGTGGCCGGCATGCCGACGAAATCGAGCGCGCCTGCAACCGCATTGCCGGCGATCGACTGCAGGCGTGCCAGGGCATCCGGCGCGCCGCTGTCGACGGTGGCCGCTGCGCCCTGCTCGAGGGCCTGGGCGAGCTTGCCGGCGTCGACGTCGCAGGCAACGACCTTGCTCACGCCCCGGGCCCGCAGCATCGAGATCGCCGCCATTCCCAGGCCGCCGCAGCCCAGCACCGCCACCCACTCGCGCGCCGCGAGCGCCGGCAGCTTGCCGATCGCGCTCCAGGCGGTCAGCCCCGAGCAGGCCAGCGTCGCCGCCCAGGCCGGGTCGATGCCGTCGACGTCGAGCAGGTAGCGGGCGTCGGGCACCAGCACGTGGGTGGCGTAGGCGCCGGGGCGCACCACGCCGATCGTACGGGGGCTCAGGCAGTAGTGGTCGTTGCCGTCGGCGCAGACCGGGCAGCTTCCGCAGCCGATCCAGGGATAGACGAGGCGACGGTCGCCCGGCTTCACGCCGCTGGCCTCCGGACCGACGGCCTCGACCACGCCGTAGGGCTCGTGCCCCACGGTGAAGGGCGGCACCACGCCGCGGTCGCGGATGCTGGCGCGCTTGCCGCCGCCCAGGTCGAAGAAGCCTTCCTGCAGGTGGAGGTCGGAATGGCAGACGCCGGAGCGGGTGATGCGCACGAGCACCTCGGTTCCGCCGGGCACCGGAGTTTCGCGCAGCTTCGCCTGCAGGGGCTTGCCGTGTTCGACCACTTCGTAGCTGAGCATCGCCTTCTCCGTCCTGTTTTCTGCGACCGATGGTATCGCGCCGCGCCCGCCAGGGACGGATAATGCGGGCGGTCCGCCATGCCGGCGGACGCCGACTGGACATCGCCGAGGATCCCGCCCCCGCATGCTGTTCCCCAACGGACGCTTCTCGCCCGGGCATGCGCTGCTGGCCGTGGCCCTGCTGTGCCTGGGGGCGTGCGTCGCGGCCGTGTTCTTCCTTGCGCGCCAGCCCTGGCTCGGGCTGGGCCTGGCGCCCGATGGCGACGGGGTGCGCATCGTGGAAGTGGCGCCGGCAGGGCCGGCCGCCGCGCTTGCCGGGGAGCTCGAGCGCGCGGGCGGCGCCGGGCTTCGGCTGCTTTCGGTCGGTGGCCTCGGGCTGGTCCCGCACGACGTCATCGAGGAGCCGGACTTCATCGACTCCTACGACGAGATGTGCGCGATGCTCGACCGGCAGAGCCGGTTGGCCGCGCTGCTGGCTGCCGATGCGGTGCGTATCGAGGTCGGCCATCCGGACGGGCGCCGGACGGTGCATGAAGTCACGCCCGCGCCCACGCGCCCGGTGTCGGACCTGCCGCCGGTCTTCTGGTTCCAGCTCTTCGCGGGCAGCGCCTGCCTGCTGGTGGGGGCATGGGTGTGGGTGCTGCGGCCCGCCGATCTCGCCACCGGGATGTTCGCGCTGACCGGGGCGATGTTCCCGCTGTCGGCGTTCAGCGCTGCCGTCTACAGCAGCCGGGAGCTGGCGATCGACGGCGAGGTCTTCCGGGTGCTGTCTTCGCTGAACCACATCGGCGCGCTGATGTTCGGCATCGCGCTGATCGAACTCTTCCTCTGCTACCCCAGGCGGATCGTGCGGCCGCGCTACATGCTGCTGGTGCCGCTGGTGTTCGCACCCTGGCTGGCGATCGACCTGCTGCAGCTTGCACCGGACCAGAACTGGGGCGTTCGCCTGCCGATCGTGGCCGCGATGCTGATGGTGACCGTGTTCGCCTGGATGCAGTGGCGGCTGACCATCGACGATCCCCGCGCCCGTGCCGCGCTCACCTGGCTGAGCCTCTCGGTGATCCTCGGCTGCGGACTGTTCGTGCTCTCCACGGTTGCGTCGAGCCTGTTCGGCTGGCTGCCGCCGCTGCGCCAGGGCTACGCCTTCGGCTTCTTCCTGATCATGTACGGCGGACTGGCGCTGGGCCTGCGCCGCTACCGGCTGTTCGAGCTCGACGAGTGGGCGTACCGCATCCTGCTGTGGGTCGGCGGCGCCGTGGGCCTCGTGCTGCTCGACGGCCTGCTGGTGCTGGCGCTGCGGCTCGAGCCCTTCGAGTCGCTGGGCATCGCGCTCGTGATCGCCGGCTTCGTCTACCTGCCGGCGCGCGGCGCGCTCTGGCGCAAGGTGGTCGAGCGCAGGCGCATCCCGGACGACGAGCTGTTCCAGTCCGTCATGGAGGTGGCCTTCCAGGCGACCGAGGGCGAGCGGGTGAGCGCCTGGCAGCAGCTCGTGCGCCGCGTGTTCGATCCGCTGGAGCTCGAGGAGCTGCCGGCGCGCGGCGAGGGAGCCGATGCGGCCGCCGCGGAGGCTGGCCAGCTGCCTGCGATGCCGGACCTGGCCCCGGACGGACTGGAGATGCGGCTGCCGGCGGTGGCCTCCTCGCCGGCGCTGCTGGTCCGGTATCCCTGGCAGGGCCGCGAGCTCTTCGGTACGGCGCACATGCGGCTGGCACGGCAGATGGTCGAGCTGATGCGGCAGGCGGACGCGGGCCGGGCTGCCTACGAGCGCGGCGTGGCCGAGGAGCGCCGCCGCGTGGCGCGCGACCTGCATGACGATCTCGGCGCCCAGCTGCTGACCGCGCTGAACCGGCCCACGCTCGACGAGACGCGCGGGTCGATCCGTGATGCCATTGCGGAAATGCGCGGCGTGGTCGCGGGGCTGACCGGCGGCCGGACGGGTCTTGGCCCGCTGCTGGCGAACCTGAGGCACGAGACCGCCTCGCGCCTGGAGGCCACGGGGATCGAGCTCGACTGGCCATTGGTGGACGACGTTGAGGAGATGGAGATCGACTACAGGACAGCAAAACACCTGGCTTCGGCGCACCGGGAGATCGTGTCCAACGTGATCCGGCACTC
>JBKHVS010000168.1:0-5874 GCA_046569945.1 Gammaproteobacteria bacterium | reverse complement strand
GCAGACCAGCACCAGCAGGCCGCGGCCGATCGCGCCGACGGTCTCGCCGTCGACCACCACCCGGGCCTGCGAGACCCGCTGCAGCAGGCCGATCACGCAGGATCAGGAGAGCGTGACGCGGGCGAAGCGGCGCTTGCCCACCTGGACCACATAGGTGCCGGGCTCGATCTTCAGTGCCTTGTCCTCCACCCGGGCACCGTCGATGCGCACGCCGCCCTGGGCGAGGTTGCGCATCGCCTCGGAGGTGGACGGGGCCAGCCCGGCCTGCTTGAGCAGCTGCGCCACCGGCATCGGCGCCCCCGCCAGGCTGACTTCGGGGATGTCGTCGGGAACGGCCCCCTCGCGGAAGCGCGCCTCGAAGTCGGCCAGCGCCTGCTCCGCGGCGGCGCGGGAGTGGAAGCGCTCGACGATCTCCTGGGCCAGCATCACCTTGGCGTCGCGCGGGTTGCGGCCCTGCGCGCACTCTTCCTTGAGCCGCTCGATCTCGGCCATCGGCCGGAAGGACAGCAGCGTGAAGTAGCGCCACATCAGGACGTCGGAGATCGACATCAGCTTGCCGAACATCTCCGCCGGCGCCTCGGTGATGCCGACGAAGTTGCCCTTGGACTTGGACATCTTGTCGACCCCGTCGAGCCCCTCGAGCAGCGGCATGGTCAGGATGCACTGCGGCTCCTGGCCGTACTCGCGCTGCAGCTCGCGGCCCACCAGCAGGTTGAACTTCTGGTCGGTGCCGCCGAGCTCGAGATCGGACTTCAGCGCGACAGAGTCGTAGCCCTGCATCAGCGGGTAGAGCAGCTCGTGCACGGAGATGGGCAGGCCGCCCTTGAAGCGCTTGGTGAAGTCGTCGCGCTCCATCATCCGGGCCAGCGTGTACTTCGCCGCGAGCTCGATCATGCCGCGCGCGCCCAGCGGGTCGCACCACTCGGAGTTGTAGCGGATCTCGGTCTTCTCCGGGTCCAGCACCAGGCTGGCCTGGTTGAAGTAGGTGCGGGCGTTGTCCTCGATCTGCTCGCGCGTGAGCGGCGGGCGGGTCGTGTTGCGGCCGGAGGGGTCGCCGATCATCGCGGTGAAGTCGCCGATCAGGAAGATCACCCTGTGCCCCAGGTCCTGGAGCTGGCGCATCTTGTTCAGCACCACCGTGTGGCCGATGTGCAGGTCCGGCGCGGTGGGATCCAGGCCCAGCTTGATGCGCAGCGGCTGGCCGCTGGCTTCGCTGCGGGCGAGCTTGGCCTGCCATTCGGAGCGGATCAGCAGCTCCTCGCAGCCGCGCAGGGAGACCTCGAGCGCGTGCCGCACGGCCTCGCTGATCGGGAGATCTTGATCGTTCGTCGGCTCTGGAATCACGGGGCGTCTTTTCGTTTACAATCCGTCGATCCGTCCCGGGCGGGGACCGGAAGATGCCGCGGCCGCGAGGGCTTCCCTGCGTGCCGCGAAGCCAACGATTCTATCCGACCGGCCCGCGCCCCGCTTCACGCCCGTTCGATCAGGTCCGCCGACACAGCCCGTGACGATGCATCGAAACAAGCATTTCCTCCACGTCGCCATCGCCACCGCCACCGTCGGCCTCCTCGGCGCAGTCACCGCCTTCGGCGTAGCACCGCTCACCGAGGCCCAGCTCCCGCCGGAACAGCGCATCACCGAGACCATCCCCCTGGCGCTCGAGGTGCCGGAGTCGCTGGACAGCTTCATCCAGACCGAGACCATCCGCCGCGGCGACACCCTCGGCCAGCTGATCGGCCGGCTCGGCGCCAACGACCCCGCGTTCCTGCGATTCGCCGCGGGCGACCCGGTCGGCCGCCTGGCGCTGCAGATGCGCGCCGGCCGCACGGTCCAGGCCCAGGTCGATGCGCTCGGCCGCATCCAGAGCTTCACCTACCGTTTCGGAGGCCTCGAGGTGGACACCTCCGACGCCGGCGAGCCCACTCCGCTCACCCGGCTCGAGATCGTCCGCGACGGCGACCGCTTCACCGCGAGCGAAGACATCATCCCGCTCGAGCGCACCGTCGAGATGCGCAGCGTCGAGATCCGTTCCTCGCTGTTCGCCGCCACCGACTCGGTCGGCATCCCGGAGGGGGTGGCGATCCGCGTCGCCGACATCTTCGGCGGCGACATCGACTTCGACCGCGACCTTCGCAAGGGCGACCGCCTGCGCGTGGTCTACGAGTCGGTCCGCGAGGAAGGCAGCCTCGACCAGGCCCAGGCCGGCCGCCTGCTCGCCGTCGAGCTCATCAGCGGCGGCGAGCGTCACGAGGCTTTCTGGCACGAGCGCGACGGCCGCGGCGAGTATTTCACCTTCGACGGGCGCAGCCTCAGGAAGAGCTTCCTGCGCAACCCGCTCGAGTTCAGCCGCATCAGCTCGGGGTTCAGCCCCGCCCGCATGCATCCGGTGCTGCGCGACTGGCGCGCCCACAAGGGCGTGGATTTCGCCGCACCCATCGGCACCCGCGTTCGCGCCACTGCCGACGGCACGGTGGAGTTCGTCGGCCAGCAGCGCGGCTACGGCAACGTGGTGATCATCAATCACCGCAACCAGTACTCCACGCTGTACGCCCACCTGAACGGATTCGCCCCGGGGCTCGTGCCCGGCGCGAAGATCCAGCAGGGCGACACGATCGGCGCGGTCGGCATGACCGGCTGGACCACGGGACCGCACCTTCACTACGAGGTGAAGATCGCCGGCGAGCAGGTCGACCCCATGGGCGTGGCCATCCCCGACTCCAGGCCCCTGTCCCCCGACGAGCGCGAGGCGCTGATGGCCTCGGTCCAGAGCATTCGCGAGCAGCTCGCGCAACTCGACTCGCTGCGCGTCGCCAGGTTCCAGTAAGCGCACCGGCGGGGGCATCTCCCGCCCAGCCGCCTGCGGACTTCACCCCCTGTTCCCCATCCGCGCATGCCGGACCTGTTCATCGGCCTGATGTCCGGCACCAGCGTCGACGCGGTCGACGGGGCGCTGGTCGACTTCTCCGGCGTCAGCCCCGAAACGCTCGCCTTCGCCTCCCTGCCGATGCCGGCGGCGCTGCGCGGCGAGCTCCTCTCGCTGCAGCAGCCGGGTGCCGACGAGCTCGCGCGCGCGGCACGGGCCACCGTGACCCTCAGCGATCTCTATGCAGAAGTCGTGCACCGCCTGCTCGCGGATGCGGGGCTCGACGCCGCTGCGGTCCGCGCGATCGGCGCCCACGGCCAGACGGTGCGCCATCGTCCGGAGGAGGGGTACACGCTGCAACTGATGGACGGCGCGCGCCTCGCCGAGCGCAGCGGCATCGCAGTGGCCTGCGACTTCCGCAGCGCGGACGTCGCCGCCGGCGGGCAGGGAGCGCCCCTCGTGCCGGCCTTCCACGCCGGCGCCTTCTCCCATCCGTCGAGGCGGCGCGCCGTCGTCAACATCGGCGGCATCGCCAACGTGAGCCTGCTGGCGCCGGGCGAGACCGTCCGTGGCCATGACACCGGGCCGGGCAACCTGCTGCTGGACCTCTGGTGCGAACGGCACACCGGCGCGCCCTACGATCGCGACGGCGCCTGGGGCGCCCGCGGACAGGTACTGCAGGCGCTGCTCGGGCAGCTGCTGGACGAACCCTACTTCCGGATGGCGCCGCCGAAGAGCACCGGACGGGACCTCTTCCATGCCGGCTGGCTGGAGGCGCGGCTCGCCGGTGCAGATGGCCATGCGGCTGGCGGCGCCGGCCCGGCAACGCCCTCCACCACAGGCGCCGCCCGGCCGGCCGCCACGGCCGACCCTGCCGACGTCCAGGCCACCCTGGCCGAGCTCACTGCGGTCACGATTTCACGGGCCTGCGCCGAGTTCCGCGCCGACGAAGTCTTCATCTGCGGCGGCGGCGCGCGGAACCTGCTGCTGATGCAGCGGCTGGCCGCGCTCTGCGCACCCGCCGCCGTGGCCGCCACCGACGCCCTCGGCGCCGCCTCGCAGGCCGTGGAGGCGGTGGCCTTCGCCTGGCTTGCGGCGCAGCGCCTGCGGGGCGAGCCGGGGAACCTGCCGGAAGTCACCGGCGCACGCGGCCCCCGCGTGCTGGGCGCCCTTTACCCGGCGCCTCTTCGCGCTCCGGCGACGAGGGGCTGAGCGCCCGGCGCAGGACGCCTGAACGCGGCGGCGCTGGCCGCCTGGCCGCCTGGCCGCCTGGCCGCCTGGCCGCCTGGCCGCCTGGCCGCCTGGCCGCCTGGCCGCCTGGCCGCCTGGGCCGCCCGGCGCACCGCCACCCTCGATGCCTGCATCGCCCGAATTCCCCTGCCCCAACGGCAGACGGGCCCCGAAGGGCCCGTCTCGTGCGATGCCTGCGGGACTTCAGAGCCCGCGCCTGCGCACGTTCAGGGAGTGAACGACGAACCGCAACCGCAGGTCGTGGTGGCGTTCGGATTCTTGATGACGAACTGCGCGCCCTCGATGTCTTCCTTGTAGTCGATCTCGGCGCCGACCAGGTACTGGTAGCTCATCGCGTCGATCAGCAGGGTGACGCCGTTCTTCTCCATCACGGTGTCGTCGTCGTTCGTCTCTTCGTCGAACGTGAACCCGTACTGGAAGCCCGAGCAGCCGCCGCCCTGGACGAAGACCCGCAGCTTCAGGTCGGCATTGCCTTCCTCGTCGATGAGCTGGCGGACCTTGTCTGCGGCGCTGTCGGTGAAGAGCAGCGGTGCGGGCATCTCTGCAACTGCGTTCATTGTCTCGAACCTCCTGTGTTCATTCGATTCTAGCCGGCGCCCTAAAACCCTGCAGGCGGCCGTGTCATCCAGGGCAAGGCCCGGCGGGCCTGCCCGGGCAGCGGTCGGCGGAGTGCGGTCGGCGGAGCGCCGCCGCCGCCCGCCTCGGCGCGGCTCGTCAGGGCAGCACCGGCACCTGCGTCAGACCCAGCGTCTCGGGCAGCCCCAGCATCAGGTTCATCACCTGCACGCCCTGGCCGGAAGCGCCCTTCACCAGGTTGTCCTCGACGACGAGGATCACCAGCAGGTCGCCCCCCTGCGGACGGTGCACGGCAATTCGCACCATGTTGGACGCGCGCACCGAGCGCGTCTCGGGCGTCGAGCCGGCGGGCATCACGTCGACGAAGGGCTCGTCCGCATAGCGGCGCTCGAAGAGGGCCTGGAAATCGGTGCCGCCGGCGCCTGGGCGGAGGCGCGCATACAGCGTCGAATGGATGCCTCGGATCATCGGCACCAGGTGCGGGGTGAACGCCAGCTGGACCGGACGCCCGGCGATCGCGGCCAGGCCCTGGACGATCTCCGGCTGATGCCGATGGCCGCTGACCCCGTAGGCCTTGAAGTTGTCGCCAGCCTCGGCCAGCAGCGTGTGGACCTCGGCCTTGCGCCCCGCCCCCGACACGCCCGACTTGCAGTCGGCGATCAGGGTGTCGACGTCCACCAGATCGCCTGCCACCGGCTCGAGCAGCGGCAGCAGGCCCAACTGCACCGAGGTGGGATAGCAGCCCGGCAGGCCGATCAGGCGCGCCTTGCGGATCGCCTCGCGGTTCACCTCGGGCAGCCCGTAGACCGCCTCGGCGAGCAGGTCGGGACAGGAATGCGGCATGCCGTACCAGCGCTCGAACACCGCGGTGTCCTTGATCCGGAAGTCCGCAGCCAGGTCGATCACCCTGACGCCGGCGGCGAGCAGCTCGCGCGCCTGTGCCATCGCGACGCCATGAGGGGTGGCGAAGAAGACCACGTCGCAGGAAGACAGCGCCGCGTCGGCGGGGTCGCAGAAGGACAGCGAAACCCGTCCGCGCAGCGACGGGTACATGTCCGCCACCGGCATCCCGGCTTCCTTGCGCGAGGTGATCGCAGCAAGCTCCACCTCCGGATGCTGGGAGAGCAGCCTGAGCAGCTCCACCCCCGTGTATCCGGTCCCACCGACGATTCCGACCTTGATCA
>JBKHVS010000167.1:0-5940 GCA_046569945.1 Gammaproteobacteria bacterium | reverse complement strand
CCGGCGGCAGGTCGTAGGGCGTGATCGTGCGGCCCATCTCCTCGTTGACCGCAACCATCGCGGTGAGCGGCAGGTCCGAGCCGCCCATCTCCTCGGGGGCGTCGAGCCCCCAGAGACCCAGCTCGCGCGATCGCGCGTCCAGCCTGCGCTCCTCTTCCGGCGTCAGGCCCAGGCCCTGGCCTGCGGCCTCGCGCGCCATCACCGCCGGCTCGAGCGGCAGCAGCTCCTCGCGCACGAAGCGTGCGACCAGGTCCTGGAGCATCCGGTGTTCCTGCGGCAGTTCGAAGTCCATCATCGTTCCTCGTCTTGGTGTCTGGGAGGCCGGGGGCGAGCGATCGCCGCCCAGTCCTCGTCGGTCCATTGAAGCAGATCCTCGACGCCCGAGGTGCGCAGGTGCGCGCCCCCGTCGATCGTGACCATCTCGCCATTGACGTAGGCGGCGCGGTCCGACACCAGGTAGGCGGCAAGGTCGGCGATCTCGTCGTGGCGTCCCACCCGGCCAAGCGGAACCCGCTCGGCCGGATCGGCCTGCGCGCGCCGGCCGGGCATCAGCTGGCCGGTGGCGCCGGGAGTGGGAAAGGCGCCCGGCGCGATCGCCACCAGGCGCACGCCCTGCGGGCCCCATTCCACGGCCAGGCTCTTCGTCATCGCCAGCACGCCGGACTTGGCGATCGACGAGGGCACCGTGAACGCGCGGCCGGTGATCGTGGAGGTCGACAGGATGCTGAGGACGACGCCGGCGCGGCCTGCGTCGATCCAGCGCCGGCCCCCGGCGAGCGTGCAGTACAGCGCGCCGTGCAGCGTGGGCGCCAGCACCGCGTCGGCCGCGCGGAACGACAGCCGCTCGGTGCGGGCGACGAAGCTCGCCCCGCATTGTTCACCAGCACGTCGAGCGGGCCGCGTGCCCAGACGCGCTCCATCAGCGCCTCCACCGCGTCGCCGTCGCGGACGTCGCAGGCCTGCACCTCCACGTCCGCGCCAGTCTCGGCGCGCCAGCGGGCGGCAGCCTCCTCGAGCACCTCCAGGCGCCGCCCGCAGACAACCACGCGCGCGCCCAGAGCCGCGAAGCGCCCGGCCATCGCAGCGCCGAGGCCGGTGCCTCCGCCGGTCACCAGGATGCTCTTTCCGGCGAGCAGTCCGGGTGAGAACATCAGGCGGCGCCCGGGGCAGGGGGCACAACGGGCGGGAAGCCAGACATCGCCGGAACGCGGCGCATCATGGCGCGAGGTCGGCGCCGGTCAGCCGGGCGATCTCGGCCTCGCCGTAGCCCAGCTCGCGCAGCACTTCCTCGCTGTGCTGGCCCACGGTGGGGACCGGCCGGTGGATGCCTGCCGGCGTGGCCGAGAACAGCGTGCTGGGCCGGGTCTGCAGGATGGGCCCGACCACCGGATGATCCACCTCCTCGAAGAAGCCCACCGCCTTCAGGTGCGGATGCGAGGGCAGGTCCTCGAGCGCGTAGATCGGCGTCGCGGGGATGTCGAGCCGCTCGCACAGCTCCATCCACTGCGCTGTGGTGCGCTCCGGAGCGATCGCCGCCAGGTGCGCGTAGAGGTCGTGGATCTGCGCGTTGCGCTCGTGCGCGTCCAGGTTGCGATAGCGGTCGCCCAGGTCGCTGCGCCCGGCCCCGTCGAAGAAGTCCGCCCAGTGGCGCGCGGTGTAGGGCAGCAGCGTGATGTAGCCGTCCTTCGTGCGCGCGGGCTTGCGGCCGCCGTGCAGGATGCGGTGGTAGCCGGCCGCGCCTTCCGGCGGCCGGAAGGTCATTCCGCCCATGTGCTCGACCAGCGTGAACGCGGTCATCGTCTCGAGCATCGGCACCTCGACCTGCTGGCCCTCGCCGGTGCGCTCGCGATGCAGCAGGGCGGCCAGCACCGCATTGACCAGCGCCAGGCCCACGGTCTTGTCCGCGATCAGCGTCGGCATGTAGTCCGGCGTGCCGTCGACGCCCGAGCTGACCCCCACCAGCCCGCAGCCGGCCTGGATGATGTCGTCGAAGGCCGGCTTGTCCTTGTGCGGACCGCCCTGGCCGAAGCCCGTGGCCACGCAGTAGACGATGCGCGGGTTCATCGCCCTGACCGCCTCGTAGCCGAAGCCCAGGCGTTCGATCGCCGCCACGCGCATGTTGTGCACCAGCACGTCGGCGCTGGCGATCAGCCGGCGCAGCGCCTCCACGCCCTCGGCGGTCTTCAGGTCGATCGCCAGCGAGCGCTTGTTCCTGTTGGCGCCCATGAAGATCGAGCCCATCCCGCGGGTGCGCGAGGTTCCCCCGGAGCGCACCATGTCGCCCTCGGGCCCCTCCACCTTGATCACGTCGGCGCCGAAGTCGCCCAGCACCTGGGTCGCCAGCGGCCCCAGCACCACCGCGGTCATGTCCACCACGCGGAAGCCGGCAAGCGGCCCGGTCGGTTTCACTGCAGCGGGGCTCGTCGTCCTGTCCGTCATCGTCTCATCGTCCCTTGAAGTCGGGTGCGCGGCGCTGCGCCATCGCGGCCACGCCCTCGCGGAAATCCTCGGTTGCGAAATGAAGCTGCTGCTCTGCAGCCTCGTGCTCGGTGGCAGCCTGCACCTCGTCGGCGAGCCGGCCGCGCAGCGTCCTGCGGGTGGACGCCACCGCGATCGGCGCGGAGATCGCGATCTCCTCGGCCAGCGCGATGGCGCGCTCGCGCACTCCGCCCGCCGGCACCGACTCCTCGGCCAGGCCGATCGCCGCGGCCTCGTCGCCGTCGATCCGCCGGCCCGTGTAGAGCAGCAGCGCCGCCCGCTGGGGTCCGACCAGCCGCGGCAGGGTCACGCTCAGGCCGAAGCCCGGGTGGAAACCCAGGCGATTGAAGTTGGCGCTGAAACGCGCCTCGGGGCAGGTGATGCGGAAGTCCGCCACCAGCGCCAGTCCCAGGCCGCCGCCGATCGCCGGCCCCTGCACCGCGGCCACCACCGGCTTGCCCGTGCGGAACAGGCGCACCGCATGCGCATACACGCCGGCAACGCTCATACCGGCGCCCGGCGCGCCGGCCCCGCCGCCGGCGAAGTCCCCCCCGGCGCAGAACGAACGCCCGTCGGCAGCCAGCACGATCGCGCGGCAGCGGGGATCGGCATCCAGGCGCTCGAAGGCATCGACCANTCCGGCGATCATCCCGAAGTCGAGGAAGTTGTGCGGCGGCCTGCGCATCTCCACCAGCGCGACGTGCCCGTCGAGCTCGACGTGGACGTCCGCGGCCTCGATCTTCTGCTTCATCGGATGCCCCAGGAATTCGGATCGGGCGACGATAGCACCGGGCACCGATCGCGGACCGATGCGCCCCGGCGGCCGCGGTCCGAGTTCCACGAAGCAGGTATAAAGCGGTCTTGAGCCGCCGCCGGCGGCGCAGCAAACGGACCTCGCCGGCCGCGCGCCGGCTCCGCGATCCAAGGAAGCTCCAAGACATGATTCCCCTGTCCGTTCTCGACCTCGTCCCGGTGCGGCGCGGCGACACGCCCGCCGACGCGCTGCGCAACACGCTCGACCTCGCCCGCCACGCCGAAGCCCTCGGCTATCGCCGCTACTGGATGGCCGAGCACCACAACATGACCGGCATCGCCAGCGCGGCGACCTCGGTGGTCATCGGCTACGTCGCCGGCGGCACGAAGACCATTCGGGTCGGCGCCGGCGGGATCATGCTTCCCAACCATTCGCCGCTGGTGATCGCCGAGCAGTTCGGCACGCTGGAGTCGCTCTACCCGGGACGCATCGACCTTGGCCTTGGCCGCGCGCCAGGCACCGACCAGCTCACGCTGCAGGCGCTGCGCCGCGACTACTCCAGCGCCGAGCGCTTTCCCGACGACGTGATGGAGCTGCAGGCCCTGCTCGGACCCGTGCAGCCGGGCCAGCGCATCCGCGCGGTGCCCGGCGCGGGCACCGAGGTGCCGCTGTGGATCCTGGGCTCCAGCCTGTTCGGCGCGCAGCTCGCTGCCGCTTTCGGGCTGCCGTACGCGTTCGCCTCGCATTTCGCGCCCGAGGCGCTGGAGCACGCGATCCAGATCTACCGGAACCGCTTCAAGCCATCCGCCCAGCAGGAGAAGCCGCACTCGATGGCCGGCATCAACGTCGTCTGCGCGGACACGGACCAGGAGGCGAAGCGGCTGTTCACCACGCTGCAGCAGCAGTTCACGAACATGATCCGCAACACCCGCGGGCAGATGCAGCCGCCGATCGACGACATCGAGAGCTACTGGACGCCGGCCGAGAAGGCCCAGGCGATGCGGATGCTGGCCTGCTCCTTCGTTGGCTCCCCGGAAACGGTGCGCCGCGAGCTCGAGGCCTTCGTCGAGCGCACCGGCGTCGACGAACTGATGGCGAGCGGCCCCATCTTCGACCACGAAGCGCGCAAGCGCTCCTTCGAGCTGCTCGCACAGGCGATGCGCTGACGGGCGCTGGCGATGAGCTGAAACTCGCGTCGGAACGCGCGCCGAAACGCGCGCCGGCTCGGCGCCGGGCGGCAGGCGCTGCCAGCCCGGAGCGGCGCCGGCCCGGTCAGCGCAGCAGTGCGCGGGACACCGACAGCCCCGCGCTCCAGCTGCGGCCGGGCGCCGGTTCGAAGAAGCG
This sequence comes from Gammaproteobacteria bacterium, assembly GCA_046569945.1. Taxonomy (GTDB): domain Bacteria; phylum Pseudomonadota; class Gammaproteobacteria; order Burkholderiales; family Burkholderiaceae_E; genus Quisquiliibacterium. The sequence continues at coordinate 1,364 of JBKHVS010000167.1, read as the reverse complement.
ACCGTTTGCCTCGTTGACGATCACCGAGCCCGCGTAGCGCCGGTCCAGCAGGTTGTCCATCCGCGCGAAGCCGCGCAGCTCCCACGGGCCGCTGCGCAGCACGTAGCCCGCCCAGGCGTCCAGCGCCACGTAGGCCGGGGCGTGGTCCGAGTTCAGGTCGTCCACCGGCACCCGGCCGATGCGGCGCGCCTCGACCCCGGCCTGCCATCCTTCCGGCGGCATCCAGGCCAGCGCTGCGAACAGCGTGTCGCGCGGCACTCCGGGCAGGGCCTTGCCGTTCTGCGGCGCGCAGGGCGGCGCGGCGCAGGCGGAGATGCCGTCGCCGAAGCGCGCATCCAGCCGGCCCAGCGCCACCCGGGCCGACAGGCCGCCCGGCCATTCGCGGCTCCAGCCCAGCTCGTAGCCGCTGCGCTCGGTGGCGCCCGCATTGCGGAAACTCGCGCGGCCGCCGACGTTGGCCGCGGTGACGATCTCGTCGCGGGTGCGCGTGCGGAACACTGCTGCCTCGATCCGGCCGAGCCCGCCGGCCCGTGCCTTGACCCCGAGCTCCAGGTTCTCGCTGCGCGCCGGGCGCAGCTCCAGGTTGAGCCCCGACGCGCCATCCGGCCGATAGGAGATCTCGTTGACGGTCGGCACCTCGTGGCCGCGTGCCGCCGCGGCGTAGAGCCGAATCCCGTCGGAGACCCGGTACACCAGTCCTGCGGAGGGCAGGGTGGTGTCGTGCCGGAGCGCACCGCTGTCGTCGCCGTTGCCAGGCGCCAGGTAGCGGTCGTCGGAACCCATCCGCACGCTGCTGCGCCGCAGGCCGGCGTCGAGCGACCAGCGCTGCGCGAAGCTCCAGGACAATTGCAGGTAGCGGTCGAAGGCGGTCACCCGGTTGGTCTCGTCGCGCCGCAGCGCGCCGCGCACGCCGAGCAGCCCGCCGGCGAAGTTCTCGTGGCCGCGGCGGCGCTCGGCCAGGGCGTCGTAGCCCAGCCCCGCCACCAGCGTGAGCGGCCGCGGCCCGGCAATCGCGCGCCAGCTCCAGCGCGCGTCGAGTCCGCCGTAGTCGCGCACCAGGTCGATCATTCCCCCGGCGCTGGTCGGCGCGCGCTGGGCGGCCACCGGCAGCGCAAGGTATTGCTGCGTATGGCGCCACCCGCCGTAGGCCATCAGCCTGAGCGTCTGCCGATCGCCGAGGCGCCGCTCGTGCACCAGGCCTGCCTGCTCCTGGGCCACCGACTTGCGCGGGTCGAAGGCGAAGGCTGCCGGCAGCGCGCTGCGCGGGTCGGACTCGAAGCGCTCCCGCGGCAGCCCCAGTGGGTCGCGCGCCTGCAGCCACAGGCCATTGGCCACCAGCGTCCACTTCGAGCCTGCATCCGCGC
>JBKHVS010000166.1:0-6010 GCA_046569945.1 Gammaproteobacteria bacterium | reverse complement strand
CGACGAGCGCCTGCGCGAGCGCGCGTTCTCCGAGGCTTCCAGCATCGAGGAGCGCAGCTCCGGCTGGGTGCCGCCGCGCGAAGGCGCAAGCAGCCTGGTGCACGCGGTGCAGGGCCAGCTGCTGGTCGCGCTGCGCGAGGAGAAGAAGCTGCTTCCCGCCAAGGTCGTCACCCAGGTGCTGCGCCAGCGCGCCGAGCAGATCGAGGCGGCCGAGGGCTTCAAGCCCGGCCGCAAGCGGATGAAGGAGCTGAAGGAGCAGGTGCGCGACGAACTGCTTCCGCGTGCCTTCAGCCTGTCGAACGACACGCGCGCCTGGATCGACCGCGCCAACGGCTGGCTGGCGGTGGACGCCGCGTCCGCCGGCCGGGCCGAGGAGGTCTACGAGCTGCTGGGCCGCTGCATCGAGGGCTTTCCGGCGCGGCCGCTCAAGGTGGCGGGTTCGGTCTCCGGCGCCATGACCGCCTGGATCCAGGCCGAAGACCCGCCCCCGGGCTTCACGGTCGACCAGGACGTCGAACTGAAGGCGCGCGGCGGCAAGGCCACGGTCCGCTATGCGAACCAGTCGCTGGAGCAGGAGGAGATCGCGCGCCACGTGAAGGCCGGCAAGGAATGCACGAAGCTCGCGCTCACCTGGGCCGGCCGCGTCAGCTTCCTGCTCACCGACCGGCTGGAGATCCGCCGCGTGCGTCCCCTGGACGTGCTGAAGGAAGGCGCCGGCGATGCTGGCGACGCGGGCGCGGACGAACGCTTCGACTCGGACATGATGCTGATGACCGGGGAGCTCGCGAAGCTTCTGGACGACCTGGTCGATGCGCTGGGCGGCGAGCCCGCCGCCCAGCCCTGAGCCGGGACCGGCGGCCGCTCTTCGTTGACGAAAATCACGAATGCTCCGCCTGCGCGCCTTGCGGGGCTTGACCCGGGCCCCCGGACGCGGTTCACTTGAGTCGTCGCACGGCAGCAGGTGGGGCTCGAGGCCCGGCCCCTAGTCGCGAGCGACGGCGAGAGTGGAGGGCGAAATTATCGATGAAGCCTGCACGACCCCAGACCTCAAGCCGGTGAACGAAGGCCGGTACCGGTCGCCTTGAAGCGACTACGCGAACCACCAGGTGTGGCAAGCACGCAAAGCCCCGCAGATCGATTGCGGGGCTTTGTCTTTTGTCAGCCTCCCGACGGCAGCGCAGCCGGCTGCTGCCGCAGCTCCAGCTCGCGCCGGTAGGAAGCGTATGCGGGCTGATCCACTGCCATCTTCGCCAGCGTGGTCGCCCACAGGTGCTCCATCAGGCCCGGCGTCTGCTCGCCCAGCTCTCCCGCCGAGATCCGCTCGGAGAGCAGACGGTTCAGCTCGTCGAGCGAGCCCTCGCGGCCAAGCAGCGCGCGCAGCCGCCCGAGTTCCTCGGTTTCCAGCGCTGCGCCGAGCTCCAGCTGCCGGCGCACCAGGTCGACCGCGTTGGCCGCCACCCGGGTGTGGAACACCGCGTCGGGCGGCAGCTTGGGCAGTAGCGTCTCGCGCAGGTATCGGGCCACTGCGCCGAGCATCTCGGCGCCGGTCGGTTCGTCCATCATGTCAATCCCTCCCGCTCATCGCCCGCAACAGGTCGAGCTCGTTCTCCGAGGCGCGGCGCGCGATCATCGCGCGCTCCACCGAGGTGTCGCGCCCGCTGCGGAACCAGTCCAGCATGCTCGCGCAGCCGACGCCCCAGCGAAGGCTGGAAAGCACCTCCCAGAAGCGGACCCGCTCGCGGTCCACCGTGACGCCCGATGCCGACTCGTAGCCCTCGAAGAGCTGTTCGCGCGTGCCCAGTCCGCCCGCCGGCCGGTCGATCTGGCCGAAGCGCCAGGGCGGGATGCAGAGGTAGGCGAGATCCTCCATCGGATCGCCCAGGTGCGCGATCTCCCAGTCCAGCACCGCGCGCACCCCTTCGGGCCCGAAGATGACGTTGCCGTTGCGATAGTCGCCGTGGATCAGCTGCAGCCTCTCGAGCGGCGCTGGCATGCGGTCGCGCAGCCAGCGCAGCGCCAGGTCGAACACCGGCCGCGGCCGGCTCATTCCCAGATGCCGCCGCTCCAGCGATTCGATCGTCCGCGGCGCGTCGCGCACCGCCAGCTGCGGCAGCCGGCTGACGTCCACCCCGTGCACCGCGCCCGCGATCGCACCGAGCTGGTGGGCCAGCCGCGGCCGCACCTGGGCGAACTCCTCGTCGCGCAGCACCTTGCGCGGGATGGTCTCGCCGGGAATCCGGGTCATCAGGAAACCGTCGCCCAGGCCGTCGGCCGGGGTGAGCACCCAGCGCACCTCCGGCGCAGGCACCCCGGCCGCGGACACCGCCCTGATCACTTCCGCCTCGGTCGACAGGGGCAGCGTGCCCTCGGCGCGAAGCCCGCCCGGCGCCCGGCGCAGGATCATCCCGACCGTCTCGCCGGCGCCGATCACGTCGAAGGACCAGGTCTCCAGGGTCGCGCCGGCCGACAGCCGGCGCAGGGATTCGATGCGGGCAGCCCCGGGCACCAGGGCCAGGGCCAGGGCCTGCAGCGCCTCGCGAAAGCGCAGATGCTCGCCGTCCGCCGTCATCGCATCCTCCTCGTCTGGCCGGCCGGGCTCATTCGTCCGCGCCCTCGTTCCACCACGGGTAGGCCGGCGGCATGCCGCTGGAAACCTTGCCCGGAAACTTCGGCTTGCGCTTCTCGAAGAAGGCCGCCACTCCCTCGCGCACGTCGGGCCCGGCGCCGAGCTGGCGGTTCAGCGCGGAGTCGACCTCGACCAGGCCCATCGGAGTGGGATCGCCGGTGAAGCGCCACAGCAGCTGGCGGGTCAGCGCTATCGACACCGGCGCGCACTCGTCGGCGATCTCGCGGGCGATCTCCATGGCCTTGGGGAGCAGCTGTTCGGGCGGCACCACCTCCGAGACCAGTCCGCCCCGCAGCGCCTCGTCCGCACCGAAGACCTTGCCCGAATAGCACCAGCGCAGCGCCTGCGGCAGCCCGACGATGCGCGGCAGGAACCAGGCGCTGCCCGCCTCGGGCGTGAGTCCGCGGCGCGCGAAGACGAAGCCGAACCTGGCATCGGCCGACGCGATGCGGATGTCCATCGGCAGCGCGAGCGTGATGCCGACGCCCACCGCAGGGCCGTTGATCGCGGCGATCGAGGGCTTTGTGCAGTTGAACATCGCCTCGATGAAGCTGGCGTCCTTGCGGCCGCCCTCGGGGGCCGCTGCGCCGCGGTCGCCGAAGAGCTTGGCGCCGCCGTCGTCGCCGAAGGCCCCCGAGCCGCCCGAGATGTCGGCCCCGGCACAGAAGCCGCGACCGGCCCCGGTGACGACGATGGCGCGCACCGAGTCGTCATCATTCGCGCTGTTGAACGCGTGCGAGAGTTCGCGTCCCATCTGCGCCGTGTAGGCATTGAGCTTGTCGGGGCGGTTCAGCGTGAGGACGAGCACGCCGTCGTCGTTGACCGCGGTGATCTGTTCGTAGTCCAAGCGATTTCTCCTTTGATCGCTGCGCGTTGCTCGCAGCGGGGCCCTGGTTCAGCCGCCGCCGTCCGCGCCGGCCTTGAGTTCCTGGCGCAGGCGCGCCTTCTGCACCTTCCCGGATGCGGTCTTGGGAAGCTCTTCGACGAAGAGGTAGCGCCGCGGCCGCTTGTAGCCGGCGAGCCGCTCGCGGCACCAGGCGTCCAGGGCGGCCTCGTCGTGCGCCGCCCCCTCGCGCAGGCGGATCACCCCCACCACCGTCTCGCCCCAGCGCGCATCGGGAGCCCCCACCACAGCCACTTCCGCGACGGAAGGATGCGTGCACAGCACGTCCTCGACCTCGCGGGAATAGATGTTCTCGCCGCCGCTGATGATCATGTCCTTCTTGCGGTCGACGAGGAACAGCCGGCGCTGCTCGTCGAAGCGGCCCACGTCGCCGGTGTGGAACCAGCCTTCGCTGAAGGCCTCGCGGTTGGCCTGCTCGTTGCGCCAGTAGCCCTTGAAGACCTGGTCGCCCTTGACCAGGATCTCCCCGGCCTCGCCCACCGGCAGGTCGCGCCTGTCGGCGTCGACGATCCGGATGCTGGCCAGCGGCATCTCCCGTCCGCAGGCCGCCAGCAGCAAGTGGTCGTGCTCCAGCGCGTGGACGTGGTCCGCGCGGGAGTAGTAGGCGACGTTGCCGGAAAGCTCGGTCATCCCAAAGGCGGTGGAGAAGCCCAGCGCCGGCCAGCGCTCGAAGGCGCGCCTCATGGTCTCCGGCGGCATCGCCGACGATCCGTAGCCCATCTGCCAGAGGCTGGAGACGTCGGCGGTCGCAACGCGCGGATCGTCGAGCAGCATCGCCAGCATGGTCGGCGCGATCGCATGCGTCGTCACCCCGTGCCGCTCCACCGCGTCGAAGTAGGCCCCGGCCTCGAAGCCGCGCATGATGACGATCGGGTAGCCGCGCAGCAGGTAGTTGCCCAGGACGTAGCCGGCGATGTGGAATGCCGGGAACATGAACAGCGCCACCTCGCGTTCGCGCTGCTCGAAGGCGCACATGGTGTTCAGCAGCCCCGCGATCAGGTTGCGGTGGGTCAGCGGCACCCCCTTGGGATGACCGGTGGTGCCGCTCGTGTAGAGCAGCCAGGCGGGATCGTCCTCGTCGGGGCGCGCCGGCGCCGGCGCCCCCCTCCCCCCCTCGAGGAGGGACTCGTAGGCGAGATGCCCGGCAGGCGCTTCGCCGATCACGACGATACGGCGCAGCGACGGCACGAGCGCGGACAGCTGCTCGGCGTGCCCGAGGAACTGCGGCTCCACGATCAGCATCGCCGGCTCGGCGTCGTTCAGGATGTAGGCGAGCTCGCGGATCGACAGCCGGGTGTTCAGCAGCGTGAGCAGCATGCCCGCAGCCGGCGCGCCGTAATAGCACTCCAGGTACTCGATGCGGTTCTGCGACAGCAGCGCGATCCGCTCGCCGCGCGAGAAAAGTCCCGCCAGCGCGCCGGCCAGCAGCGCGCACCGGTCGCGCAGCTGCGCGTAGGAAACCGAGCGCTCCTCGAAATGCAGCCGTGAGTCGGGGGTGGCGCGATGCGCCGCCACCGCCGGGATGTCGCTGACCAGCATGAACGTGTTGCTCCTACCCCTGGGGACGAAGCGATCCTCGGGTTCGCACCGCAGGCTGCCAATCGTCCGAACGGACGAAATTCGCGGCGCACGCCGCGCCGCGGGCACCGCCCGTCCGCAAGGACGTCCGCTTTCGGCCCCAGGCCGTACACTCCCCCTCCAGATCCGCCACCTCGCCGCGCAACTCGTCCATGCTGAAAGCGGAGCCGCGCACCGGCGACCAAGCCAATGATGTCCACGATGAAGGCCAGATTCAGCCGGCTCCTGCCAGACCGCGAGCGCATCCAATCCAACCGCTGGCTGCGGTGGCTGGGCCCCGGCCTGATGCATCCGAGGCTCTGGCATTTCAGCCGGCGGGGAGTTGCGGTGGGGGTTTCGCTGGGCGTCTTCTTCGGGCTGCTGATCCCGATCGCCCAGATCCCCTTCGCCGCTGGCACTGCGGTGCTGCTGCGGGCCAACGTGCCGGCGGCGGTGGCGAGCACGCTGGTCACGAACCCGATCACCTTCGCCCCGGTCTACCTCGCGGCGCACCGCCTCGGCTCCGTGCTCCTGGGCAAGCCCATCGTCGACGCGCAGGACGTCCCCACCGCCCCGGTCACCCCATCGCCCGACGCGAGCCCGGTGGAAACCGGCTGGTGGCGCAGCGTCTGGCGGGGCATCACGTCGCTTGGCAAGCCGCTGCTGCTGGGTCTTTCGATCCTGGCGATCTGCGCCGGCCTGCTGGCCTACGGGCTGATCATGCTTGCGTGGCGGATCCGGATCGTCTGGCAGTGGAAGCGCCGCCGCCAGCGGCCCTGAACGCAGCGGGGCGCGTCATCGCCTCGCGGGATGAGCGGCAACTGCCAGGGCAAGACCGGGAAGGACTGGAGGCGGGGGTCGGAATCGAACCGGCGTACACGGCTTTGCAGGCCGCTGCATGACCACTCTGCCACCCCGCCAGG
>JBKHVS010000165.1:0-6134 GCA_046569945.1 Gammaproteobacteria bacterium | reverse complement strand
TCTCCAGCATCGTGCGCACCACCTCCAGGTCCCCGGCCGCGTAGTTCTGCATCGGGAAGTAGAGGAAGGCCCGGCCTTCGTCGGCCAGCAGCGCGTCGTAGACGAGCTCGTCCGGGTTCACCCCCAGCGCCTTCGCCTTCTCGGCGATGCTGTCCTTCGGGTCCGGTTCGTAGTTCGGCGGATCGCCAAGCTCGAACATCTTGTGGTGGGCGCCCGCCAGCGAGTTGATGAACGGATGGCCCTTCTCGGGCTTCTCGGCGATCAGCTGCGCGCGGAAGGCCGGGTCGCGCATGATGGCCACGCGCTCCTCGAGCGGGCGGTCCATGATGCGCTGGTAGGACGGGCGCGAGATGAACGGATGCGCCGAGCCCTGCAGGCCGAGCATCAGGCCCACCGGGCGGCTGGCCACCTGCGCCTTGATGTTCACGCCGGCCGCCGCTGCGCGGTCCAGGCGATCGAGCAGCGCCTTCCAGTTGTCCGGGAAGCGGTCGACCTGCACGAGGCTGAAGCAGAGCGGCTGCCCCGAGACGCGCGTGAGCTCGCACAGCAGCTCGAACTCCTGGTCCATCTCGGCGAAGTCGGAGGCCACCTGCAGCACCCCCGAGCCGGCGTCGCGCAGGCCGGAGGCGATGCCGATCATCTCGTCGGCAGCGGCGCGCACCGTCGGGGTCAGGTCGCCGTCGGCGGTGCGGTGGATCATGGTGCGTGTGGTGGAGAAGCCCAGCGCCCCGGCGCGGACCGCCTCGGCGGTGAGCGCGCGCATGCTGCCGATCTCCTCGGCGGTGGCGGGCTCGCGCCGTGCGCCCCGTTCGCCCATCACGTAGACGCGCAGCGCTCCGTGCGGCAGCTGCACCGCGACGTCGATGTCGTGCGGCAGGCGCTCGATCGCATCCATGTACTCGGGGAAGCTCTCCCATTGCCAGGAGAGTCCTTCGTGGAGCGCGGCGCCGGGGATGTCCTCGACGCCTTCCATCAGGCGGATCAGCGTGTCGTGGTCGCCGGGGCGCGCGGGCGCGAAGCCGACGCCGCAGTTGCCGGCGACCACGGTGGTGGCGCCGAGGTTGGACGAAGGCGTCACGTGCGAGTCCCAGGTGATCTGGCCGTCGTAGTGGGTGTGGATGTCGACCCAGCCCGGCGTGACCATCAGCCCATGGGCGTCGATCTCCTCGCGGCCGCGGGCGCGGACCTCGCCGACCTCGACGATGCGGCCGTCGGCGATCGCGATGTCGGCCTGGAAGGGGGCGGCGCCGGTGCCGTCGTAGACGGTGCCGCCGCGGATGACGAGATCGACCGTGCCCATGCTGTGTCTCCTGGTCTGTGTCTTGTGGATCGTCGATCATCACACATCCCCCGCAGGACGGCCGGAGCTCGCGCCCGGATTCGGGACGCGGGGCGGAGCGCGCCGGCGCCTGCCGTTCCGGGAATCGGAACGAAGCCGGCGCGCCCGCTCGGCTAAGATCGGCCGGATGCGCAGAGCGCCTCGCCCGCAGAAGGAGGCGGGCAGGGCGCAAGCGATCGACGGCACAACGAGGAGGGGAAGCGGATGGCGCGGATCGAGGTCAAGAGCGAGGTTGCGGGGCGGGTCTGGAAGATCGAGGCCGAGCCGGGGGCGGCGCTGTCAATCGACGATCCCATCCTGATCATCGAGTCGATGAAGATGGAGATCCCGGTGGGGGCCCCCCGCGACTGCCGCCTGGTAGAGGTGCGCGTCGCCGAGGAGGAAGCGGTCGCCGAGGGGCAGGTGGTCGCGGTGGTCGAGGCCTGAAGCGCCTGCGCATCGCGGTTCCGGTCGTCTCCGGACTGCGGCGACCCGCTTGAAGATCCTTTTCGTCCACCAGAACTTCCCGGGGCAGTTCCTGCACCTTGCGCCCGCGCTTGCTGCGCGCGGGCACGAGGTCAGCGTGCTGACGATGCGCACCGGGCTTCCCAGGGCGTGGCAGGGAGTGCGGATTGCGGTCTACCGGCCGCAGCGCGGCAGCACGCCGGGAATCCATCCCTGGCTGGTCGATCTCGAGTCCAAGGTGATCCGCGGCGAGGCGGCGTTCCGCGCGGCCCTTGCCATGCGCGCGGCGGGCTACGAGCCCGACGTGGTGATCGCCCATCCGGGCTGGGGCGAGAGCCTGTTCCTGAAGGAAGTCTGGCCCGACGCTAAGCTGGGCATTTACTGCGAGTTCTTCTACCACCCGCAGGGCGCCGATGTGGGCTTCGACCCGGAGTTTCCGGCCGCGGACCCCGGAGATCCCTGCAGGATCCGGCTCAAGGGGGTCAACAACCTGCTCCATTTCCAGGCTGCGGATGCCGGGCTGTCGCCGACCCGCTGGCAGGCCGACAGCTTTCCCGAAGCCTTCAGGCCGCGCATCTCGGTGATGCACGACGGCATCGACACCGACCGGGTGGCGCCGGATTCCTCCGCGTCCTTCGAGCTGGCGCGGGAGGAGCCTGCGCTGCGCCTGGTCCCGGGCGACGAGGTGATCACCTTCGTCAACCGCAACCTCGAGCCCTACCGCGGCTATCACGTGTTCATGCGGATGCTGCCCGAGATCCTGCGGCGCCGGCCGGGCGTCCGCGTCGTGATCGTCGGCGGCGACGGCGTGAGCTATGGCGCGCCGGCGCCCGGCGGGCGCAGCTGGAAGGACGTTTTCCTCGACGAGGTGCGCGGGCGCATCGACCCGGGGCGGGTCCACTTCACCGGAAGGCTTCCCTACGAGCGCTACCTGTCGCTGCTGCGGGTCTCCGCGGTGCACGTCTACCTGACCTATCCCTTCGTGCTGTCATGGTCGATGATGGAGGCGATGGGGGCGGGCGCTTTGGTCGTGGCCTCGGATACCGCGCCGGTGCGCGAGGCGATCCGGCATGGCGAGAACGGCCTTCTGGTCGATTTCTTCGACATCGCGGGCTGGCAGGCGAGGTCTGCGGGCTGCTGGAGGATCCCGCGGCGCGCGCCCGGCTCGGTGCGGCCGCGCGGGAGCATGCGCGCCGGCACTACGACCTGCGCACGGTCTGCCTGCCGGGGCAGGTGGCCTGGGCGGAGTCGCTCGCCGACGCCACGGCCTGAATCTGGCGGCGGCGCGCCGGGCCCGCGCCGACGAAATCGCACACCGCGCTGCTGAACATCACCGGGTCGCGCACCGCCTGCACGTGGCCGCCCCCCTCGACGGTGAGCATGCGCGAGCCTGGCACCAGCTCGTGGATCGCCTCGCCCTTCTTCCACGGCACACGCAAGTCCGCGTCACCGTGAATCACGAGAGTCGGACAGGTGACGCGACGCGCGTGCTCGCGCACGTCGTGACCGCGCCAGCCCCGGAAGGCCCAGCCGATCGTGTCGGCATCGCTGGCCCAGGCATAGTGCACGCCGTCCTCGTAGGCCTTCGTCGAGTGTGGTTCGTTGAACAGCCGCGACATGAAGCCGTCGACATAGCCGGGCCAGTCGTCGCGGATCCCCGCGGCCTCGGTACGGACCCGGTCGGCGATCTGCGGATCGACAGCGAGGGTCTCCGCGAAGCCGCCGCACGCGATCAGGTGCGTGACCCGCGCCGGCTGCTCGGCGGCGAGCCGCAGCACCGTCATCGCGGCTGCCGAGATGCCGACCAACGCCACGCGGTCGGCGCCCGCTGCGTCGAGCACGCCGACGAAGTCGCGGTAGTAGAGCTCGAAGTCGTAGGCCTGCTGCCCGACCGGCCGGTCCGCGCGGCCGTTGCCGCGCCCGTCGGTCGTGATCACCCGGAAGTGCTGCGAGAGCCAGGGCACGACGCCCTTGAGCATCTGCGAATGCACCATCTGGAAAGACGGCGCGAAGGCCAGCCACGGCCCCTGCTCGCCCCACACGCCGTACCAGATCTTCACGCCGTCGTTGTCGAAGAATCCCTCGCGGGCCGGCGAGATCGATTCGTAGGGCCCGCGCGCCTCGGGCGCCAGCGTGCCGGGATCAGGCAGCGGTCCAGCGATGCGCCCGAACCGCTCGGGAAGAGACTTGCCTTCCATCGTCACCTCCTGCTGCGTGTGCCACCTCGCCTGGCCCTCGTGCCGCTCGCCGCGCCGCCGCGCGCGGTGCCGCCGGCCTCGAGCGCCGCGAGCATCCGCCCGATCGCGTCGAGCGCAGGCTCGTGCCGCACCCTCTCCTCGTCGCCGCCGATCAGACGTGCGAATTCCATGCCGAGCCAGAACTCCGAGATTAGGGTGGCGATCGCCTCGGCATCGAAACCTTCGGGGAGCCGCGGCGCATGCAATCGCAGCGCCTCGCGCACTGCCTCGAGCACCACGCCCTTCCAGGCCCGGATGCGCGGCAGGAACTGCTCGCGCAGTTCGACGTTCGACAGGCTGGCCGCATAGAGCTCCGCCTGCACCCGCACGAAGCCGGAGGCGAGATCGTCCTCGTAGAAAGCCCGGGCCTGCGCCCACTTGTGCGCAAATCCGCCGGGCGAGGCGTACATCCGGCGCTGCCGCTCCAGCAGCCGGCGGTTGGCCTCGTCGAGCACCGCGATGACGAGCCGGTCCTTGGTGCCGAAGTGGTAGTTGATCAGCGCGTGGTTGACCCCCGCGTCCTTCGCGATCTCGCGCACGCTCAGCGCCGCGTAACCCTGGGTGGCCAGCGTACGGAACGCTGCTTGCAGGATCCGCGTCTTGGTGTCGACGGCAGGCGTCGATTTCGGCTTCGGGCCCGATCCGGACATGTTCGTGCCGCTCCGGTGAGGACGATGAGCGATCGGAGTTGACCAACTGGTTTATACAATCGTTCAATTCCTGCTAGCGAAAATGACCCTGTCAGAAGTAGTGGCGGACGCAGGCCTCCCGATGAGGCGCCGAGGAAACGGCACGACCGAAGCGCGGCGCCGGCAGCATGCGCGCGCTTCCCGATAGAATCGATGGCCGCGTCGTCGTGGCGCAAGAAAAGGATCTCGAATGACAGTGCAGAAGACAGCCATCGTCACCGCCGCCGGCAGCGGCATGGGCGCGGCGGCCGCCAGGCGGCTGGCCGCCGACGGCTTCCGGGTCGCCATCCTCTCGTCCTCCGGCAAGGGCGAGGCACTCGCCGCCGAGCTGGGCGGCATCGGCCTGACCGGATCGAACCAGTCGAACGAGGACCTCGGCCGGCTGGTCGACCTGGTCGTGTCGCGCTGGGGGCGCATCGACGTGCTGGTCAACAGCGCCGGCCACGGTCCGCGCGGGCCGATCCTGCGGATCACCGACGAGGACTGGCACCGGGGCATGGACACCTACCTCCTGAACGTGATCCGCCCCACCCGGCTGGTGGTTCCGCACATGCGCGAACAGGGCTCGGGCGTGATCGTCAACATCTCGACCGCCTGGGCCTTCGAGCCCAGCGAGATGTTCCCGACCTCGGCGGTATTCCGCGCAGGGCTGGCCGCCTTCGCCAAGATCTTCGCGGACACCCATGCGAAGGACAACATCCGGATGAACAACGTGCTGCCCGGCTGGATCGACAGCCTGCCGGCCACCGAGGAGCGCCGCAGCAGCGTGCCGATGCAGCGCTACGGCCGGAGCGAGGAGATCGCGGCCACCGTCGCCTTCCTGGCCTCGGACGGGGCGGGCTACATCACCGGGCAGAACATCCGGGTCGATGGCGGATTGACCCGGTCGGTATGATGCGGCGCTGCCAGCCCCTCGCAACCCTCCTCCCGATGAACGCTCCCAGCACTTCGCAAAAGACCTTCCTGGGCACGCCCAGGATCCCGGCCCCATACGCCGGCATCGTGATGCCCTTCCTGCTCTCGCTGCTGATGACCCTGGTTGTCTCGCTGATCAGCACGCTGCGCGCGTTGGGGCCTGTCGAGGGCTTCCTCGGCACCTGGCTGGGCGCCTGGGCACTTTCGTGGGTGGTGGCGTTCCCGACCCTGCTCGTGGTGCTGCCGATCGTGAGGCGCCTGACCGGGGCGCTGGTCGAACCAGGCTGAGGCCGCAAAGTCCGTGAACCCGAGCGAGCCTGCGATGCGCCCGCGCGTCTTGCGCTTTCTGCTGGCTGCAGTCGCGATCGGCTTCGGGCTGCTGACCCTGGCCGCCGGTGGTCGCGTGCTCGGCGGCGCCGATCCCGGCTACCCGGTCTTCAGGCCACTGTTGGTCTTCAACACGGCGATGGGCGCCGCGTATGTGGCAGCCGGCATCGCGCTGCTGCGCAG
>JBKHVS010000164.1:0-6221 GCA_046569945.1 Gammaproteobacteria bacterium | reverse complement strand
TCGGGAGTGAAGTGGGCCAGCGCCTGCATGCCGGCGGACATCTCCAGCAGGGTGTCCAGACGGACGTGCTGGCCTTCGCGCAGAAGTTTCTTCGACATGCGCAGCGCGGGGCCCGGATTGGCGGCAATGCGCGCGGCCAGCGCCCTCGCCTCGTCCATCAGCCGCTCGCCGGGCACCACGCGCGAGACCAGCCCGATCTCCTTCGCCTCGTCGGCGCCGATCGTGTCGCCGGTGAAGGTCAGCTCGGCAGCCTTCGACATCCCGACCACGCGCGGCAGCAGCCAGGCGCCGCCGTCGCCGGGGATGATGCCCAGCTTGACGAAGCTCTCGGCGAACTTCGCGCGCTCGGAGGCGATCCGGATGTCGCACATCATCGCCAGGTCGCAGCCGGCGCCGATCGCCGGCCCGTTGACCGCGGCGATGGTCGGCACGTCGAGGTCGTAGAGCGCCAGCGGGATGCGCTGGATGCCGTTGCGGTAGCCGTCGCGGATGGCGTAGGGGCTGCCGCCGGCGATGCCGCTCTTGTTCTTCATGTCCTTCACGTTGCCGCCGGCGCAGAAGGCGCTTCCCGCGCCGGTCAGGATCACGCAGTTCACCGACTGGTCGCGGCGCACGCGCTGGCAGGCATCGACCACCGCGTCCCACTGCGCCTGGGTGGACAGCGCGTTGCGCGCATCGGGGTCGTTCAGCGTCAGCGTGACCACCGCGCCGTCCTGCTCGTACTTCACGAATTCGCTCATGTCCTGTGTTCTCCGTGTCGGGCCGGCCCTGTCGGCCGTCGCGCATCCGCCCGGCGACAGTCGCCGGGCCGGGGGCGGCCAGTGTAACCTCGCGCCACGGCGGCCTGCGGACCGCCGTCCTGCGCGCCGGACCTCGGCCTGCGGCAGCCACCAGATGAACCCGAACCCCTATGACCAATCTCCTCCTGTTCCTTGGCGGACTGATCGCGCTGATCGCCGGCGCCGAAGTGCTCGTGCGCGGCGCTTCGCGGCTGGCGCTCTCCTTCGGGCTGTCGCCGCTGGTGATCGGCCTGACCGTGGTGGCCTTCGGCACCAGCGCGCCGGAGGTCGCGGTGTCGGTGGGCGCGGTGCTAGACGGGCGCAACGACATGGCGGTCGGCAACGTCGTCGGCAGCAACATCTTCAACGTCCTCGGCATCCTCGGGCTGTCCGCGCTGGTGGCGCCGCTGGTGGTGCACTCGCAGGTGATCCGCCAGGAAGTGCCGATCATGATCGGCGCGTCGCTGGTGCTGGTCGCCCTGGCGGTGGACGGCACGATCGACAGGCTGGAGGCCGGCCTGCTGCTGGCGCTGCTCGCGGCCTACGTCGCCTTCCTGGTCGTGCAGGGCAGGCGCGAAGCGGCGGGCGGGACCCAGAGGGAAGCAGCGGACGCCGATGCGGCTTCGCAGGGCCAGGCCGGCGAGGCGCAGGACGGCGGGCGGGACCTGCTGGGGAAGCTGCCGATGCAGCTCTTGGCGATCGCCGTGGGCCTGGGCCTGCTGGTGCTGGGCGCCCAGTGGCTGGTGTCGGCGGCCAGCGGCTTCGCCCGCGCACTGGGGGTCAGCGACCTGGTGATCGGCCTGACCATCGTCGCCGCGGGCACCTCGCTGCCGGAACTGGCCACCTCGGCGCTCGCGGCGCTGCGCGGCCAGCGCGACATCGCGGTGGGCAATGCGGTGGGAAGCTGCACCTTCAACCTGCTCGGCTGCCTGGGCCTGGCCGGCCTGGTCTCGGACGGCGGGCTGGCGGTGCCGGCGGCGGTGCTGAACTTCGACCTCTGGGTGATGCTGGCCGCGGCGATCGCCTGCATCCCGGTGATCATCTCGGGCAGGGAGATCGCCCGCTGGGAAGGCGCGCTGTTCGTGGCCCACTACGCCGCCTACACCGGCTACCTGATCCTCTCGGCGGCCGACCACGACGCGCTGCCCGCCTACTCGAAGGCGATGATGTCCTTCGTGATTCCGCTGGCGATCGTCACCCTGGTGGCGGCGATGCTCCGCCCGCACCCGCGCGGGAGCCGCCAGCACTGAGCACCGGCACGGGGGCAGGCCTGCTGCGGCTCGTGCCCGCCGCGTCGATCCCGGCCCCGTCGATCCCCGCCGCGTCGATACCGGCCGCCAGCGCGTCCGCCCAGGCGCTGTAGGCGGGCGGCCCGGGATGGAAGCCGTCGGAGGCCATCAGCGAAGGATCGGTCATCGCGGGCAGGGGCACGAACACGGTGCCCGGACGGCGGACGGCCCATCGCCTGAGCGCGCGATCGTAGCGCCGCGCGCTGGCCCCGAGGTACCAGCGCAGCGGCTGCGGCAGCGCGGGGAAGAGGTGCATCGGCGGCAGGCCCGACACGACCAGCAGCCGCGCGCCGTGCTCGTGCTCCAGGCGATGGGCGATCGCTTCCATCCGCTGCAGCCAGCGGCCGACGGGCAGCTGGCCGGTGACGTCGTTGACGCCAACCGCGAGCACCGCAACGTCGGCGCGGAAGATGGCGGCCGCCGCGCGGGTGCCGGCGCCCGCGCCGTCCGCCTCCAGCAGCGCCAGCGCCTCGGCGGTCGTGACGCCCGAGCGCGCAACCAGCCGCCAGTGCAGCCCGCGGGCCGGAAGGCGCTCGCACAGGCGCTCGCACAGGCGCTCGGCCAGCGCCTCGCGCTGATGGGCCGCGCCCACCCCGGCCGTCGCGGAGTCGCCGACGATCAGCAGCCGCAGCGGCTCGCCGCCCCCGCCGCCCCCGCCGCCCAGCAGTCCCTCGCGCTCGCCCGCCGCCTCGGGCAGGCGCGTCGCCAGCCGCCGCACGCGGCGCCCCTGCAGGATCAGCAGCGGCGCCAGCGCCAGTTTCGCGGCGGTCAGCAGCATCGGGAAGCTCCCGCACTGCGGCTGCGCGCTGCGATCCAGTCCCGCGCCACCGGCCACAGGCTGTCCCGGTAGCGCCGCCGGAAGAAGCCGACGTGGCCGATCGGTCCCCCGGCGTCGGCGGGCGAGAGCCGGAGTGACTGGCGCAGGACGCCGTGCAGGTGCGCGTGCAGCGCGTCGATGTTCCGTTCCGGCATCATCCGGTCGTCGGTGAAGCTCAGCGACAGCAGGGGGAAGCGGACACGCGCATAGGCCTCGCGCGCCGACGGCAGCAGCGGCACCAGCTGGGCGCCCATGCTGTGCCCCACCACCGTCAGCGGCAGCCCGCCGGCCAGCCGGCGCGCCTCGACCACCACGGCCTGGTAGTCGTGGCGGATCCAGTCGTCGATGCTCGCGCGAAAGCCGCGCAGCGAGCGCGGCGCGCCCTGGCCGATGCCTCGGTAGTCGAAGGTCAGCGCAGTGAAGCCCTGCTGCGCCAGCCAGGCGGCGAAGTCGAAATAGAAGGCCTGCGGCACGGCCAGCGCCGCGCCGATCACGACGACGCCGGCCGGCGCCGCCGAGTCGAAGCGGCGGGCGACGACCCTGGAGCCGTCGCCCGCAGGAAGCTCGAGCCGCAGCCCGGCCGCCATCACACCCGCTCGAAGATCCCCGCGGCACCCATGCCGGTGCCCACGCACATCGTCACCATGCCGTACTTCAGCTGGCGGCGGCGCAGCGCGTGCACCACGGTGGCCGAGCGGATCGCACCGGTGGCGCCAAGCGGATGCCCCAGCGCGATCGCGCCGCCCATCGGGTTGACCTTGGAGGTGTCGAGCCCGAGATCCTGGATCACCGCCAGCGACTGCGCGGCGAAGGCCTCGTTGAGCTCGATCCAGTCCATGTCGTCCTGCTTGAGGCCTGCGGACTTCAGCGCGGCGGGAATCGCCTCCTTCGGGCCGATGCCCATGATCTCCGGCGGCACGCCTCGCACCGCGAAGGACACGAAGCGCGCCAGCGGCGTGAGCCCGAACTGCCTGAGCATGCGCTCCGACACCAGGATCAGCGCGCCCGCGCCGTCCGAGGTCTGCGAGCTGTTGCCGGCGGTGACGCTGCCCATGCCGGTGCCCTTTCCGGTGGGATCCTTCGCTGCGGCGAAGGCCGGGCGCAGCTTCGCCAGGCCTTCGGCCGAGGAGTCCGCCCGCGGGCCCTCGTCCAGCGACACGGTTCGTGTGCGGACATCCAGTTCGCGCGTATCGAGGTTGGGGAACTTCTCCACCACCTCCACCGGGCAGATCTCGTCGGCGAACTCGCCGGCCTGCTGCGCGGCGATCGCGCGGCGGTGGGACTCCAGCGCGAAGGCGTCCTGCGCCTCGCGGCTCACCTTCCACTGCTTCGCGACCCGCTCGGCGGTCAGGCCCATGCCATAGGCGATGCCGAGGTTCTCGTCGCCCTCGAACACGCGGGGATTCATCGACGGCTTGTTGCCCATCATCGGCACCATGCTCATCGACTCGCAACCGGCGGCGATCATCACGTCGGCCTCGCCGACGCGGATCCGGTCGGCCGCCATCGCCACGGCCGTCAGGCCCGACGCGCAGAAGCGGTTGACCGTGACACCGCCGACGCTGTTCGGCAGCCCGGCCAGCAGCGCGCCCACGCGCGCGACGTTCAGGCCCTGCTCGGCCTCCGGCATCGCGCAGCCGGCGATCACGTCCTCGATCGCTGCGGGGTCGAGCCCCGGCACCTGCGCGAGCGCGCTGCGGATCGCATGCACCAGCAGGTCGTCGGGACGGAAGTTGCGGAAGGTGCCCTTGGGCGCCTTGCCGATCGGCGTGCGGCTGGCGGCGACGACGTAGGCGTCCTGGATCTGTCTGCTCATTTGCTGTTCTCCTCGTTCGCCGTTCAGTTGCGCACCGGCTTGCCGGTCTGCATCATTCCCATCACCCGCTCCTGGGACTTCGGATGGTCCAGCAGGCTGCAGAAGGCCTTGCGCTCCAGCGCCATCAGCCATTCCTCGTCCACCACCGAACCCGGCTCGACGTCGCCGCCGCACATCACCTCGGCGATGGTGCGGCCCAGGTGGAAGTCGTGCGCCGAGATGAAACCGCCCTCGCGCATGTTCAGCAGCTGCGCGGAGACGGTGGCAGTGCCGGTGCGGCCGGCCACCCTGATCGTCGACCTGCGCGGCGGCCGCCAGCCGGCGTCGTGCATCGCCTTGGCCTCGCGGATCGCCGCGTAGAGAAGCTCCTGGCGATGGAAGACGATGCGGTCGTCCGGCAGCAGGTAACCCATCGACTGCGCCTCGATCGCGGAACGCGACACCTGCGCGGTGCCAGCGGCCAGCACGTACTTCTTCAGGAAATCCAGCAGGTTGGCGTCGGGCGCCGCCGCCTGCTCCTCGGAAGCGCGGCGCGCGCCGAAGGTCAGGCCGCCGCCGGCCGGGATCAGGCCCACGCCGACCTCGACCAGGCCGATGTAGCTCTCGAGGTGCGCGACGCGCCGCGCGCAGTAGGCGCTCACCTCGAAACCGCCGCCCAGCGCCATGTTGGCCACCGCGGCCACCGTCGGCACCTGCGCGTAGCGCACGCGCAGCAGCGCGTCCTGCAGCTGCCTGACCACCGGCTCGATGGCCTTGGAGCCGCCCGACATGAACACCGGCAGCAGCGCCTGCAGGTCCGCGCCGTAGGAGAACGGATCGTCGGGCGACCAGATCACCATGCCCTTGTACTCGCGCTCGGCGAGCTCCACGCCCTTGAGCAGCCCGGCGATCACGCCCGGGCCGATGGCATGGACCTTGGTGCGGATCGACGCGACCAGCACGTCGTCGACACCCCGGCCCTCCAGCGTCCACAGGCGGATCGACTCGTCCTCGAACACCGTGTTGCCGCCGGTGTGACCGGTGGGCGCCTGCTCGCCGGCCAGCGCGACCGGGAAGAGCTGGCGCTGGTAGACCGGATGCTCCGAGCGCGGCACGAAGGCCTTGCGCGCAGGCGACCACGAGCCCTCCGGCTGGTGCACGCCGGCGCGCTGCGCCACCGGCCCCTCGAACACCCAGGCGGGCAGCGGCACGTTCGCCAGCGCCTTGCCCGCGTCGATGTCCGCCCTGATCCAGTCGGCCACCTGGTTCCAGCCGGCCTGCTGCCAGGCCTCGAAGGGGCCCTGCTCCATCGCGAAGCCGAAGCGCATCGCCAGGTCGACGTCGCGCGCGTTGTCCGCGATCTCCTCGAGCTTGCAGGCCGCGTAGTGCCAGGAGTCGCGCAGGATGGCCCAGACGAACTGCGCCTGCGGGTTGGCGGACTCGCGCAGCAGCTTCAGCCGCTCGGCGGGATCCTTCTTCTTCAGGATGCGGGCCACGGTCTCGTCGGCCTTGGCGCCGGCGGGAACGTAGTCCCCTTTTGC
>JBKHVS010000163.1:0-6224 GCA_046569945.1 Gammaproteobacteria bacterium | reverse complement strand
GCCCGTTGTCGGTGACGGAGATGGAGTTGTCGGTGTGGATCGTGACGACGATGTCGTCGCAGAACCCGGCCAGGGCCTCGTCGATCGAGTTGTCGACCACCTCGAAGACGAGGTGGTGCAGGCCGGTGCCGTCGGAGGTGTCCCCGATGTACATCCCGGGACGCTTGCGGACGGCCTCGAGCCCCTCGAGGATCTGGATCGAAGACTGGTCGTAGTTCTGTTCGGACATCGATTAACCCTTCAGATTCGCATCGGCATCACCACGTAGCGGAACGTGGTGTCGCCGGGAACGGTCAGCAGCGCGCTGGTGCTGGCGTCGCCGAATTCGAGCATCACCTGCTCGGACTTCAGGTTGGCCAGGACGTCCTGCAGGTAGCCGACGTTGAAGCCGATCTCGAGGGGCTCGCCGTCGTAGTCGACCTCGAGCTCGTCGATCGCCTCCTCCTGCTCGGCATTGCTGGTCTGCACCCGCATCAGCCCCGGCGACAGCGACAGGCGCACGCCGCGGAACTTGTCGGAGGTGAGGATGGACGCGCGGCCCAGCGACGAGGCGAGCACCTCGCGCGAGACCGTGGTGGCCTTGCTGTAGCCCTTGGGGATCACGCGCTGGTAGTCGGGGAACTTGCCCTCGACCAGCTTGCTCACCATCTCGACCTCGCCGAAGCGCATGCGCACCTGGTTGGCGGCGACGTCGATCTCCACCGGTTCGTCGACGTCGCCGAGCAGCCGCTGCAGCTCCAGAACCGTCTTGCGCGGGATGATGACGTCGTGGCGCGCCAGCGAGCCGCCCTCGAGCTGCGCCTCGCAGTAGGCGAGCCGGTGGCCGTCGGTGGCCACCACGCGGACCATGTCGCCGTCGGTGACCAGCAGCAGCCCGTTCAGGTAGTAGCGGATGTCCTGCTGGGCCATCGCGAAGTGCACCATGTGCAGCAGGTGCTTGAGCTGCTTCTGCGGCAGCGCGAAGGACGCGGCGAACTGGTCGTTGACCGCCACCGTGGGAAAGTCTTCCGCCTCGAGCGTCTGCAGCGCGAAGCGGCTCTTGCCCGCCTGGATCGTCGCCTTCTTGCCGGCGACCGAGATGCTCACCTCGGGCCCTTCGGGCAGCGCGCGCAGGATGTCGATCAGCTTGCGAGCCGACACCGTGGTGGCGCCGTCGCCCTCGCCCGCGCCCAGCGATGCCGTGGTGCGGATCTGGATCTCTACGTCGGTGGCCAGGAACGAAACCGACTCCCCTTCCTTGCGCAGCAGCACGTTGGCGAGGATCGGCAGCGTGTGCCGGCGCTCGACGATGCCCGCGACCGTGGTCAGCGGCTTCAGAATGGAATCGCGAGAGGCTCTGATGAACTGCATGCTCTCTACTTCCCCTTGGTGTTGTTCATGAGGGCGGTTTCGTTACCCGCGCAGCGTCTGCTCGAGCACGTGGATCTGGTGGTTGAGCTCTGGGTCGTGCTGGCGCTGCTCGGTGATCTTGCGCATCGCGTGCAGCACCGTTGTGTGGTCGCGCCCGCCGAAGCCCTCGCCGATCTCGGGCAGGCTCTTCTGCGTGAGCTCCTTGGCGAGGTACATGGCGATCTGGCGCGGCAGCACGATGTGCGCATGCCGGCGCTTGCTGTACATCTCGGCGACCTTGATCTTGAAGAAGTCGGCCACGGTCTTCTGGATCACCTCGATCGAGATCTGCCGGCGGTTCAGCGCCAGCAGGTCCTCGAGCGCCTCCTTGGCGAGATCGAGCGTGACCGGCTTGTTGCGGAAGCCCGCGTAGGCGATCACGCGCAGCAGCGCCCCCTCGAGCTCGCGCACGTTGGAGCGCAGGTGCTTGGCGATGAAGAAGGCGACGTCCTCGGGCAGCTGGGCGGACTGCTGCTCGGCCTTCTTGAGCAGGATGGCCACCCGCATCTCGAGCTCCGGCGGCTCGATGGCGACGATGAGGCCGGAGTCGAAGCGCGAGATCAGCCGCTCCTCGATGCCGGAGATCTCCTTCGGGTAGGTGTCGCAGGTGATGATGATCTGCTTGCGGGCCGCGTACAGCGCGTCGAAGGTGTAGAAGAACTCCTCCTGGGTGCGCGGCTTGCCGGACAGGAACTGGATGTCGTCGATCAGCAGCAGGTCGAGCGACTGGTAGTAGTGCTTGAGGTCCTCGGAGGTCTTGCGCTGGATGGCGCGGACCATCTCGTCGAAGTATTCCTGCGCGTGGATGTAGCGCACCTTGGAGCGCGGGTTGCGCTCGAGGAAGGCGTTGCCCACCGCGTGGATCAGGTGGGTCTTGCCCAGCCCCACCCCGCCGTACAGGAACAGCGGGTTGTAGGTGCCCGGACGGTCCACCACCTGCAGCGCGGTGGCCCGCGCCATCTGGTTGGACTTGCCGGTGACGAAGTTCTCGAAGGTGAGCTCCGCGCGCAGCCGGCTGCGGTCGACCACCGGCTGCGCGGGCGCGGGCGGCGGCTCGGGTGCCTGGGCCGGGGCGGGATCGGCGCCCTGCCCCTGGGCGGCGCCGGCCGCGACCGGGGCCGCGACGCGCGCGCCATCGGCCGGCGGCTGCGGGGGGCGCGGCGCCGGCACCGGGGCGGCGGACCTCGAGGGCTGGCCCGGCGCCAGCTCGAAGGCCACCCGGGTCTGCGGGCCGAGCAGGCCCGCGGCGAGCTCGGAGATGCGCGAGCCGAACTGGGTGCGCACCCAGTTCAGCTTGAACTGGTTGGGCGCGCCCAGGCGCAGCAGCTGCTCGTCGGGCTCGTAGCCCAGGAAGACCAGCGGCTTGATCCAGGTCTTGAACAGCTGCGCAGGCACCTCGGCTTCGAGCCGGGCGGCACAGGCGAGCCAGTGATCCTGCACCTGTGCAGCCTGGCTGGGGTCGTGTTCTGCGGACCTGGAATGGGGCATCTGGGGGCGGCGAGCGGGGGGCGGACGTCAGCTGGAAGAACCCGTGATTCTAACCCGACGAGGTGAGTTTTCCACAGGCCCGGGATTGACTGACCTTGACAGATGGGGTGTAATTAAAGGCTTTTCTTCGAGAACCGCCATGAAACGTACCTATCAGCCTTCCGTCGTGCGCCGCAAGCGCACCCACGGTTTTCTCGTTCGCATGAAGACCCGCGGCGGTCGCGCGGTGATCCGTGCGCGTCGCGCCAAGGGCCGCAAGCGCCTGGCAGTCTGAGCCGCCGCCGGTGTGGCGGCTGCGGCGTGACAGCGGGCCCGAAGGCCACCGCGATGCCGCGGCAGGCAGTGCTCGCTGCAGCGCGGCGGCCTTCGCCACGCGGCTGCTGAGCTTCCGGCCATGGGCAGGCAGCGGATCGACGCTTCGCTGGCAGCGCTCGCGCGTCGGCGCGCAGACCTCTCCAGCGCGCACTTCGGGTTGGCTTTCATGATGACGGAAGCCGACGGTTTCGTCGCGTCCGCTCATCAGGCGAAAGGGCGGCTCGGCATGTCCGTGCCCAAGCGCCAGCTGAAGCTCGCGGTGGACCGCAACGCGCTCAAGCGCGTCGCCCGGGAGGCCTGGCGGCTGGCGCCATGGGGCGAGCTGCCGCGTCCCCAGGTCGTGATGGTGAAGCTCAGGCGCTCAGAGGCGCAATGGAAGACCATGGGCAGGGCGGCGCTGAAGAAAGCCTGGCGCGCCGAGCTCGACGAACTGTTTTCCAGGCTGCGCCGCCGGGTGCAGTCGCGATCCGACGCCGCGGTCGAGGCCGGGGCCGAGGCCGCCGCCGCCGAGACCAGCACCTCCCCGATGAACCCGCAACCGACCGAGCGCCGGAATGGCTGAGCGCTCGATCTCCTCGATGCTGCGGCGCGCCCTCGTCGCCGTGCTGAGCGCGCCGGTGCACTTCTACCGGTACGCGATCAGCCCGATGCTGGCGCCGCGCTGCCGTTTCTTTCCCTCCTGCTCGGAGTACGCGCTGGAGTCGCTGCGCCGCCACGGCCCCCTCATGGGCTCCTGGCTGGCGGTGACGCGCGTCTGCCGCTGCCACCCGTTCAATCCGGGCGGAATCGATCCCGTTCCCGACAATCCTTCGCTATTGCGCGGCGGCAACACCCGCTGGCCCGCGGCAATGCGCGGCGATCCACCTGCCGAGTGAACCACATGCAATCGAGTCAACTGCAACGCACCATCCTCTGGGTCGTCTTCTCGATGTCCCTGCTGTTCCTCTGGGACAGCTGGCAGCGCTACAACGGCAAGCCGTCGATGTTCGGGGAGCCGCCGGCCGCGCAGGTCGAGGCGGGCGCGCAGGGCAAGGGCGCCACGCCGCCGGCGCAGAAC
Organism: Gammaproteobacteria bacterium; assembly: GCA_046569945.1. Taxonomy (GTDB): domain Bacteria; phylum Pseudomonadota; class Gammaproteobacteria; order Burkholderiales; family Burkholderiaceae_E; genus Quisquiliibacterium. The sequence continues at coordinate 1,975 of JBKHVS010000163.1, read as the reverse complement.
GACGCGAGCATCCCGGCTGCGCCGGCCTCGGTCGCCGGCGATGCCTCCGTGCCGGGCGCAGCGGGCGCGCAGGCTGCCGGCCAGCCGCGGCTGGAGCCGCTGAAGCTGCGCAGCGACGTGCTGGCGCTGGAGATCGACCCCGTGGGCGGTCAGGTGCGCCGCGGCGAGCTGCTCAAGCACCAGGCCAGCGAAGAGGCGATGACCGACACCGGCAACGTGGTGCTGCTCGAAGAGGCGCCGGGCCGCACCTACCTCGCGCAGAGCGGCCTGGTGGGCGCGCCCCAGGGCAGCAGCTTCCCCACGCACAAGACGGTGTTCAACCTGCTGGACCAGGGAGCGGGCGAGGGCGGCGCGCAGCAGCTCAGGCTGGTGGCCGAGAGCGGCGGGGCGCGGCTGGTGCGCACCTACCGGCTGGCGCCGGGCGCGTACACGGTGGACATCACCGACGAGGTGACCAACGTCGGCACGGCGCCGATGCGCCCCATGCTCTACATGCAGCTCACCCGCGACGGCAGCAGCCCCCCGGGCGACTCGAAGTTCTACAGCACCTACACCGGGCCGGTGGTCTACACCGAGACCGGCAAGTTCCAGAAGGTGGACTTCGGCGACATCGAGAAGGGCAAGGGCGACCACGTCAAGGGCGCAGCCGACGGCTGGGCGGGCATCATCCAGCACTACTTCGTGTCGGCCTGGATTCCCACCGAGGGCGCCGCGCGCGAGTTCTACACCCGCAAGATCGACACCAACCTCTACGCGGTGGGCGCCACCCAGCCGATGGCCGAGCTCGCTCCCGGCGCCAGCGCCTCCGCATCGACGCGCCTGCTGATCGCGCCGCAGGACCAGCGGATGCTCGAGAAGGTGGCGCCCGGGCTCGACCTGACGGTGGACTACGGCTGGCTCACGGTGATCGCCAAGCCGATCTTCTGGCTGCTGCAGTGGCTGCACGGCATCGTCGGCAACTGGGGCTGGGCGATCGTGCTGCTCACCATCATCATCAAGACCGCATTCTTCCCGCTGCAGGCGGCCAGCTACCGCTCGATGGCGCGGATGAAGGCCGTGTCCCCGCGCCTGATGCAGCTGCGCGAGCGCTACGGCAGCGATCGCGTGAAGATGAACCAGGCGATGATGGAGCTGTACAAGGAGGAGAAGATCAACCCGCTCGGCGGCTGCCTGCCGATCGTGGTGCAGATCCCCGTGTTCATCGCGCTGTACTGGGTGCTGCTGGCCTCGGTGGAGATGCGCAACGCGCCCTGGATCCTCTGGATCAAGGACCTCGCGGTGCCGGATCCCTTCTTCATCCTGCCGCTGGTCATGGCAGGCACGATGTTCCTGCAGGTGAAGCTGAACCCGACGCCGCCGGATCCGGTCCAGGCCAAGGTGATGATGATGATGCCCATCATCTTCTCGGTCATGTTCTTCTTCTTCCCGGCCGGCCTGGTGCTGTACTGGCTGGTGAACAACGTCTACTCGATCGCCCAGCAGTGGACGATCACGCGGACCATCGAGAAGGCCGCGGCAGCGAAGAAGAAGTAGAGGTCGACGCATGTGGTGCCGGCCATGGCCGGCACCGCGAGTCCTTGCGGGGGCCGCGCGTGCGCGGCCCCCGTTCACATTCCGCTGGCGCTCCGAACGTGATCGCTGCCCTGACCCTGCTCCTTGTCATCCAGCTCGCCGGCGAAGTCATCGCCCGCGCGCTGGGACTGCCGATCCCCGGTCCGGTGATCGGCATGGGCCTGCTCTTCCTCGCCCTGCTTGTCCGCCGCGGCCCCGGCGAAGACCTGCGCCGGACTTCGGGCCAGCTGCTGCAGCACCTGTCGCTGCTCTTCGTTCCCGCCGGCACCGGCATCGTGGTCATCGGCGATTCCCATGCCATGGGCTGGGGCGCAAACGACGAAGAGACCTTCGCGGCGCAGCTGCAGGCGCTGAGCGGACGGCCCGTGTACAACCTCGGCGTGGCGAGCTACGGCACGGCGCG
>JBKHVS010000162.1:0-6336 GCA_046569945.1 Gammaproteobacteria bacterium | reverse complement strand
CGATGACCAACACCTACCGCTGCGGCGACGGGAAATGGCTCAACCTGGTGTCGATCAACGAGGCGCGGCAGTTCGGGCCCCTGCTCGAGGTGCTCGGCTGCGCCGAGGCAGCGGACGACCCGCGCTTTGCCACGCTCGAAGCGCGGCGGGCCAACAGCGCGGCGCTGGTTGCGCTGCTCGACGCCCGCTTCGCGCTGCGTCCGCGCGCAGATTGGAGCCCGCTGCTCGACGCAGCCGGCGTGACCTTCAGCGAGATCAGCACGCTAGATGACATCCCGAACGACCCGCAGCTGCGCGCAGCCGGCGCGCTGGTGCCCTTCGCCGAAGGCCCCGGGCTGACGGTGTCGAGCCCCTTCACGATGGACGGCGCGCTGAAGGTCGGCCCGAATCTCGCGCCGACGCTCGGCGCGCACACCCTCGCCGTGCTGCGCGAGACCGGTTACGACGAGGCGGGCATCCAGGCGCTGCGCGAGCGGGGGATCGTGGGCGGCTGAAGGTCCCGCGCGGCCGCCCGCCAGACTCGCCTGACGCGCGAAGCGCGCGAGGCGCTCAGCGCGCCGGTGACCACGCGCAGGATTGCAGCTGCGCCAGCGTCAGGTGTTCCAGCGCCCTGGCGTGCGTGCACTCCAAGACCACCGGCGGGGCCACGCCCGCCTCGAAGGCCTCCTTCCAGCGCAGCGCGCACAGGCACCAGCGGTCGCCTGGCTTGAGTCCTGCGAAACGGTAGGAGGGGCGCGGCGTGACCAGGTCGTTTCCGCGCGCCAGCGAGAACTCGAGGAACTCGCGCGTCACCCTGGCGCAGACCACGTGGGTGCCGTGGTCGTCCTCGTCGGTGTTGCAGCAGCCGTCGCGGAAGTATCCGGTCAACGGGTCGTAGGAACAGGGCACCAGCTCGGTGCCGAGCACGTTCAGCGCAGTCATGCCGGGGCCGACCTCGGGTTCGGTGGAAGGGATCCGTTCAGGTCATCGCCGCCACGCCCTCACTGCGGCGAGTACGGCGGCCCCCAGTATCGCCCATCGCCGCTCGACGCCGGTTCAACGAAGCCGAGGAATCGGTTTCATCCTCGGACTAGTCGCGCTTCCAGCGCTCGACCCAGTGCTCCATCAGTTTTCCGGCTGCCTCGCGCCCGCCAAGCCCGAAGGACAGTGCGACAGCGACGGCCACCGCGCCGAAGCTGAGCCCGAACGCGAGCTGCACGATCTCGTTGGCGATGCCCATCGCGCGCAGGCCCATCGCGATGACGACGCCCAGGATCGCGATGCGCGCCACAGAGGCAAGCCCGGCGCCGCGTTCGCCGCTTGCCTTGTGGATCGCATGATGCGCCAGGTTGGCGAGCCAGAAGCCCACCACCAGGATCAGACCGCCGAGCACGATGTCGCCCGCGAAGCCGATGAAGGTGGTCACGACGTCCCGGACCTGCCCGAAACCGAGCTGGTCGGCCGCCTCGACGACCGCGAACAGCATCGCGAAGAACATCACGGCCAGCTGCGCCAGGTGCGACGGACGCGACGCGCCGGAGAGCATCCGGCCGAGGCCGACCTTCTCGGGGAGCGCGTCGACGCCAGCGCTCTCCAGCAGGCGCGCGGCGAGGCCGGCCGCGAACCTCGCGACGTACCAGGTCACCAGGACGATCACCGACGCCGCGATGACGTGCGGCACCGCATCGAGCATCTTGCCGAGCAGCATGGTTGCGGGGCGCGAGACCGCCTCGATCCGCAGCGCATCGAGCGCCGAGATCAGCGAGGGCACGAAGACGAGGATGAACACCAGCGTACCGGCCAGACGCGAGAGCTTCACCGACGGGTCCAGCCCGATGCGCTCGCTGAGCGAATCGGCGCCGGCCGCGGCAAGCAGGTTTCCGACCAGGCCGCGCAGAACGCGTGCCACAACGTAACCGACAAAGGCGATCACCGCCGCGGCGAAGACATTGGGCAGCATGTCGAGCGCCACAGTCAGCATGTTCTGCACCGGCCCCAGCGTCCCCTCGAGCCTGAAGGCTCCGAGGATGGACGGCAGGAACAGCAGCATCACCAGCCAGAAGAGCACGTTGCCCACCGACCTGCCCATCGGCGCCATGCCCGCCGCCTCGCTCAGGCGCTCCGTGGCCGGCAGCATGGACAGCCCCTTGCCCGCCAGCGTGCGAAGCACCGTGGCGATCAGCCAGGCCACGAGCGTCAGCGCCAGGCCCGCCACGAGATGCGGCAGGTAGGCGAGGATGTCGGCAAGCATCTGCGAGAACGGGTTCGACAGGCTCGGCAGGTCCAGCGTGTTCAACGACGCGATGAGCGCCCCCAGGAGCACCAGCCAGAACGCGCCAACCGCCAGCGGATGCTCGGCGTCGACCTGCGCACCGGTGCTTTCGCTGATGCGCTTGTTGACGCCGAGCACGGACAGTGCTCGGCGCACCCCGGCGCGCACGAGCACCGCCACCAGCCAGCCGACCGCGAGGAGCGCGATCGCCCCGAGGATCTGCGGAACATGAGTTCCCAGCGCGGATTGCAGTGCAGCGGTGAAGTTGTCGGTCTGCATTCGGCCTCCCTTTTCGAGGTTTGTTGTAGAGATTCCAGGCCGGACCACCATAGACCGCCAAGCGTTTCAGGGTCAACCGCAGGGTCCGCCAGCGGTGGCGACGCGCGAAAGGCCTGCAGCCCCGATGCCGCTGCTCAGCGCCGCATCGCCGACGCGATGGCAAGCGCACCGGCCAGCAGCGGGACCAGCGCCTGCGCGGACCCCAGGGTCGCGAGCGTCAGCGCACTGACCACGCACCAGCTGACCGGGACGATCCACAGCGCACGAATCAGCCAGCGCCGTATCACCGGTCCGCCCCCGGCGAGCAAGAGGAAGGACAGCGTGCCGATCACGATCGGATCGGGCGCGAGCCCGAAGACCTCCGCCTGCAGCCACGGCCGCCCCGACGCTGCAGCAAGAAACGGATGCCCGAGCAGCGCCCACAGGCCGAGCAGGAAGGCCATGCCCGCCCCGGCCCCAGTGGACTTCGCCTGCAGCGAGCGCTCGCCCAGGGCCAGGACGAAGAGGCCCAGAGCCTGCAGCAGGAATGCCGCCGCAAAGCCGCGCGCCGCCAGGTTCACCGGCGCGAAACGCTCGAGCAGGAAGGCCCATGCGCTCAGCCCCCAGCAGGCTGCGAGCGCAAGGGCCGCGATTCGCAGAGCCGCATCTCTGTCGCCGGTTGCACCGCGCCGGCAAATGACCAGCCAGGCGAGCCCCGCGGCGACCAGCGCCGGCTGCGCAGGCCACCAGGCCTCGTTCAGCGACTCGAACAGCCGCCAGTAGACGCGCGGCGAGAACATCAGGAAATCGGACGGCCGGTAGCTCAGCCAATCGTCCATGCCAGGGGCTCACATGGCCGCGACGTCGGCGGCCATCCGCGCGCGCAACGCAGCATCGGGCATGCGGCCGCGCGCGGCGGCCATGTTCTGCCGCAGGTGGTCCACCCGGCTGGTGGCCGGGATCGCGCAGGTCACCGCCGGGTGCGAGACGACGAACTTGAGCGCCGCCTGCGCCCAGTGCTCGCAGTCGATCTCCGCGGCCCAGCCCGGCAGGCGGCGGCGCGACAGCTGGCGCAGCAGCGCCCCTTGGCGGAATGGGCGGTTCACGATCACCGCGATGCCCCGGTCCGCCGCCAGCGGCAGGATGCGCCGCTCGACCTCGCGATCGAGCAGGTTGTAGCTGATCTGCACGAAATCGATGGCCCGCGTGCGCATCACCCGCTCGAACTCGTCGTGACGCCGGCCTTCCGAGGTGGTGATGCCGACATAGCGCAGCCGGCCCGCCGCCTTCATCTCTAAGAGCAGCGGCAGGTGCGCCTCCCAGGACCAGAGGTTGTGCACCTGCATCAGGTCGAAGCGGCTCACGCCCCAGAGCTTTGCCGAGGCTTCGATCTGCGAGGCACCGCGCGCGGCGTCGCCGATCCAGACCTTGTCGGCCGAGAACAGCGGCGGGGGCATGCCCAGCCGCGCCAGCGCGTGCCCGATGGTCGCCTGCGCCGATCCGTACATGGGCGAGGAGTCGATCAGCCGGCCGCCCTCTTCGAAGAATGCCCGCACCACCTCGGTACAGGCAGCGAGCGCCTCGGGGTCGGCGCCGACGTTGAAGGTGATCCAGCTGCCCAGGCCGACGACGGGCAGCGCCTCGCCGGTGGACGGAACGGGCCGCGTCGCCGGAGGCTCCGCCGACGCGCCGCGGTCATGCCATCCGCCCAGCGCGAGCGCGCAGGCGCCCGCCGGCAGCAGCGCGAGGCAGCCGCGCCTGCGCATCAGGCCGCGCGCGGCCCGATCGCCTGCGCGAACTCGCGCCTCAACTGCTCGCTCTCGCCGAAGCAGCCGGCGAAGGCCTGCGTGTACACGCGCTCGTCGCCGCGGCGGTCCTCGCCGAGCAGCAGGCAGAGCTGCTCTGCGTCGATCACGCATGCCGCGCCTTTCGCCATCCCGTGCTTCACCAGCGCCTCGGCGATGTCGCGGGTCATCCACTCCTGGTAGGTGAAGCGATGCCCGATCGCGTCCACCATGCGCGCGATGCGCCCGAAGCCGTGCAGCCGCCCGCCCGGTATGTAGGCCACGTGGGCCACGCCGCGGAAGGGCACGAGGTGATGCGGACAGACCCCGTGCACCGCGATGCCGCGGATCACCACCATGTCCTGGCGCGGGTCGGCGAAGCCCTCGCCCAGCGCGGCGGCGGGATCGATCGCGTAGCCGCCCAGCAGGCGGCGCTCCCAGAGCTCGCGCACGCGCCGCGCGGTGCTGCCGGTGTGCACCGACTCGGGCGAGACGCCGCAGGCGCGCAGCAGGCTCTCGACGGCCGCCTCGAAGGCCGCCGGATCGAAGGCGCCGACGCGCGGGATGCCGATGCTGCCGGCGGCGGTCGGCGCGGGATGGTCGTGGTCGCAGCGCTCTGACATGCTTTCCTGCCCTGGTCTCGATGCGCCCTAGGGTAACCGCAGACCGTAAGTCACCTGTCCCACGTCGTGCCACTGCGGCCCGTCGAACCACGGGTCGCCGTCCAGATACGCGCGCAGCATCGGCAGGCCGTCGGCGCCCCAGAACAGGCGCCCGTCGGCCACGAAGCTTGGCGTGCCGAACACGCCCATCCCGATCGCCTCGGCGGTGTGCGCGCGCAGCAGCGCCCTGGCCTCGGGACCGCGCGGATCCAGCACCGGACAAAGGCGCTGCTCCAGCGCTTCCAGCCGCGCGGCGTCCAGCGGATCGAGCCCCCCTTCCCAGACGTGGCGGAACACGGCTTCGCAGGCCGTGGCATCCGGCGTTCCCTGCGGATGCGTGGCGACCGCGAGCAGCAGCAGCTGCAGCGGGTTGAACGGATGCCGCGCGGGCAGCTCCAGGGCGAGCCCCTGCCCGCGTGCCAGCCAGAGCACCTGGCGATAGGTCCAGTCGCGCTTGGGCGGCGTCTCCGCGGGCCCGCGGTTGCCGTGGTGGCGCAGCACGCCGCCCAGCAGCATCGGCTTGTACAGCACCTGGCAGTCGCTGCCCTTCACCGCGCGCGGAAGCGCGTCGAAGGCGAGCCAGGCGTAGGGCGAGACGAAGTCGACGTAGAAGGCGACGGTCTTCATGCGGTGCCCTCGCCGGCCCTGGCACCCTCCATCGCCTTGGTACCCGAGACGCGCACCAGGATGCCCGGCACGAACTCCGACACGCGGACATCGCGAAAGCCCGCGGCCTCGAAATAGCCGACGCAGTCGGCGCGCGTGTGGGCGACGCCGGCGCTGTTCTCCAATGCTTCGTTCAGGGCCCACATCGCCGCATCGACCGGACCGTTGCGGTCGTCGTCGAGCATCTCGCCGACCAGGTGCATCTCGCCCCCTGGCAGCAGCGCGGCGTGCGCCTTGACCACCACCGCGGCGATGACGTCGCGCCCGTACTGAGGAAGGTTGCTCGCCATCACGGCGGCATCGCAGCCGTCGGGAAAGGAATCGCGCGTGAAGTCGCATGCGAGCGCGTCGACGCGGTCCGCCACGCCGTGCTGCTCGATGAACTCGCGGGCGACCACGGTCACCGGCGGCAGGTCGCAGACCACCGCGCGCAGCTGCGGCCAGGCCTGCGCCGCGACGATCGAGTACGCACCCGAGCCGCCGCCAATATCCATCAGCCTGCGCCGTCCGGAGAGATCGACCTGCCGCGCGAAGCGGCGGCCCGCGCCGAAGCCGATGCTCGAGGTGGCCCGGTGATAGCGGCGCGCATCCTCGACCGTCATCTGCTCGTAGCCGCTGCCGAGCAGCTTCGGCGCTTCGGCGCGCCCGAGCAGTTCTGCGAGGCGTCCCCAGCGATCCCAGTCGGGCCGGTTGAAAAGAAGCCAGTCGGCCGCGT
>JBKHVS010000161.1:0-6374 GCA_046569945.1 Gammaproteobacteria bacterium | reverse complement strand
TGATGGTCATGGCGTGTGCGGAATGCTTGGGGAGGTGTGGGGAGCCGGCATTCTAGCGCCCGGAGGCGACGAACACAGGGGCGCCGCCGGCGCGCTCGATGCGTTCGATGTCGACGCCATACACCTCGGAGAGCACCTCGCCCGAGAGGATCTCCGCGGACGTACCGAACCGCGCGTGGCCGCGGCCGTCGATCGCAAGCACCCGGGACGCGAGACGCTGCGCATGATCCGGCTGGTGGGTCGAGAAGACCACCGCCAGGCCGTCGGCGGCGAGGCCCTCGATCCGGGACAGCACTCGGTCCTGGTTGCCGAAGTCCAGGCTCGAGGTCGGCTCGTCCAGGAGCAGCACCGCCGCCTGCTGGGCGAGCGCACGGGCCAGCGCGACCATCTGGCGCTCGCCGCCGGACAGGCGATGCAGGGGACGGCCGGCCAGCGCGCCGAGCCCGAGCCGCTCGAGCGCGGCCGCAACGGACCTTCGATCGGCATCGGACGGCCCGGCGAATCGCCCCTTGCGCGCGAGCCGCCCGAGCATCACGTAGTCGGCAGCGGAGAGCTCGAACAGCACCGGCCCCTGCTGCGGCACGAACGCCACGCTGCGGGCCGGTGCGCAGGATCGAGGGTACGCAGCGGCCTGCCGTCCCAGAGCACTTCGCCGGACAGCGGCGCGAGCGCTCCGATCAACGTGCGGAACAGCGTGGTCTTGCCGGCGCCGTTTGGCCCGAGCACCGCGAGGACTTCGCCGGCGGCGAGCGCTGCGCTCCACGGACCGCCGAACGCAGTGCCTGGCTGTCCCCAGACCAGCGCGCGGGCTTCGAAGGCGGCGGGAGGCGCAGGCATGCTCAGGGCTCAGCGTCCGGCGCGCAGTGCCAGCAGGAGGAACAGCACCGGCGCGCCGACCAGAGCCATCAGCACGCCCGGCGGAAGCTCCGCGTCGGGCAGGCTTCTCGAGAGCGTGTCCACCGCGAGCAGCAGCAGGGCGCCGCACAGCATCGCCGCCGGGAGCAGGCGGGCGAAGGCCCCGCCGACCAGCAGGCGCGCCGCATGCGGCACCACGAGCCCGATCCAGCCGATGACGCCCGCCACCGCCACCGCTGCGGACGCAGCCAGCGTGCAGGCAAGGACCACGGCAGCGCGCAGGCGCGCGGGGCGGACGCCGCTGGTGCGCGCCTCGTCGTCGCCGAGCAGCAGCAGGTCGACGCGCCAGCGCAGGAGCGCGAGCAGGCCGCCGGACAGGGCCGTGGCGACGGCAAGCGCGAGCGCATCAGCGGGCCCGACTCCGGCGAAGCTGCCGAGCAGCCAGAAGGTCATTGCGGGAAGCTGGCTGTATGGGTCGGCCAGGTACTTGACGAGCGCGACCCCGGCGGAGAGCACGCTGCCGATCGCGACGCCGCCGAGGATCAGGGTGAGCGTCCGATCGGCCGCCGACAGCCAGCGCGAGGCGAACCAGACCAGTGCCACCGCCGACAGGCCCCCGGCGAAGGCGCAGGCCTGCACGGCCACGGCCGGGAGGCCGGCGAACATCGCGGCCACGGCCCCGAAGGCCGCGCCGGCCGACACGCCGAGCAGGTCGGGCGCGGCCAGCGGATTCCTGAACACCGCCTGCATGCCCGCCCCGGACATCGCCAGCGCGGCGCCCACGAGCGCGGCGCAGGCCACGCGGGGCAGGCGCACCTGCCAGAGCACTGCCTCGGCCTCTGCCGGCAGGCCGTGCGCGGGACCGCCCGCCGCATGCCAGAGGATGCGCAGCAGGTCGGCCACCCCCAGCCCGTAGCTGCCGAAGCCCGCCGCCAGCAGGAGCGCAGCGGGCAGCAGCAGCCAGAGGAACAGGGTGACGGCGCGCCCGCTCCCCGCGCCCGCCTTCAAGGCGCTGCGCTCCGGGCGCGTACGCGGCTGGCGCGCGGGCGATGTGGGCGGATCATGGTGCCCGTCATGTTAACCGCTGCCCGAGGCGCCCCGGGGCGGGCCCATCGCGGGCCCGGGACGCTCCGGTAATATCGGCCGCTGCCTCCCGGAGGGTTCGTGTTTCGTCAGCTGCTCCTGCTCCTGTGCGTCCTGTTCCAGGCGATCCCGGCCCTCGCGGCCGCAGGCAGCGCCGGCCATGTCACCGTCGCCGCGGCCTCGGACCTGAAATTCGCGCTCGACGAGATCGCGGTCGCCTACGGGAGCCGCACTGGACAGCAGCTGCGGATCGTCTACGGTTCCTCCGGAAACATCGCGCGCCAGATCGCCCAGGGTGCGCCCTACGACATCTTCCTGTCCGCAGACGAACGCTTCGTAGAGGATCTCGCCCGCCGCGGACTCACGGCGGACTCCGGCAGCCTGTACGCGATCGGCCGGCTCGTGCTGTTCGCGCCGCAGCCGGGCGCTTTCGAGCCGGACGAGGCGCTGGCGGGGCTGCGCGCCGCCCTGGCCGCAGGCACCGTGCGCCGCTTCGCGATCGCCAACCCCGAGCATGCGCCCTACGGCCGGGCCGCGCGCGAGGCGCTCCAGAGGACCGGTCTGTGGGAGACGATCTCGGGGCGGCTGGTGCTGGGGGAGAACGTCTCGCAGGCAGCCCAGTTCGCGGCGGGCGGCAACGCGCAGGGAGGCATCTTCGCGCTCTCGCTCGCGATGTCGCCTGCGGTCGCTGCGCGGGGCCGCTGGGTGCTCCTGCCGGAGTCGCTGCACGAACCGCTTCGCCAGAGGATGGTGCTGCTTCGCCGCGCCGGGCCGGCGGCGCGCGCCTTCCACGACCACCTGCTGCAACCCGAGGCCCGGCGCATCCTGCAGCGCCACGGCTTCACGATCCCCGACTGACATGGACTGGTCGGCGCTGCGTCTGTCCTTCGCGCTCGCGATCGCGACGAGCCTCGTGCTGCTGCCGGCCGGCATCCTCGCCGCCCATGCGCTGGCGCGATCGCGCTGGCGCCTGCGCTGGCTGGCAGAGGCGGCGCTCACGCTGCCGCTGGTCCTCCCGCCCACGGTCCTCGGCTACTACCTGCTGACGGCCATGGGCGCCGACTCCGCGCTCGGGCAGGCTTACGCACGGCTCTTCGAGGCCACTCTCGCCTTCTCCTTCGAGGGGCTCGTGCTTGCCTCGGTGATCGCCAACGTGCCGTTCGCCGTGCTGCCGATGCTGCGCGCCTTCGAGGCCCAGGACGAGGAGATCCTCCAGGCGGCGCGGCTGTGCGGGATGACGCCCCTGCAGTCCTTCGCCCGGGTCGAGCTGCCGCTTGCCTGGCCCGGGGTGGTGTCCGGCATGGTCATGACCGCTGCGCACACGCTGGGCGAGTTCGGCGTGGTGCTGATGGTCGGCGGCGCGATCCCCGGCGAGACGAGGACCGCGTCGATCGCGATCTACGACCGGGTGCAGGCCTTCGACATGGCCGGCGCCGGCGCGATGTCCGCGCTGCTGCTCGCCTTCTCCCTGCTGGCGCTGGGCCTGGTCACCCGGCGCAACCGCGCCGCGCGCGGGCGCTGAACGCGATGCTCGACGTCTCGCTCACGCAGGTCTTCCCGATCCCCTTGCGGGCATCGCTGCGCTGCGCGCCCGGCGAACTGCTCGCGGTGGTGGGGCCGTCGGGCGCCGGCAAGTCCACCCTGCTCAAGACGATCGCCGGGCTGCTGCGCGGTGCCACAGGAACGGTCCGGGTGGGCGACGAGCGCTGGCTGGACACCGCGGCGGGCATCGACCTGCCTGCGCACCTGCGCCGGGTCGGCTTCGTGTTCCAGAGCTACGCGCTGTTTCCGCACATGAGCGTGCTCGGCAACGTGATGGCTGCGGCCGAGGGCAGCCGCGAGCAGCGCACCGAGGCAGCGCGCAGTGCCCTGGCAGCGGTGCACATCGCGGGCCTGGAGTCGCGCCGTCCCGGCCAGCTGTCGGGCGGCCAGCAGCAACGGGTTGGGCTGGCGCGGGCGCTGGTGCGCCGCCCCGAGGTGCTGCTGCTCGACGAGCCGTTCTCGGCGGTGGACCAGATGACCCGGGAGCGCCTGTACGAGGAACTGGCAGAGCTGCGCTCGCAGCTGCGCATCCCCACGGTGCTGGTCACCCATTCGATCCCAGAGGCGCAGCTGCTGGCGGACTCGATGGTGGTGCTGCACCGGGGCAGCACGCTGCAGTCGGGCGAGCCGGAGGCCGTGTACCGGCACCCGGCCGAACCCGACGTGGCGCGTCTGATGGGACACCGGAACGTCTTCCCGGCGCAGGCGCTCGGAGACGGCGCGTCCCGCGGCCGCCTGGACTGGAAGGGCATCGCCCTCGAGGTCGCGGCGCAGGTGATGCCCGGCCCGGCGGCCTTCTGCGTCGCAGGCGACGACGTGCGGCTGTTCGAGGGCGACACGGCCGGCCGCGGAAACGTGCTGGAGGCCGTCGTCGAACGCGTGGTTCCGATCGGCTCCACGGTCACGGTGCACGTGCGCGTCGCCAACGGCGAGCGCCTGACGCTGTCGGCGCAGAAGAAGGTGCTTTCCCGGCGGGGCATCGCAGTGGGCACGACCGTGCAGCTGTCGCTGATGCCGGAGGCGATCCACGTGATGCCCTCGCCGCGGGCAGGCGCCTGAGGGAAGCGCCTGCGGAGCCACATGAAGGCGCCCCATGAAGGCGCCCCTGAGGACACACTGGAGGCACCCTGAGGGAGGCGCCCGCTCCGATCAGGTGTTCTGCACGACGATCGACGGGAACTTCGAGCTCATGTCCTTGCTGCGCTCGGCGATCCGCACGGCAACCGCACGGGCGATCTGCCGGTAGGTATCGGCGATCGGACCGTCCGGATCCGCCACCACCGAGGGGCGCCCGGAATCGGCCTGCTCGCGGATACGGATGTCGAGCGGCAGGCCGCCCAGGTAGTCGACCCCGTACTGCTGCGCCATCTTCTCGCCGCCGCCCTGGCCGAAGATGTGCTCGACGTGGCCGCAGTTGGAGCACACGTGCATCGCCATGTTCTCGACGATGCCCAGGATGGGGATGCCCACCTTCTCGAACATCTTCAGGCCCTTGCGGGCGTCGAGCAGCGCGATGTCCTGCGGCGTGGTCACGATGACCGCGCCGGTCACCGGGACCTTCTGCGACAGCGTGAGGTGGATGTCGCCGGTGCCCGGCGGCATGTCGATCACGAGGTAGTCGAGGTCGCGCCAGTTGGTCTGGCGAAGCATCTGCTCGAGCGCCTGCGTGACCATCGGCCCGCGCCAGACCATCGGCGTGTCCAGGTCGATCATGAAGCCGATCGAGGCGGCCTGGATGCCGTGGCCCTCCATCGGCTCGATGGTGGTGTTGTCCTTGCTCACCGGCTTGCCCGTGATGCCGAGCATCGTGGGCTGCGAGGGGCCGTAGATGTCGGCGTCGAGCATGCCGACGCTGGCGCCTTCGGCGGCCAGCGCGAGCGCGAGATTGACCGCGGTGGTGCTCTTGCCGACGCCGCCCTTGCCCGAGGCGACCGCGATGATGTTCTTGACGTTCGGCAGCAGCTTCACGCCGCGCTGGACCGCGTGGGCGACGATCTTCTGGTAGACGTTGACCGTGACTTCGCCGGCGCCGGGCAGAGCGCGCAGGCGTTCGGCGACCATCGCCCGGATCGGGGCGACCTGGCTGCGGGCCGGATAGCCGAGCTCGACCTCGACGCTGACGGCAGCGCCGTCGACGCGCACGCGCTTGACGGACTTGCCGGCGACCAGGTCCTTGCCGGTGTTGGGATCGACGATCTCGCTCAGTGCCGACTGGACGTCGGCTTCGGAAAGCGGCATTGCGGAAGGCTCCGGAGGAAGGTTCGACGGGCCCGCAGGCGCGCGGGCCGATGACCGGGGCAGTTTATCCCGTCCAGGGGAAGGCCCCTGAATCGGGTTCCCATGGGCACGATCGGAACGTGGACATTGGGCAGGCGGCGCGGCCGACGCACCCCGCGACGCGCGCAGCGGGCGACCGCGACGGCGGCTGCGGGATCAGCCCTGCGACTGCAGCCGTTCCCTGAGCCAGGCAGGAAGCTCGACCCGGTCCAGCAGGTTCTTCACGAGCAGGCCGAGCTCGGTGTCGCCCTCGATCAGCAGCCGCCGATGGAAGAACAGCGTGTCCGGATCCTCCTGGCGGGCGAGCATCTGCAGGTAGGCGGAGGCGTTCGCTGCGAAGGCCAGCGCCGGCTCCTCGGAAGAGGAGGCGGGGCGGAAGCGGCCGCCGCGGAACACGATGCTGGCGCAGATGCCCGCGTCGAGCACGCGGATCCGCACGACCTGGCCGGTGAGGGCTTCTCGCTCGGCGTCGCCGAACACCTCGCGCCGGTTGGCTGCGTTGAGCGCGGTGGCCAGCGCGAGCGAATGAGGCCATTGGGGCAGGCGGCTGCCGAGCGCGCGCAGCGGCCCGGGCAGCGAGAACTCCGGAACGGCGATCATGCCTCGACCTCCCTGAG
>JBKHVS010000160.1:0-6430 GCA_046569945.1 Gammaproteobacteria bacterium | reverse complement strand
ATGCGCCGAGAGGGCCGAGAGATCATCATGATCGGCCACGCGGGTCATCCGGAGGTCGAGGGCACGATGGGCCAGGCGGACGACGGCGTCCACCTGGTCGAGAACGTCGCCGACGTCGAGCGCCTGCAGGTGCGCGATCCGGAGCGCCTGGCCTTCGTCAGCCAGACCACGCTTTCGGTGGACGACTGCCGGGAGATCATCGACGCGCTCAAGCGCCGCTTCCCGTCGATCGCCGAGCCCAAGAAGCAGGACATCTGCTACGCCACGCAGAACCGCCAGGACGCGGTGAAGTTCATGGCGCCGCAATGCGACCTGGTGCTGGTGATCGGTTCGCCCAACAGCTCCAACAGCAACCGGCTGCGCGAGGTCGCCGAGAAGATGGGCTGCGAGGCGCGGCTGATCGGCTCGGCCGCCGAGCTCGACCCCGCCTGGGTCGAAGGCCGCAAACGCATCGGCATCACCGCCGGGGCCTCCGCGCCCGAGGTGCTGGTCGAGGAGCTGGTGCGCCGGCTCGGCGAGCTGGGCGCAGCAAGGGTGTCCACGCTTCCCGGCATCGAGGAGCACACCGCCTTCGCCCTGCCGCGGGGGCTGGCGCGCAGCTGATGAACCGGCCGCCCCGCCCGGCTGCGTCGCGGCGGGTTGCCGCGGCGCTGCTGGCCGTGGCCCTGGCGCTCTCCTGGGCGCCCGGCCGGGCGCAGCCTGCATCGGCTGCCGGGGCCCAGGGTGCTGCGGGTGCTGCGGCTGGCGCCGGTGCCGGTGCCGGGAAGAGGCCGGCGGCGCAGGGCGCGCCGATGCGCTTCGCCCTGCCGATCCGCTGCACGCCCGGCGAGGACTGCTTCGTCCAGAACCACGTCGACCGGGATCCCGGCAGCGGCTGGCGCGATTTCGCCTGCGGCCATCTCTCCTACGACGGGCACAAGGGCACCGACTTCCGGGTCCGCAGCCTGGCGAGCATGGAGCAGGGCGTCGAGGTGCTGGCGGCGGCGCCCGGCGTGGTGGTCGGCACGCGCGATGGCGAACCCGACATCTCGGTGCGCGAGCGCGGCCGGGAGAACCTGCGCGGGCGCGACGCCGGCAACGGAGTGCGCATCGACCACGGCGGCGGCTGGGTGACCCAGTACAGCCACCTGAAGAAGGGATCGGTGCGGGTACGTCCCGGGCAGCGGGTGCGCGCGGGCGAGGTCCTCGGGCTGGTCGGCCTTTCGGGCAACACCGAGTTCCCGCACGTCGACTTCGTGATCCGCAAGGATGGGCGCGCGCTGGACCCCTATTCGCCCGCCAGCCGGCCTCCGGCCGGCGCAGCGCCGGGCTGCGCGCAGGGGCCGGCCGCCGACACCCTGTGGCGCGAGGATCTCGTCGGGCTGCTGCGCTACCGCGCCACCGACGTGCTGATCGCGGGCTTCGCGCCCGAGGAAGCGGACCGCGGCAAGGCGCAGCGCGGCGAGTACGAGGAAGGCCTCGGCGCGGACTCGCCGGTGCTGGTGTTCTTCGTCGAGAGCTTCGGTGCGCGCCGCGGCGACCGCGAGCGCCTCGAGGTGATCGGGCCCGACGGCCGCCGGATCCTCCAGCGCGAGCGCGTGATCGACAAGGACCTCGCCGCGCACTTCTCGTACGTCGGCCGGCGCCTGCGCGGCGAGCGATGGCCCGAGGGCGAGTACCTGGGCCGCTACCGCCTGCTGCGCGGCGATGCGGTGGCGGCGCAGGCGGAGCGGCGGATCACGGTGCGCTGAGCGGGGCGCCGCGGTGGCTCTGCTTCAGCCAGGAAGGAGCAGGTTGTTGAAAGGCTTGCGGCTCTTCCATCGGTACGCATTGAAATCGCGGCGATCTGTGGAGAGAATGTCTCCGCTTTCCAGGGTCCGCAGGACCTCCACCGCCCGCGTGTGATGGGCGTCCGACTCGTTGAGCAGTGCAATCCAGAAACCGGTATCAGCGATGACCGGCGTGCTTGCCATCGAGCGCCTCGGTGAACTCTTCCTTCACACGTTCCGAAAGCGAAGACGGGCCGCTGAAGATACCCGCGAGGGACAGCAAGGCGCGGTTCGACTCGAGGCTGTCTGCTCGCAGCATGCGGTAGTACAGATCGAGCGCTTCGTTCACCAGTTCGGTGACGCTCCTGCCCGTCTGCGCCTGGATCGACTCGAGCTTTGCCTGCGTGGCGTCATCGAGACGCGCGCTGATTCGCGTTGACATGGCCTGCTCCCGGATGGCTCGCGTTTCCGGATTATAGCGACCCGTCAGTCGCTGTCTGACAGAGAGGCGAGCTCCGATGTCCGGCGAGCCCGCACGCGTCGCGAGAGGGAGGCAAAGGACAGCGGCGCCTGCCACTCAGGCTCGCGCGAGCATCCTCTGCAGTTCCCCGCTGGCGATCAGCCGTTCCAGCTCCTGGGCCCCGCCCACCAGCGTGCCCTTGACGAACACCATCGGGAAGGTGGGCCAGCCGGTCCACATCTTCAGCGCGTTGCGCCGGCGCCAGTCGCTCAGGTAGCCGCCGTATTCGAGGTAGCGGTGCGCGACGCCGGCGCGTGCCAGCGCGGCGCGGGCGCGTTTCGGGAAGGGGTTGAACCGCATCCCGACCACGACCACGTCGTTGGCGGCGATCGCGTCCTGCACCTCGCGCACGATGCCTGCGTGATGCGAGGCGACGAACGCGCGGATCTCGGGGTGGATGCTGGATTCGTCGAGGATGGCGCGGGGCATGGAGGGACTCCGGACGTGACTCGCGCCCGGACGGGCGCGAGGGGTGCTGCTCATTCAGGCGCCGCCCGGTGATCGGGCGGGCGGCCGCGGTGCCTGGGGCGCCGCGGCTGGGGCACCGGGCCACGGCGCAGGGCCGCAGTGCCGGGCGCCCCGGGGCATCAGCCCCGGCCCTGGCGCGCGCCGGAGCCCGGACGGCCACGGCCGCCGAAGCCGCCGCGATCGCCGCCGCCGAAGCCGCGATCATTTCCGCCGAAGCCGCCGCGGTCGTTGCCGCGATGACCCCGATTCTCGCCGCCGAAGCCGCGATTGTCGGCGCCGCCGGCCTGGGCACGATCGCCGCCGCCGAAGCCGCGATCCCCGCCGCCGAAGCCGCGATTGTCGCCGCCGCCGAAGCCGCCGCGGTCACCGCCGCCGAAGGGGCGATTGGCGCCGAAGCCGGACGAGGGTCCGCCACGGCGCGGACCGTTGCCGCCGCCGGGGCGGCCCTGGCCGAAGCGCGGCTTGGTGGAGGGCGCGCGGCGCACCGGCTCCAGGCCCGGGATGGTGCTCACCTGCATGGGCTTGCCGGTGTAGCGCTCGATGTCGCGCACGCGATGCGCTTCGCTGTGGTTGAACAGCGTCACCGCGACGCCGGTGCGGCCCGCGCGGCCGGTGCGGCCGATGCGGTGCACGTAGTCCTCGGCGTTGCGCGGCGAGTCGAAGTTGATGACGTGGCTGATGCCGGCCACGTCGATGCCGCGGGCAGCCACGTCGGTGGCCACCAGGACCTGGGTGCGTCCGTCGCGCAGGCCCTGCAGGGTGCGGTTGCGCTGGCCCTGGTGCATTTCGCCGTGCAGCGCGCTGACCGCGAAGCCGCTGTCGGCCAGCAGCTGGGCGATGTCCTCGGTGGAGCGGCGCGTCGAGGCGAACACCACGGCCTGGTTCAGTCCGGTGTCGCGCAGCAGCGCGTCCAGCAGGCGGTTCTTGTGGCCGAGGTCGTCTGCGAACATCAGGCGCTGCTCGATCAGCGACTCGCGGGCCGGAGCGGCCACGTCGATGCGCTTGGCGTCGCGGGTGAGGCGGCGGGCCAGCTGGCCGACCACGCCGTCGAGCGTGGCGGAGAACAGCAGCGTCTGGCGCGTCTCGGGAGTGCGGGCGACGATGGACTCGATGTCCTCGACGAAGCCCATGTCGAGCATGCGGTCGGCTTCGTCCAGCACCAGCATCTCGAGGCGGCCGAAGTCGATGCGGCCCGACTGCAGATGGTCGAGCAGGCGGCCCGGGGTGGCGACGACGATGTCGACCGGGCGCTCCAGCATGCGCAGCTGCTGCGCGTAGGGGCTGCCGCCCACGACGCACAGGGTGCGCAGCTTGCGCAGGCCGCGGCCGTAGGTCATGGCGGCCTTGTTCACCTGCAGCGCGAGCTCGCGGGTGGGGGTCAGCACCAGCATGCGCGGGCCGCGACCGGAAATCTTCGAGTCGGTGAGCAGCTTCTGCAGGCCCGGCAGGACGAAGGCGGCGGTCTTGCCGCTGCCGGTCTGCGAGGACACCAGCAGGTCCTGGCCTTCGAGGGCGGACGGAATCGACTGCGCCTGGACGGAGGTCGGATGCTCGTAGCCGGCGGCAGTGAGGGCTTCGACGATGGGGGCGGCTAGGCCCAGTTCGGAGAACGTGGCTTGGGACATGGAAACACCTTTCGGAGGCGACCGCGCAGGACGCGGGCACGCTCTGTTCATTGATCCGGCCTGGATGCCGGATGCGAGTACAGGAAAGGCCGGACTCGCGAAACGAAAGGTGTGTCGGGAGGTCGGCGGCGGTGGGCTGTGAAATACAGGCCTGTCACCGGATGGCCGTGGGGAACGGCACAAGAGGACTGCTGCAGTGCACAACTGGGGCGGATGATACGCGAAAACCGGAATGTGTGCGCGTCTGTCGGGAAAATGTTTGCCACGCCACGGCGAAGCCCGGCCCTCAGCGCGCCGCGTTGCCCAGTTCGGTCGCGGCGTCGGCCGACAGCCCGCCGAGGATCGCGTACCAGTTGCTCGTGCCGCCGGGGCGTCCGTCCGGGTTCCATACCGACAGGTCGGCAGGCGTGGTGGGATCGTCGGCCGCCGGGTAGGCGTCGGGAAGCACCCGCATCAGGCCGCCGGCGGCATTCAGCCGCAGCAGCGCCGCGCACAGCCCGCGCGGGTCGTCCGGCACCAGCGCCGGGACGATGGCCAGCCGGTCGGCCAGCAGCTGGCGGCGCGCGGCGCGAACCGCGTTCGGGCGGCTGCGCGCCACCGCCTCGTCGAACATCGCCATCGCAAGCGAGCTGTCGAAGCTCAGCCCGCGCCGCCACAGGTGGGTGCTGCCGGTGAGCAGCAGGGCGTCGTCGACGATCACCGTGGTGGAAGCCATGTGAAGTGGTCGGCCCGAGCCGGCGGTCGGCGTGAACAGCGCCACGTTGGCGGGGGCGGTGTCGCGCAGCGCCTTGAGCGCGGCGCCCACTCCCAGGCGCCGCAGCGTCTCGAGCTTCTTCGGCTGGCCGGGCAGGAAGCGCTCCGGCACGCAGAGCAGCACCGTCAGTCCCGGCCGCTCGCCGATGCGCCGGCGGATGGCTCCGACCAGGTCGATCGTGCCGCCGCCGGCGGCGAGCGCGTCGATCGCCGGGGTCTCCAGGTAGATGAAGTCCTCGGCGCGGCCGATCGCCGCCTGCAGCGCGATCGCGGCCTGCGCGGCGCCGTCGCGCGTCTTGACGATCGCGCGGTCCAGCGCGGCGGCCAGGGTCTCGTCGTCGAAGCCCGCGCTGTCGATCAGCGAGTCGATGTCCAGCGAGGGGATCGCGTTCTCCAGCGAAGCCTTCAGCGCTAGCCATCCGCGGCCCGGCTGGAAGCCGCCGAGGGCCTCCTGCTGGGACACGAAGGCGCGCAGCATCGCGTCGCCGGTGATGCCGTGCGTCAGCGTCTCCAGCAGCGCGCCGAAGGCGGTGGTGCCGCCGGGGTCGGCCGGCGCATTCGCCGGCGCCTGGGCGATCGAGATGAAGCCGGCGAGGCTCGCGGCAGCGCGCTCGCGCATCAGCAGTTCGAGCGGGCCGGCCAGCGGGCCGGCGATGGCCGCGCCGCTGCCGTGGATCTCCGCTGCCGCAGGCACGCCGGGGTGGCCCAGCTGCGCCGGCAGCGCTTCGTGGGTCGCTGCGCGGCCCGGCGCGCTGCCGATCGCGCCGGTGCCGCCGGCCGGGTCCACCGCCGCGACCTCGCGCCGCTCCATCGTGGGCACCGGGCGGCCGAACTGGCCGATGTCGTCGACGAAGCCGTTGCGCGCCCGGTGCAGCACCGCCGCGCCGCGCGCCCCGATCCGGCCGCTGGTGTCGACGACCTCGCCCTCGGGCGTGTCGGCGAAGGCGGGCGTGGTGACGATCAGCAGGTCGCCGGCGCCGACCGCATTGCGCAGCGTGCCCGCGGCGAAGTCGCTGTCGTCCAGGCTGGAGCGGTCGACCAGCGCGTACTCGCCGGCGGCCTCGTCGGCCGGCAACGCGAGCAGGGTCTCGCCGCCGCCCAGCGCGCCGGCGCCGCAGCCATCCATCCAGGCTACGGTTTTCTCGCCGAAAGCGAGACCCTGATCGCCGCCTGCGAGACCGCCGGCATCGATCCGCGCACCCTGCAACGCTGGCAGGCCGGCGAGGGTCTCGTCAGCGGTGACGGACGGCCGCAGGCGGTGCGTCCGGTGCCGAGCCATGCGCTCTCCGAGGCTGAGCGTACGCACTTGCTTGCCG
>JBKHVS010000159.1:0-6521 GCA_046569945.1 Gammaproteobacteria bacterium | reverse complement strand
CACGCGCGAGCTCGTAGCGCAAGGGGTTGGGCAGCCGGGCGTGATCGGGCAGCGCCGGCACCCAGTCCGCGCCGGCCTTCGTCGCAGCCATCCACGCCAGACCGGCCGCCAGCGGATCGGGCGCCGCGCGCAGCTGGGCTGCGATGGCAGCCATGCCGAAATCGGGTGGACGGCGCAGCCGGGCGCCGGAGAGCGCCCCTGCCAGGGAAATCAGTTCATGCGCCGATCCGGCGGCACGCCGGACGGAATCTCCCAGCACGCCGGCACGGTACGGCGCATCGAGCGGCGCGGCCATCACGGCCCGGAAGAGCGGCAGTTGCTGGTCGCGTGTCGGGGACGAGTCGAGTCCCGTCAGGTCGGGGGCGCCGCCGCTGGTCGCGGCCCCCGCGCGCTGCAGCAGATCCGGCAGCGGCGCCCGATCCTGCATTTGCGCCCGGGCAGGCCCTCCCAGTGCGAGTGCGATCACGAGGGCGACCGGAAGTCCGTGCATCGTCCGCTACTGTAGCAACGCGGCCCGCGTCGCGAGGAGGTACGCGGTGCAGCCGGTCGGCGCGTTCGCACAGGCCGAGCCGGGCCGCCGCGCCACAGGCTTCAGTCGCGCAGCGGACGCGCCTCCAGTTGCGGCGCCGGCGGCAGCCCCGTGGCCTGCAGGATCTCCTCTTCGGAGAGCGTTTCCTTGCGCAGCAGCGCCGCCACCAGCGCGTCCAGCGCGGCCCGGTGCTCGCGCAGCAGGCGCTTGGCCTCCTCATGGCAGTCGTTGATGATCCGCTGCACTTCCGCGTCGATCAGCGCCGCCGTCTGCTCGCTGAACGGCTTCTCGCCGCCGAAGCCGGCCGGGCCGCCGAGGAACGCGTTGCCGCGCGGCGCGAGCTGCACCATGCCCAGCGCGTCGCTCATGCCCCAGCGGGTCACCATGTTGCGCGCCAGCTGCGTGGCCTGCTCGATGTCGTTCTCGGCGCCGGTGGTCTTGGTGCCGTACACCACTTCTTCGGCGGCGCGCCCGCCCAGCATGCCGATGATGCGGGCCCGCAGGTAGGCCTCGGGATAGTTGTAACGGTCGGTCTGGGGCCGCTGGTAGGTGACGCCCAGCGCCTGCCCGCGCGGCACGATGCTCACGCGGTGCACCGGATCGGCGCCCGGCACCACCAGCCCCATGATCGCGTGGCCGCCCTCGTGATAGGCGATCCGCTCGCGGTCGTCGGCGGAGAGCAGCAGCGGCCGCTCCGGGCCGAGCACGATCTTCTCCAGGGCGTCGAGGAAGTCCTTGTGGCCCACGGCGCTCTCGCTGCGGCGCGCGGCCAGCAGCGCCGCCTCGTTCACCAGGTTCTTCAGGTCGGCGCCGGAGAAGCCCGGTGTCGCCTGGGCCAGCTCCTCCAGGCTCACGTCCGGCGCCAGCGGCACCTTGCGCACGTGCACGCGCAATATCGCCTCGCGGCCGACCTTGTCCGGCAGGTTGACCACCACCCGGCGATCGAAGCGCCCCGGCCGCAGCAGCGCACGGTCCAGCACGTCAGGCTGGTTGGTGGCGGCCAGCACGATGATGCCTTCGCGTCCGCTGAAGCCGTCCATCTCGGTCAGGATCTGCTGCAGCGTCTGCTCCTGCTCGCTGTGTCCGCCGATGGTGCCGATCTGGCCGCGGGCCCGGCCGATCGCGTCGATCTCGTCGATGAAGATGATGGCCGGCGCGCTCTCGCGAGCCTGCTTGAACAGGTCGCGCACCCGCGCCGCGCCGACGCCGACGATCATCTCGACGAACTCCGCCGCGTTCATCGAGAAGAACGGCACGCCCGCTTCGCCGGCCACGGCCTTGGCCAGCAGGGTCTTGCCGGTGCCCGGCGAGCCGATCAGCAGCACCCCTTTCGGCGCCGTGCCACCCAGGCGCGTGTACTTGTCCGGCGCCTTGAGGAAGTCGACGATCTCCACCAGCTCGGCCTCGGCCTCGTCGATGCCGGCCACGTCGTCGAACGTGACGCGATTGGCGGCGTCGGTGGTGTCGTAGCGCTTGGCCTTGCTGCGGCCGATGCCGAACATCCCGCCCATGCCGGCCCCGCCCTGGCCGGCCATGCGGCGGTACATCCACACGTAGAACCCGATGAGCAGCAGCGCCGGCGCGAAGAGCAGCAGCGTGTTCCAGAGGCCGCCCTGCTGGATCGGCACCGCGCTGATCTCGACCTTGTTCCGGATCAGGAAATCTTCCAGGCCGCGGTCGAAGAAGGCCGGCAGCTCCGTGCTGAAGTACACGGAGGTTCGCGGCGGCGGCAGCAGGCGCCGGTCGAGGGCGGTGCGCGGGACCTGCTGGCCAGCCTCCTTCACTTCTTCCGGCGTCGGCCAGGTCACCGGGGAACGGAAGCGGCCCTCGATGGTCGTGCCGCGGCTGTAGATCGCGATGACGTTGTCCTTGGCCACCTGCTCGCGGAAGACGGTGTACGGCACGGTGACCGGCGCGTTGGGCTGCGGGAACAGGTAGCTCACCAGCAGGTAATTGACGAGCACGACCAGCAGGAACCACGGCCAGTACTTGCGCGGCGGCAGCGTGGCACCGCCGGGCGTGGGCGTGCCGGTCGGCTTCCGGGGAGGTGTGGAGCCATTCATGGCTGCTCATCATGCCCGCAACGCGGGCTGCGTGGGACGGCCACCGGCCGGGCCGCGCCAGCGCGGTCGCCGGCCGGCCGGTCTCAGGGGGCGTGCTCGCCAGGAGCCGGCGGGACGGGCGCGGTCTCGAGAAAGGTCTCCGGCGGCGGCAGGCTCGTCGCCGGCACCTCCATCTGGCCCGGCGTGAGCTGCTCCGTGAAGCCCTCGATCGAGCCCAGGCTCTTGCGGTCGCGGCGCGCCACCGGCTCCGAGAGCAGGTAGGCGAGGCTGAGGCGGGCCAAGGCGGTGAGGGCGTCGCGATGGGTGCGCTCGTAGCCGTGCGACGCGTCGGCGCCGAACCCGATCAGGGCCGTGCGAATGTCGTTGCCGGCCTCGACGGCGGCCGCGGAGTCGGAGCGGTAGAAGCGGAACACGTCGCGCCGGTGCGGGATGCCGTGCTCGCGCGCCAGCCCGATCAGCTTGTGGGTGAGGTGATAGTCGAACGGCCCCGACATGTCCTGCATGCAGATGGTGGCGGCATGTTCGTCGGTGTTCTGGCCCGGCGCGGCGATGGCGATGTCCAGGCTGACCATCTCGGCGATGTCGCCGTGCAGCGCGGCGGAGGCGCCGGAGCCGATCTCCTCGGTGATGGTGAACAGCGGGTGCGCATCCACCGGGGGCCGCAGGCCGACGCTGGTGATCGCCTTGCACGCCGTGAGCAGCGCGGCCACCGCCGCCTTGTCGTCCAGGTAGCGCGAATTGATGTAGCCCCCAGGCACCAGTTCCAGCTGAGGGTCGAGCGCGATCCAGTCGCCGACGTTCAGGCCGGCCGCCGCGAGATCGGACGCGTTGCGCACCGGCAGGTCGACGCGCACCTCGACGTCGTCCCAGCTGGAAGGCTGGCTGTCCACCTGCGGCCCGAACGCGTGGCCCGAGGTCTTCAGCGGCAGGCAGGTGCCGCGCACCTGGACCTGGTCGCCGTAGACCGTGAGCCGCGTGCCCTCGGCGAAGCGCGAGGACCAGTGGCCGATCGGCACGACCGCGAGCCGCCCGTTCGGCTTGAGCTCGCGCACCATCGCGCCCAGCGTGTCCAGGTGCGCGACGATCGCGCGCGCCGGCAGGCGCTCGCGTCCGTTCAGCGTTCCCCGGATGGCGCCGCGCCGCGTGATCTCGTACGGCACGCCGATGGATTCGAGGCGCGTCGCGGTGTAGCGCACCACGCCGTCGGTCATCCCGACCGGGCTGGGGATCGCCATCAGCTGCAGCAGCGTCTCCTCGAGGAAGGCCTCGTCGATCGCCGGCAGGGCGAGGTGGCTGGGCGTCTCAGGTTTCATGGGCGGCCTCCACGGCGCGGGTGGACGGAAACAGCAGGTCCACGAAGCGCTGTGCCGTCGGCTGCGGCTCGTGGTTGGCCAGGCCCGGGCGCTCGTTCGCTTCGATGATCACGTAGTCGGGCCCTTCGACCGACGGCACCAGGAAATCCAGGCCGGTCACGGGGATGTCCAGCACGCGGCTCGCCTGCTCCGCCGCCAGCTTGAGTGTTGGATGGAGGATGGCCGTGACATCGTGGATCGTGCCGCCGGTGTGCAGGTTGGCCGTGCGCCGCACCGGCAGCGCCAGGTCGGCCGACAGCACGTCCTCGAGCTGCCAGCCCTGCAGCCCGATGCAGCGCCGGGTCTCGGCATCCACGGGGATGCGCGACTCGCCGCCGGTCGCCGCGGCCCGGCGGCGGCTCTGCTTGGCGATCAGTTCCGCCACGGTGGACTGGCCGTCGCCCACCACGGTGGCGGGCCGGCGCACGGCCGCGGCAACCACCTGGTGATCGATCACGACGATGCGCAGGTCCTGGCCCTCGCAGAACTGCTCCAGCAACACCCGCTCGTCGAAGTGGCTGGCCGTCTCGATGGCGGCTTCCATCTCGTCGGCATCCGTGATGTGCACGCTGATGCCCTTGCCCTGTTCGCCGTCGACGGGCTTGACCACGATCGCGCGGTGCTCGCGCAGGAACGCCAGATTGCCCTCATGGCTTCCGGCCGGCGCCTGCGCCGGCACGTTCAGACCGGCCGCGGCGAGCAGCCGCGAAGTGACGCGCTTGTCGGCGCAGCGGCTCATCGCCACCGCGCTGGTGAGCTCGGACAGGGACTCGCGGCAGACCACGCTGCGCCCGCCGTGGCCGAGCCGGAAGTAGCCGGCCTCCGGGTCGACCGGCTCCACCCGCAGGCCCCGCCGCAGCGCCTCGTCGATGATGATGCGCGCGTAGGGGTTGAACGGATGCTGTCCGCCCAGCGGCTGCGTGAACAACGGCCGGTTGATCGCGTTGCGGTGCTTCACCGCGAACACCTGCACGTTGCGGAAGCCCAGCTTCTCGTACAACGCGATGGCGCTGCGGTTGTCGTGCAGCACCGACAGGTCCATGTAGGCGCGCCCGCGCGCGAGGAACTGCTCGGCCAGGTGCCGCGTGAGCGCTTCGCCGATGCCAGGATGGCTGGCCTGCGGAGCGACCGCGAGCGACCACAGGCTGGAGCCGCCGGCCGGGTCGCGCCACGCTTCGGCGTGGTCCAGCCCCATTGCGACGCCGATCACCTCGCCCGTGGCGCGGTCCTCCGCCAGCACGTGCTCGATGTGCCGCTGCGTGCGCTGGCTCCAGGTCACGGCCGGGTCCAGCGGGACCATGCGCCGGCTGCGGTAGATCGCGTTGGCCGCCGCGATGTCGGCGCGCGTGCGCAGCCGCCGCACCGTGAAGCCGCGCCGCGCCGCGCGCTGCGGCCGGTAGGTGGCCAGCGTGAGGCGGTAGGTCTCGGACGGGTCGACGAACAGCTGCTGCGGCGCGTGCGCCACCACCACGTGCGGCTTGTCGAGGTAGAACGCGATGTCGCGCTGGCCGGGGCGCTCCTGCAGCAGCGCCTGCGCCACGGCGCCCGGATCGGCGAACATGTGCCCCGCGATCAGCCGGCCCCAGCCGCACTCGACGATCGCGGCCTCCGGCGCAGCCGCCGGGCGGCCCGGCGCTTCGGCCGGCGGAATGGCATGGCGGTCCAGGCGGTTGCCGCGTTGGGCTTGTTGTCTCAGCATGGGCAGCGTTCTCCTTGGTTATCGCACGTGGGTTTGCAGCCAGAGCTCCAGCAGCCCCAGCTGCCAGAGCTTGGAGCCGCGCAACGGCGTGATGTGAGCCGACGGGTCCGTCAGCAGCCGATCGACGTACGCCGGCTCGAACAGGCCCCGTTCGCGCGCCGCGCGGCCCTGCACGGCGTCGCGCACCAGTTCCAGCGTCTGTCCTTGCAGGTGCTTCAGTCCCGGCACCGGGAAGTAGCCCTTGGGGCGATCGATGACTGCGGCGGGGACCACGGCGCGCGCGGCGTCCTTCAGGATGCCCTTGCCGCCGCCGGCCAGCTTGTGCCGCACGGGGATTCGGGCCGCCAGTTCCACCAGTTCGTGGTCGAGAAACGGCACCCGCGCCTCCAGTCCGAACGCCATCGTCATGTTGTCGACGCGCTTGACCGGGTCGTCCACCAGCATCACGGTGGTGTCCAGGCGCAGCGCCTGCTCGACCGGGTCCGGCGCGCCGGGCGCGGCGAAGCGCTCGGCGACGAAGCGAGCCGATGCGTCGGCGCTGCGATGGTCCGCGCGCACCGTCCTGCGGTACTCCTCGTGGTCGCGGTCGCGGAAGGCCGCCAGGTAGTCGCCGACCGGGTCGGTGCTGCCCTGGAGCTTCGGGTACCAGTGGTAGCCGCCGAACACCTCGTCGGCGCCCTGGCCGCTCTGCACGACCCGGCTGTGGCGCGAGACGGCCTCGGAGAGCAGGAAGAAGCCGATGCAGTCGTGGCTGACCATGGGCTCGCTCATCGCTTCGATGGCTTCCGGCAACCGGCGCAGCAGTTCCGCCTCGGGCACGAAGATGCGCTCGTGCACCGTGCCGAAGTGGCGCGCGACGATCTCCGCGTACTCGAACT
>JBKHVS010000158.1:0-6544 GCA_046569945.1 Gammaproteobacteria bacterium | reverse complement strand
GTCGTTGACGCCGTCGCCCACCATCAGCACGCGCCCGCCGTCGCGCTGCAGCGCGCGCACGTAGTCCAGTTTGTCGGACGGCGAGGCGCCGGCCCGCAGGCGCTCCACGCCGAGCGCCTCGGCCACGGAGGCGACCGCGTCGGCGTGGTCGCCCGACAGCAGGTGCACCCGCAGGCCGTCCGCCGACAGCCGCGCCACCGTCTGCGCGGCGTCGGCGCGCAACTCGTCGCGCAGCTCGAAGCGGGCCAGCACGCCGGTGCGCGCCGCGAGCCAAACCTCCGAGCCCGTGCCGCCGGCCTCCGCGGGCAGCGGCGCCCACTGCGAGACGAAGGCGCGCGAGCCCAGCCGCAGACGCCGGCCGCCGATGTCGGCCTCCACGCCCAGTCCGGGGTGCTGCTCGATGCCGGTCGCCGCGTCCCGGCCGTCGGCAGCGCCGGCCGCCTCGACCAGCGCCAGCGCCAGCGGGTGCGGCGAGCCGGCCTCGAGCGCGGCGGCCAGCGACAGCGCCTGCCCGCGGTCCAGCCCGTCCCAGGTCCGCAGGCCGGCGAGCCGGGGGCGGCCCGCGGTCAGCGTGCCGGTCTTGTCGAAGACCACGTCGGTGGCCGCCGCCATGGTTTCCAGCGCCCGGCCGCTGGCGACCAGCGCGCCATGGCGGGTGGCCGCGCCGGTGGCTGCGGCAAGGGCCGCCGGGGTCGCCAGCGACAGCGCGCAGGGGCAGGAGACGACCAGCACCGCGATCGCCACCGGCAGCGCGCGCTCCGGGTCGGTGAACCACCAGGCCGCGAACACGCCGGAGGCGAACAGCAGCAGGGCCAGGACGAACCAAGCCGCCACCCGGTCCGCCGCCATCGCGATCGCGGGCTTCTCGAGCGCGGCGCGCTCGATCAGACGCTCGATGGTCGACAGCGTGCTGTCGGCGCTCCGGCGCAGCACGCGCAGGTAGAAGGGATTGCCTGCGTTGATCGCGCCGCCGGGCACCTCGTCGCCGGGGCGGCGCGGGACCGGGATCGACTCGCCGGTGAGCAGCGACTGGTCGATGGAGGTGGCGCCGGCGAGGATGACTCCGTCCACCGCGATCCGGTCGCCGGTCGCCACGCGCAGCAGGTCGCCGGGCTCCACGCGGATGGCCGGGACGGACTCGGACTGCGCCGCGGCGAGCTCCGCCTCGCCCGGGCTGGCGCCGAGCCCGACCAGCCGCGCCACCCGCTCGGGCAGCGCCGCAGCCATCGCGTCGACCGCGCGGCTGGCGCGCCGCCGGGCGATCCACTCCAGGTAGCGGGCAGCGAGCAGCAGGAAGGCGAACATGGTCACCGAGTCGAAATAGACCTCGCCCTTGCCGGAGACGGTCGCCCAGGCGCTGGCGGCGAAGGCGGCGCCCATGCCGAGCGCCACCGGCACGTCCATTCCCAGGCTGCGGGCGCGCAGGTCGCGCAGCGCGCCCGCGAAGAAGGGCTGGGCGGAGTACAGGATCACCGGGATCGTCAGCAGCAGGCTGGCCCAGCGCATCAGGTGCACGTACTGCCACTCGATGTCGCCCGGCGCCGCGGTGTAGACCGGCACCGCGTACATCATCACCTGCATCATTCCGATCCCGGCGACGAACATGCGCCGGAACAGCGAGCGGGTGGTCCGCGCGAGCTGGGCCTCGCGCTGCTGCGCGTCGTAGGGCATCGCCCGGTAGCCGATCGCGCCGATGCGCGCCAGCAGCGTCGAGAGCCGGGTGCGCGAGGGATCCCAGCGCAGCACCGCGCGCTCGGTTGCGAAGTTCACCGAGGCGGCGGTCACGCCCGGCTGCGCCGCCAGCGTGCGCTCGATCAGCCAGACGCAGGCGCCGCAGCGCAGTCCGTCGAGCATCAGCGTGGTCTCGGCGCAGCCGGCGTCGCCGCGCACGAAGCGCGACTGGACGTCCGGCTCGTCGTAGAGCGCCAGCGCCTCCAGTTCCGGAGGCACAGCGCTCGGGCCCGCGGCGGGCTCGGTGCGGTGCCTGTAGTAGTCGTCCAGGCCGGCATCGACGATCGCCTGAGCAACCGCCTGGCAGCCGGCGCAGCACATCTCGCGTTCGGTGCCATCGAGCCGGACGCGCCAGCGGCCGCCGGGGGGCACCGGCAGCCCGCAGTGGAAGCATGCGAGCGCTTCGGTGTCGGCGGCGGTCGGCGCAGGGGCCGGTGCGGTGAGCGAAGTAGGCATCAGAAGAAGGTCAGGCAGGCGTCGACCACCGAGTGGACGTGCGCCAGCGGGTCGAGGCGCATCAGTCCGGCGACCCCGAAGGCGATCACCAGCAGGCCCGCCGCGATGCGCACCGCGCGGTTGCCGAGCCAGCGCCGGGCGGCGTGCGCGGACCAGCCCAGCGCGAGCAGGTTGGGAAGTGTACCCAGCCCGAAGGCCAGCGCCAGCGCCGCGCCGTCGAGCGCGCTGCCGCTGACCAGCGCGGCGATCAGCACGCCGTAGACCATGCCGCAGGGGACCCAGCCCCAGACCATCCCGGCCGCGAAGGCGCGGCCGAAGCGATCCGCGGCCAGCAGTCGCGAGGCCAGCGGGCGCAGCGTGCGCCAAAGCCCCTGGCCGGCCACCTCGAGGACCGCGACCGAGCGCAGCGCGCCGGTCAGGTACAGGCCCATTCCCACCAGCACCAGGTTGGCCGCGACGAAGGCCACCTGCTGCACCGGCAGCACTCCGCGCGCCAGGAAGGCGGTCGAACCGACCGCACCAGCCAGCCCGCCGGCAATCGTGTAGCTGAGGATCCGGCCCAGGTTGTAGCCCAGCAGCACCGGCAGCGGCGTCTGCCTGCGCTCCGGGACGATCGGGATCACCCGCGGCGGCGCGCGTTCCGGCCCCGCGCGCCGGCCGGCGGCCATCGACATCACGGAGACGATGCCGCCGCACATGCTTGCGCAATGCAGGCCGCCCAGCAGGCCCACGAGGAACACGGAGATCAGGGTGACGTCGGTCATCGTCTTCAGCCGCGGGCGCCGGCAGGGGCGCGCCGGTCGCCTACAATCGGCGCCAGGAACCCCGCCGCGGCCGGCAGCGGCTGCCGGGCGGGAACGAACAACCCGGCAGCTTAGTGCCTGCCGCAAGACCCTGCCAGGACAATCCTCAATGCCGAGCACCGCCCCACGCACCCTCTGGATCGACGAGCAGGGCCGGCTGCTCACGCGCGACCAGACCCTGCTGCCCTTCGAGGACGTGGTCCTCGAGCTGGCCGGCGAGGAGGACTGCGCGCGGGCGATCAGGACGATGCAGGTGCGCGGCGCGCCGCTGATCGGCGCGGTCGCCGCCTACGGGCTGGCGTTCGCGCTGCGCGACGACCCGACCGACGCCGGCCTGGCGCGGGCGCGCGCCGACCTGCTGGCCACGCGCCCGACCGCGGTCAACCTGCGCTGGGCGCTTGACCGGGTCGCCGCCCGTGTCGGGGCGCTTCCCGAGACCCGGCGCGCGCAGGCGGCATGGTCCGAGGCGGCCGCGATCTGCGACGACGATGCCGCCTGCAACCGGGCTATCGGCCTGCATGGCGTTGCGCTGCTTGCGCCGCTGCGGCGCGGCGGTGCAGCGCTGCAGGTGCTCACCCACTGCAATGCCGGGCGGATCGCGACCGTGGCCCACGGCACGGCGCTGGCCGCGGTCTATGCGCTGGCCGATGCCGGCGTGCCGGTGCACGTCTGGGTCGATGAAACCCGGCCGCGCAACCAGGGCGCCAGCCTCACCGCCTGGGAGCTCGGCGACCGCGGCATTCCGCACACGGTGATCCCCGACAACGCGGCGGGGCTGCTGATGCGCCAGGGCCGGGTCGACGCGGTGATCGTCGGCTGCGACCGGGTCGCCGCGAACGGCGACGTCGCCAACAAGGTGGGCACTTATCTGAAGGCGCTTGCGGCGGCCGACAATGCGATTCCCTTCTTCGTCGCCTGCCCGGTCTCGACCATCGATCCGGACACCCCCGGCGGCGACGCCATCGAGATCGAGGCCCGCGACCCCCGCGAGGTCACCCACATCCGGGGGCGCGGCCCGCAGGGCGGGCTGGTCGAGGTGCAGCTGACGCCGGACGGCAGCCCCGCCTTCAATCCGGCCTTCGACGTCACCCCGGCCAGGCTGGTGGCCTCCCTGGTCACCGAGCCCGGCCCCACGCCTGCCACGCCCGAGGGGGTCCGGGCCGTCCTCGGGCGCGCCGGGGAGGGCGCCGCGGAGGGCGCTGGGAACGGCGCCCGGCCGGCCGGCCAGGCGCCGTCCGGGGAGCTCCGGTGAGCGACCGCCAGGATCCGGCCCCGCTCTGCGAGGACGACGCGCGCACCGCTGTCGTCGACGCCTGCCTGCGGATGAACGCGCTCGGCATCAACCAGGGCAAGGCTGGCAACGTTTCGCTGCGCTGGGACCGCGGCGCCGCGGAGGGCATGCTGGTGACGCCCTCGGCGCTCGCCTACGAGCGGATGGGGGGCGACGACATCGTCTGGATGGCGCTGGCCGCGGACGACGGCGCGCCGGCGATCGACGGCCTGCATCCTCCCTCGAGCGAGTGGCGCATCCATCGCGACCTGTACCTCGCGCGCCCGGAGGCCGGCGCCGTGGTCCACGCGCATCCTCCCTTCGCCACCACGCTCGCCTGCTCGGCACGCGGCCAGGCCGGCGGCATTCCCGCCGTCCACTACATGGTGGCGGTGGCCGGGGGCGGCGACATCCGCTGCGCGCCCTACGCCACCTTCGGCACGCAGGAGCTGTCGGCCGGCGCACTGGCCGCGCTGCGGGGCAGGCGGGCCTGCCTGCTCGCCAACCACGGGATGCTCGCCTTCGGCGCCTCGCTCGGGTCCGCGCAGGCGCTCGCGGTGGAGGTGGAGACGCTGGCGCGGATGTACTGGCAGGTGCTGCAGCTGGGCGATCCGGTGATCCTGGACGAGGCGCAGATGCGCGCCGTCATCGCGCGTTTCGCCGGCTACGGCAGCTGAAGGCCGGGGTCAGGCGCCGGCTTCGGTGCGGGCCCGGAGCAGCCGGACGAAGGCGCGCGCGAGCGCCTGCGGCGACTCTCCGCCATCGGCGCGGTACCAGGTCGGTGTCCAGTTCAGCGCGCCGAACAGCATCAGCCGCAGCGCGCGCCTCGAGGTGCCGCGGGGCAGCGGCAGCGCCTCGACCAGCTCCGAGAACAGGCGCTCGTAGCCGTCGCGCAGCGCGATCATCGGCGCCTCGAGCTCCGGAACCGTGTCGGGCCGCACGCTGATCACGACGTTCGCATAGGCGCTGCGGTCCAGCAGGGACTCGAGGTGCGCGGCGCACGCGGCCTCGAGCCGCTCCCACGGGTCCTCGTGCCGCGAGGCCGCGGCGCGAACCGCCTCGGAGACGCGGCGCACCCCCTCCGCATAGACCGCGGCGAGCAGCTCGCCCTTGTTCGCGAAATGGCAGTAAAGCGACCCGGGCAGCATGCCCACGGCGCCGACGATGTCGCGGATGGATGCGGCCTGGTAGCCCTTGGCGGCGAACTGCGCCGCTGCCGCGTCGAGCACCTGGGGCAGGCGGCTGTCGGCGCGGGGCGGGCGGCCACGGCGGGGGGCGGTCTGGGTCGGCATGGTCTGGATTGTCTGCACGGAAATTCGTTTTTCGATTCTAGTCCAACGGGATTTTCACAAACAAACACTTGTTTTTTAATCATCGGCTGGTTAGGCTTTCCGAACCTGTCGGGAACAGCCGGAGAACTCGCATGGAACGCATACCGGGGCGCCAGGCGCGCCCGCCCAAGGTCCTCGTGACGAAGATCGGTTTCGATGGCCACGACCGAGGCAGCCGCATCGTTGCGGCCTTTCTTCGCGACGCCGGCATGGAAGTGGTCTACACGGGGCCGTGGCAGCCCATCCCGGACGTCGTGCAGATCGCGCTCCAGGAAGACGTCGACGTGATCGGCATCTCCAGCCTCGCCAGCGACCACCTCATCGTGCCGAGGCTCATGAGCGCGCTTTCGCAGGCCGGCCTGGGCCATGTCGCCGTCGTGGTCGGCGGCATCGTTCCCGACGCCGATGTCGCGCTGCTGACCGCAGCAGGTGTGGCGCGGGTTTTCCATCCGGGGGCAACGCGCGACGAGATCGTGGACGGCGTTTCCGGGCTCGCGCAGAAGGCGCGGGCGCATGCAGCCCTGGAGGACTGAAGGCCATGGCCGCGACCTCTCCCCACGACGCCGCCCACGCGCAGTGGCGCAGCGACTACGAGGCCCGGCTTGCGGGCGAGCCCGTGCGCGTCAACCGGTCCGGACTTCCCGTGGAGCCCTTGTACGGTCCCGAGAACTGGAACGCCGAGCGCCACCCGGATTCGCTCGGATTCCCGGGCCAGTGGCCCTACACGCGGGGCATCCACGCAACCATGCACCGCGGCCGGCCCTGGAACCCCCGCCTCGTCGTCGGCCTCGGCGTGCCGCAGGACTACAACGCACGCATGCGCGGCCTCTACGAGATCGGCCTCACCGGGCTGTTCGTGGCGCCGTGCAACAGTCACATGCGCGGCTTCGACGCAGACATGGTCGAGCGCGAGCTGCTCGGCAACAACGGCACGCTGATGGCGACGAGCGACG
>JBKHVS010000157.1:0-6558 GCA_046569945.1 Gammaproteobacteria bacterium | reverse complement strand
GGCACCGGCCTGCTCGCCTTCGCGGTGCCGATGCGGATCTGGCAGCGCTGGGCGCCGCTGCTGTTCCTCGCCGGGCTCGTGCTGCTGCTGCTGGTGCTGATCCCGGGCGTCGGCAAGGTGGTCTACGGGGCGCGCCGCTGGCTGTCGCTGTACGTGATCAACCTGCAGCCCTCCGAGCTGATGAAGCTGTTCGTCGTGCTGTACGCGGCCGACTACACGGTCCGCAAGCAGGACTACATGCAGCACTTCAAGAAAGGCTTCCTGCCGCTGGGTGCCGCGGTGGCGCTGGTCGGGCTGCTGCTGCTGCTCGAGCCGGACCTGGGGGCCTTCATCGTCATCTCGTCGATCGCGATGGGCGTGCTGTTCCTCGGCGGCGTCAACGGGCGGCTCTTCGCCGGCCTGGTGGTCATCGCGCTGTCCACCTTCGCGCTGCTGATCCTGATGTCGCCGTGGCGGCGCGACCGCATCTTCGCCTACCTGGATCCCTTCGCCGATCCGCTCGGCGCGGGCTACCAGCTCACGCACTCGCTGATCGCCTTCGGGCGGGGAGAATGGCTCGGCGTCGGCCTGGGCGGGTCGGTCGAAAAGCTGCACTACCTGCCCGAGGCGCACACCGACTTCCTGCTGGCGGTGATCGGCGAGGAGCTCGGGCTGGCCGGCGTGCTGGTGGTGGTCACCCTGTTCTACTGGCTGACGCGCCGCTCCTTCGAGATCGGCCGGCAGGCGATCGCGATCGACCGCGTCTTCGCGGGGCTGACCGCCAAGGGCATCGGGCTGTGGATCGGCTTCCAGGCCTTCGTCAACATGGGCGTCAACGTCGGGCTGCTGCCCACCAAGGGCCTGACGCTGCCGCTGATGAGCTACGGCGGCACCGGGATCCTGGTCAACTGCATCGCCCTGGCCATCCTGCTGCGGGTGGACTTCGAGAACCGCCGGATGATGCGGGGGATCGGATGACCCGCACCGCGATGATCATGGCGGGCGGCACCGGCGGCCACGTGATGCCAGGCCTCGCAGTGGCGCACCTGCTGCGCGAGCGCGGCTGGCGCGTGCTCTGGATGGGCAACCCCGGCGGCATGGAAGCCACGCTGGTGCCGAAGCACGGCTTCGAGATGCGCTGGGTGCGCTTCGGCGGGCTGCGCGGCAAGGGCTGGGCCACCCGGCTGATGCTGCCGGTGAACCTGCTGCGCGCCTTCTGGCAGGCGCTGGCGGCGCTGCGCGAATCGCGGCCAGCGGTGGTCCTCGGCCTTGGCGGCTACATCACCTTCCCGGGCGGCATGATGTCCGCGCTGCTCGGCATTCCGCTGGTGCTGCACGAGCAGAACTCGGTCGCCGGCCTGGCCAACCGGGTCCTCTCGCGGGTCGCCGACCGAGTGCTGGTGGCCTTCCCCGACGCGATTGCCGGCGCCGAGTGGTGCGGCAACCCGGTGCGCGCGGAGATCGCGGCCGTCGCGCCGCCGGAGCAGCGCTTCGAGGGCCGCGAAGGGCCGCTGCGGCTGCTGGTCGTGGGCGGCAGCCTGGGCGCCCAGGCGCTCAACGACACGGTGCCCAGGGCGCTGGCGCTGCTGGCGCCCGCAGAGCGCCCCCGCGTGGTCCACCAGAGCGGCAGCGCCCACCGCGCGGCGCTCGAGGAGAACTACCGGAAGGCGGGCGTGGACGCCGAGGTGCTGGAGTTCATCGACGACATGGCGCAGGCCTACGCGCAGGCCGACCTGGTGGTCTGCCGGGCCGGCGCGATGACGGTGTCCGAACTGGCCGCGGTGGGCGCGGCCAGCATGCTTGTTCCCTACCCGCACGCGGTCGACGACCACCAGACCGGCAATGCCCGCTTCCTCGCCGGACGCGGCGCCGCCCTGCTCCTGCCGCAGTCCGGGCTCGACCCCGAGGGGCTCGCCGGGCTGCTGCGCGCGCAGTCGCGCGAGGGCCTGCTGGCGATGGCGCGCAAGGCCCGCGAAGCGGCCCGGCCCGACGCGGGCGACCGCGTCGCCGACGTATGCGAAGCGATCGCGAAGAAATGAAGCACAGCCAATGAAGCACAAGGTCAATCACATCCATTTCGTCGGGATCGGCGGCGCCGGCATGAGCGGGATCGCAGAGGTCCTGCTGAACCTCGGCTATCGCGTCACCGGCTCGGACATCGCCAGCAACGCGGCCACGCGCCGGCTGGTGTCGCTCGGCGCAGAGGTGAAGCTCGGCCACGCGAGCGCCAACATCGAGGGAGCCGACTGCATCGTCACCTCGACCGCGGTGGGCGGCGACAATCCCGAGGTGATCGCCGCGCGCGCCGGCCGGATCCCGGTCGTGCCGAGGGCGCTGATGCTCGCCGAGCTGATGCGGCTCAAGCAGGGCATCGCCATCGCCGGCACGCACGGCAAGACCACGACCACCAGCCTGGTCTCGTCGGTGCTCGCCAAGGGCGGGCTGGACCCCACCTTCGTGATCGGCGGACGCCTGAACAGCGCCGGCGTCAACGCCCGTCTGGGCAGCGGCCACTACATCGTGGTCGAGGCCGACGAGTCCGACGCCTCCTTCCTGAACCTGTCGCCGATGATCGCCGTGATCACGAACATCGACGCGGATCACATGGAGACCTACGGCCACGACTTCGCGCGGCTGAGGCAGGCCTTCGTCGAGTTCACCCAGCGGCTGCCCTTCTACGGCGCCGCGGTGCTCTGCATCGACGACCCGCACGTGCGCGAGATCATGCCCTTCGTGTCCAAGCCGGTGCTGACCTACGGGATGTCGCCTCAGGCGCAGTTCCGGGCGGTCGACGTGCGGGCCGAAGGCGCCCGGATGCGCTTCACGCTGCTGCGGGTGAACGGCGAGACGCGCCCGCCGCTCGACGTGCTGCTGAACGCGCCCGGCGAGCACAACGTGCGCAACGCGCTGGCGGCGATCGCGGTCGCCGACGAGCTCGGCGTCGAGGACCAGGCGATCCTGGATGCGCTCGCCGAATTCCATGGCGTGGGCCGCCGCTTCCAGCACTACGGCGAGGTTCCGGCGCGCGGCGGCGGCAGCTTCACGCTGGTCGACGACTACGGCCATCACCCGGCCGAGATGGAGGCGACGCTTGCCGCCGCCCGCGGCGCCTATCCCGGCAGGCGGCTGGTGCTGGCCTTCCAGCCGCACCGCTACACGCGCACCCGCGACCTCTTCGAGGACTTCGCGCGGGTGCTGTCGACCACCGACGCGCTGCTGCTGGCCGAGGTCTATGCGGCCGGGGAGGCGCCGATCGTCGCCGCCGACGGCCGCTCGCTGGCGCGTGCGGTGCGGGTCGCTGGGCGGGTCGAGCCGGTCTTCGTCGAGGACATCGCCGAGCTTCCCTCGGCGATCCTGGACGTCGCCCGCGACGGCGACGTGGTGCTCGCGATGGGGGCGGGTTCGATCGGGGGCGTGCCGGCGCTGGTGCGCGAGGCGGCCTCGGCACTGGAGGTGGGCGATGCCCGGTGAAGCGAAGGGCGGATTCGGCAAGGTGGCGGTGCTGTTCGGCGGCGAGTCCGCCGAGCGCGAGATCTCGATCCGCTCCGGCACGGGCGTGCTCGAGGCGCTGCGCCGCCAGGGCGTCGACGCCCATGCCTTCGACCCCGCCGGGCGCCCGATGGACGACCTGCGCCGCGAGGGCTTCGAGCGCGTCTTCATCGCGCTGCACGGCCGCTATGGCGAGGACGGCACGGTGCAGGGCGCGCTCGAGCTGCTGCGCATCCCCTACACCGGCTCCGGCGTGATGGCCTCGGCGGTGGCGATGGACAAGGTGTTCACCAAGCGGATCTGGGGCAGCCACGGCCTGCCGACGCCGGCCTTCGAGGTGGTCCGCCGCGGACAGGAACTGCGCGGGATTCCCGACCGGCTCGGCCTGCCGCTGATCATGAAGCCGCCGCACGAGGGTTCCACGATCGGCCTGACCAAGGTGCGGGGCTATTCGGATCTCGAGGAAGCCTTCGCGCTGGCCGCCCGCTACGACGACCAGGTGCTGGTCGAGCGCTTCATCGAGGGCCGCGAGTTCACGGTCGCGATCCTGGGGCAGGGGGAGGGCGCCCGGGCGCTGCCGGTGATCGAGATCCAGGCGCCGGGCGGCAACTACGACTACCAGAACAAGTACTTCGGCAACGAGACCCGCTACCTGTGCCCGGCGCCGCTGGCGCCGGCGGTCGAGGAGGAGATGCGCCGGCTCTCGGTCGAGGCCTTCCGCTCGCTCGACTGCGAGGGCTGGGCGCGGGTCGACGTGATGCTGGACCGCGACGACCGCCCCTGGCTGCTGGAGATCAACACCTCGCCAGGCATGACCGACCATTCGCTGGTGCCGATGGCGGCCCGGGCGGTGGGCATGTCCTATGACGCGCTGGTGCTCGTGCTGCTCGAGAGCGCGCGGCTCAAGGTCGGAGCCGCCGCGTGAGGAACCGCAGCCGCCGCCCCGGCAGCGTCCAGGCAGGGACGCTGTCCCTGAACCCCTGGCACAACGTCGGGGTCCTGCATGCCTGCGCCAACGCGCTGCTCGGCCTGACGCTGGCTGCCGCTCTGGCGGTCGCGGCGACCTGGCTGGTGAACCTGCCGGCCTTCGACCTGCGCGGCGTGTCGATCGAGGCGGCCGAGGGCAGCGAACTGCGCCACGTGTCCACCCCGCTGCTGCGCGCCTCGGCCCTGCATCGGGTGGACGGCAATTTCTTCACCGTGGACCTGGACGCGGTGCGTCACGGCTTCGAGGCGGTGCCCTGGGTGCGCAAGGCCACGGTGCGGCGCATCTGGCCGGACCGGCTGCTGGTCGGCATCGAGGAGCACCGCCCGCTTGCGATGTGGGGCGACGGCAGGCTGATGAACACCTACGGAGAGCTCTACGCCGCCAACCTCGCCGAAGCCGAGGAGGACGGGCCGCTGCCGGAGCTGTCGGGCCCGGCGGGCAGCGAGCGCGCGGTGCTGGAGCGCTACGCGGAGCTGGCGGGCTGGGTGCAGCCGCTCGGCCTGCGCCCGGTCGCGGTCTCCCTTTCGCAGCGCTACGCGTGGTCGGCGAGGCTGGACGACGGCACCACGCTGCTGCTCGGCCGGGAGCAGGGCGTGCCCATCGAGGAGCGGGTCCGGCGCTGGGCGTCGGTGTACCCGCGGGTCATGGCGCGGCTCGACGGCCAGCCCGAGGTGGTCGACCTGCGCTACCCGAACGGGTTCGCGGTGCGGGCGGTGAACGTGCTGGCGGTCGAGGAAGGAGCCGCTGCTCGGGCGAGCGCGGCAGGGGCGGGGCAGCGGCGGCGCTGACACGGGCACAGGAACGAAAGAAAGAGCGGGTACACGCAATGGCAAGGGACACCAGCGATCTGATCGTCGGGCTCGACATCGGGACCTCGAAGATCGTCGCGATCGTCGCGCAGATGCTTCCGGACGGGCGCTACGAGATCGTCGGGCTCGGGCAGCACGAGTCGAAGGGCCTGAAGAAGGGCGTAGTCGTGAACATCGAGTCCACGGTCGCCTCGATCCAGCGCGCCCTCGAGGAGGCCGAGCTGATGGCCGACTGCAAGATCCGCACCGTCTACACGGGGATCGCCGGCAGCCACATCCGCAGCTTCAACTCCAGCGGCATGGTCGCGATCAAGGACAAGGAAGTCACCGAGGCCGACATGGCCCGGGTGATCGAGACCGCCAAGGCGGTGAACATCCCCACCGACCAGCAGATCCTGCACGTGCTGCCGCAGGAATTCATCGTCGACGGCCAGGAGGACATCCGCGAGCCGATCGGCATGAGCGGCGTGCGCCTGGAGGTCAAGGTCCACATCGTCACCGGCGCGGTCTCGGCGGCGCAGAACATCGTCAAGTGCGTGCGCCGCTGCGGGCTGGAAGTGCAGGACCTGATCCTGCAGCCGCTCGCCTCGAGCATGTCGGTGCTCACCGAGGACGAGAAGGAGCTCGGCGTCGCGCTGGTCGACGTCGGCGGCGGCACCACCGACATCGCCATCTTCACCGGCGGCGCGATCCGTCACACCGCCGTGCTGCCGATCGCCGGCGACCAGATCACCAACGACATCGCCATGGCGCTGCGCACCCCGACTCCGGAGGCCGAGGAGATCAAGCTGCGCCACGGCCTGGCCAAGCAGGTGCTGGCCGATCCGAACGCCAAGATCGAGGTGCCCGGCCTGGGCGACCGCGGCCCGCGGCAGCTCTCGCGCCAGGCGCTGTCGGCGGTGATCGAGCCGCGCGTCGAGGAGCTCTATGCGCTGATCCACCAGGTGATCCGCGAGTCCGGCTACGAGGAGCTGCTCTCGTCCGGGATCGTGCTCACCGGCGGTTCCGGCCTGATGCCGGGCATGGTCGAGCTCGCCGAGGACGTCTTCCTCAAGCCGGTGCGCCTGGGCATGCCCTCGTACGTCGGCGGCCTGGCCGACGTCGTGCGCAATCCGCGCTACGCGACTGCGGTCGGCCTGCTCGAGGAGGCGCGAGCGCAGCGGCTGCGCGGCCGCAAGGTCGCCGAGCAGTCGGGCTCGTTCAAGGAAACGCTGCGCCGGATGAAGGACTGGTTCCTCGGGAACTTCTGATCGTCCTGCGCCGCATCGAAACCAGACAACCCCTACCCCCACC
>JBKHVS010000156.1:0-6601 GCA_046569945.1 Gammaproteobacteria bacterium | reverse complement strand
GCGCCTGCACGTCGGCGCGGCGCTTCTCGATGTCCTCGGATTTCAGCTTCGCATTGGCCTCGCGGCCGCGCTGCTTCTCCAGCGCCAGCGCGTCGCCGAAGCCGATGGCGTAGCCGTCGTCGATCAGTTTCAGGTAGTTCGTCAGCATCTCGGGGATCACCGAGAGCATGTCCAGCGCGAGCTGGCGGGCCTGCGGCATCAGCTCCTCGGGCTTGACCACGCGGTTGACCAGGCCCCAGGCCTCGGCCTGCTCGGCGCCGAGGAAGTTGCCGGTGAGCGAGAGCTCCTTGGCGCGCGAGACGCCGATCATGCGGCTGAGCTTCTGCGACAGGCCCCAGCCGGGCATCACGCCGACGCGCGCATGGGTGTCGGCGAAGCGGGCCTGGTCGGAGGCGAGCAGCACGTCGCAGGCCAGCGCCAGCTCGAAGCCGCCGGTGATCGCCACGCCGTTGATCGCGCCGATCACCGGGCCGCCGAACCGTGCCAGGGATGACACCGGGTCGAGGTCCTTGCCGCTGCCGTAGGCCAGCGTGGACTCGGCCGCGCCGCCGCCCAGCTCCTTGAGGTCCAGGCCGCCGCAGAAGCCGCGGCCGGCGCCGGTGAGGATCAGCACGCGGACCTCGGGGTCGGCCTCGAGGCGGTCGATGGTGGCGGCGAGTTCGGCGCGCAGCGCGCGCGACAGCGCGTTCATGACCTGCGGGCGGTTCAGGGTGACGACGGCATAGCCGGCGGGGTCCTTCTCTACGAGGACGAGTTGTTCTGACATCGAGGCCTCCTGGGCGGGCATCCGTGGCGTTGAGGGGAGTCGCCTTGCTCCGGGCGGCGCGCGGCCGGCCGGGGGCGATCTGCTGGGGGTCGATTGTCGCCGTCCCGCCAGGGCGGGGCGACCGCGCGGCGCCGGGTGCGCGGCAGGAAGCCGGGAAAGCGGAACCGGTCAGGCCGGAAGCTGGAACGGCGCGGCGTCCGCGAGCGTGGCGTCGACGTCCGCGAAGCGCAGGCGCACCCGCAGCTCGCGCTTGAGGCGCCGGTTGGCCAGCCGGCGCGATTCGCTCATGAAGGACAGCATGGCCGGGGTGACGAGCGCGGCGAGCTCGTCGCGGGCCACGCGCGGCGGCCGCGGCAGCGCGAAGGCATCCGCGACGCGGTCGAAGTAGTCGCCCATCCGCAGGTCGCTGTCGTCGACCGCGTGCACCACCCGGCCCGGGCGGCCGCGCGCCAGCGCGGCGCGGGCGATCCTCGCCAGGTCGTCGGCATGGACGTGGTTGGTGAAGACGTCGTCCTCGGCACGCAGCGCGGGAAGCCCCTTGCGCAGACGGTCCAGCGGCAGCCGCTCGTGCGCGTAGATGCCGGGCACCCGCAGGATGGCCACCCGCGCCAGTCCGCGCGCGCCGGCGGCGCGGAAGCGGCGCTCCGCGTCCACGCGGCGCACCGCGCGCGCGCTGGCCGGGGCCACCGGGCGCGTCTCGTCGAAGGCGGCGCCGTCGCAGTCGCCGTAGACCCCGGTGGTGCTGACGTAGACCCAGCGCCGGCGCGCGCGCGGCGGGGCCAGCCGCAGCGGCCCCGCGGCGCGGGGCGCCGGGGCGGTCATCGCTTCGCGTCGCGCGCGGGCCGGCCGGATTCCCGGCAGGTCGCGTGCCGCGGACCGGAAGGCGGGCAGCGGGCGGCGCGCGGTGCGTGCGAGCGCCGCGATCAGGCGCGTGCTGCGCGGATCGGTGCCGCCGGCCGGCGGCGGCGGCGCGAGATCGATCATCCAGGTCGAGAAGCCCGCGAGCCTGCGCAGCCCGGCGCGCGCATCCAGGTCCGCCAGCAGCGGCACGATGCCCAGCGCGCGCAGCGCGGCGGCCTGCTCGGGGCGCCGGGCGCTGCCGATCACCCGCAGCCGGTCGGCCGGATGGCGTGCCAGGCTCTGCGCGCCGATGCGGCTGCCGACGTCGCCGCAGCCCACCAGCAGCAGGGTCTGGCGCCGGAAGCGCCTGGGCAACGGGCGATAATGCGGGGTCTTCTTCATCGATTTCCACCTTCGGACCGCGAATTATGAGCTTCAGCGTCACCGTCCAGCCTAGCGGGCGTCAATTCACCGTCGAGGACGACGAGTTCGTGCTCGAAGCTGCGCTGCGCCAGGGCGTGGTGCTGCCCTACGGCTGCAAGAACGGCGCCTGTGGATCCTGCAAGGCCAAGGTGCTCGAGGGCGGCATCGAGCAGGGCGAGCACTCGCCCAAGGCCTTGAGCGCCGACGAGGCGGTGCGCGGCCAGGCGCTGTTGTGCTGCGCGAAGCCCACCAGCGACCTGGTGATCGAGGCCCGCGTGGTGGCCGCGGCCGGCGACATCCCGGTGCGCAAGATGCCCTGCCGGGTGGCGTCCATCGTCAAGGCGGCGCCGGACGTGGCGATCGTCAGGCTGCAGCTGCCCGCCAACGAGCGGCTGCAGTACCTCGCCGGTCAGTACGTGGAGCTGATCCTGCGCGACGGCAACCGGCGCAGCTACTCGATGGCGGGGGCCCCGCACGCCGCCGACCAGCTCGAGCTGCACGTGCGCCATGTGCCGGGCGGCCGCTTCACCGATGCGCTGTTCGGCGCCAGCACCCCGGCCGTGAAGGAGCGCGACATCCTGCGCCTGGAAGGCCCGATGGGCACCTTCTTCCTGCGCGAGGACAGCGACAGGCCGATGGTGATGCTGGCCAGCGGCACCGGCTTCGCGCCGATCAAGGCCATCGTCGAGCACATGGTGCACAAGGGCATCGTGCGGCCGGTGACGCTCTACTGGGGCGGCCGGCGCCCGCAGGACCTCTACATGAACGAGCTGGCCGAGGGCTGGGCGCGCGAGCTGCCCGGCTTCAGCTACGTGCCGGTGGTCTCGGACGCGTTGCCGGAGGATGGCTGGACCGGGCGCACCGGCTTCGTGCACCGCGCGGTGATGGAGGACTTCCCCGACCTGTCCGGGCATCAGGTCTACGCCTGCGGCGCGCCGATCGTGATCGACTCCGCGCGCGCCGAATTCACGGCGAAGTGCGGCCTTCCCGAGGCCGAGTTCTACGCGGACGCCTTCACGACGGCGGCGGACCTGGCGGCGGCCGGCGGCTGAGTTACTTTCGCGGCCTCGCGCGGGTGCCGCGACCGGCAGGGGCTCAGCCTGCGAGCCCTGCGGCGCCGCCTTCCTCCCCGAGGTAGGCGGCGCGCACCTTCGGATCTTCGAGCAGCTGCGCGGCCTCGCCGTGCAGCGTCACCAGCCCCGAGTCCATCACGTAGCCGCGGTGCGCGGCCTGCAGCGCCAGCCGCGCGTTCTGCTCGACCAGCAGGATGGTGGTGCCCTGCGCGGACACC
Source organism: Gammaproteobacteria bacterium (assembly GCA_046569945.1). Taxonomy (GTDB): domain Bacteria; phylum Pseudomonadota; class Gammaproteobacteria; order Burkholderiales; family Burkholderiaceae_E; genus Quisquiliibacterium. Next base: position 3,281 of record JBKHVS010000156.1, on the reverse strand, counting down.
TCGCGCACCACCTCGAACACCTTCTCGACCATGATCGGCGACAGCCCCATCGAGGGCTCGTCCAGCAGCAGCAGCGCGGGGCGGCTCATCAGCGCGCGCGCCATCGCCAGCATCTGCTGCTCGCCGCCGGACATCGTGCCCGCGTACTGCCGGGCGCGTTCCCTGAGCCTGGGAAAGGTTTCGAACATGCGCTCGACGTCCGCTGCAATGCCGGCGCGGTCGCGGCGGGTGAAGGCGCCCATCAGCAGGTTCTCGGTGATGGTCATCCGCGCGAACACGCCGCGGCCTTCGGGCACCATCGCCAGCCCGCGCGACACCAGCGCATGCGGCGCGGCGCCGGCGATCGACTCGCCCCGGTAGCGGATCTCCCCGCCGGCCAGCGGCTGGCCGCCGGTGATCGCCTTCAGCGTTGTGGTCTTGCCGGCGCCGTTGGCGCCGATCAGCGCGACGAGCTCGCCTTCGGCGACCTCCAGGTCGATTCCCTTGACCGCCTGGATGCCGCCGTAGGAGACGCGCAGGCCGCGCAGCGAGAGCAGCGGCTCAGGCATGGCTCGCCCCCAGGTAGGCCTCGACCACTGCGGGATCGCGCTGCACGTCCGCGGGCAGGCCGCGCGCGATCTCGCGGCCGTAGTCGAGCACCGTGATCCGGTCGCACAGGCCCATCACCAGCTTCACGTCGTGCTCGATCAGCAGGATGGTGCGGCCGTCGCCCCGGATGCGCACCAGCAGGTCGCGCAAGCCCAGCTTCTCGGTGGCATTCATGCCGGCAGCCGGCTCGTCCAGCGCCAGCAGCTTGGGGTCGGTGGCCAGCGCGCGGGCGATCTCCAGCCGGCGCTGGTCGCCATAGGACAGCGTGCGCGCCGCCTGCTGCGCCATTCCGGCGATGCCGACATAGGCGAGCAGCTCCAGCGAGCGGGCGCGGATCGCAGCCTCCTCGCAGCGCTGCGCGCGGGTGCGCAGCACCGCGCCGAGCACGCCCGCGCGGGTGCGCACGTGGCGCCCGACCATCACGTTCTCCAGCGCGCTCATCTCGCCGAACAGGCGGATGTTCTGGAAGGTGCGGGCGATGCCGGCCTCGGCCACGCGGTGCACCGCGGTGGGCTCGTAGCTGCGGCCGTCCAGCGAGAAGCTGCCGGAGTCGGGCGTGTACAGCCCGGTGATGACGTTGAAGAAGGTGGTCTTGCCCGCGCCGTTGGGGCCGATCAGCCCGTAGATCTCGCCGCGGGCGATCTCCAGGCCCACGTCCGAGAGCGCCTGCAGGCCGCCGAAGCGCTTGTTCACGCCCTGCACCGAGAGCATCGGGACCTCGCTCACCGCGGCCTTCCTCAGCGCCTCGGCGCGGGCCAGAGCCCGCTCGGACGGTAGAGCATGATCAGCACCATCGCCAGGCCGAACAGCAGCATGCGCAGCGCCTCCGGCGCGATCAGTTCTGCGCCGAACAGCATCTCCTGCATCGGCCTGGCGGCGAAGCGCAGCGTCTCGGGGATCGCGTACAGCAGCACCGCGCCCAGGATCACCCCCGGCACGTGGCCCATGCCGCCCAGCACCACCATCGCCACGATGACGATCGATTCCATCAGCACGAAGCTCTCGGGCGAGACGAAGCCCTGGAAGGACGCGAACATCGCGCCCGAGACGCCCCCGAAGGACGCGCCCATCGCGAACGCGAGCAGCTTGGTGTTGCGGGTGTTGATGCCCATCGCCTTGGCGGCGACCTCGTCCTCGCGCACCGCCATCCAGGCGCGGCCGATGCGCGAGTCCTGCAGGCGGATCGACACGATCACCACCGCCACCGTCAGCACCAGGAACAGGTAGTAGTAGAGCTGCATCGAGGTCAGCTCGAAGCCGGCGATCTCCAGCGGTTTCGAGAACTCCAGCCCGCCGATGCGCACCGGATCGATGTTGCTGATGCCCTGCGGGCCGTTGGTGAGGTTGAGCGGCGCGTTCAGGTTGTTCAGGAAGATGCGCACGATCTCGCCGAAGCCCAGCGTGACGATGGCGAGGTAGTCGCCGCGCAGCCGCAGCGTGGGCGAGCCCAGCAGCACGCCGAAGAAGGCCGCGATGCCCGCGCCCAGCGGCACCACCAGCCAGATCGAGTTGTGCAGGCCGTCGGGGAAGGTCTGCGCGATCCACTCGAAGTTCTCGGCCAGGTGGGGCGAGGACAGCAGCGCGTACATGTAGGCGCCCACCGCGTAGAAGGCGACGTAGCCGAGGTCGAGCAGCCCGGCGTAGCCGACCACGATGTTCAGCCCCAGCGCCAGCATCACGTAGAGCAGCGCGAAATCGAGCATGCGCACCCAGGCGTTGCCCGCGGTGCCCACGGCCAGCGGCAGCACCGCCAGGACGATCGCCAGCGCGATGGCTGCCGCGTAGGCGGCCCTGGGATTGCCGGCGAGCTTCGGGAACAGCGACTTCATCGCGCGGGTCTCAGGCGCGGTCGGCGACGCGCTCGCCCATCAGCCCCGACGGGCGGAACACCAGCACCACGATCAGCACCACGAAGGCGAAGATGTCCTGGTAGTGGCTGCCGAGGAACCCGCCGGTGAGGTCGCCGATGTAGCCGGCGCCCAGGCTCTCGATGACGCCCAGCAGCAGCCCGCCGAGCACCGCGCCGGGGATGTTGCCGATGCCGCCGAGCACCGCGGCGGTGAAGGCCTTCAGGCCGGGGATGAAGCCCATCGAGAACTGCGCGATGTTGTAGTTCATCGCCACCAGCACCCCGGCCACCGCGGCCAGCGCCGCGCCGATCGCGAAGGTGGCGGCGATGACCAGGTTGGCGTTGACGCCCATCAGCCCGGCGATGCGGGGGTTCTCGGCGGTGGCGCGCATGGCGCGGCCGAGCCGCGTGCGGTTCACCAGCAGCATCAGCGCGGCCATCATCGACGCCGACACCGCGAGGATCAGGATCTGCTTGGGCGCCAGCAGCGCGCCGAACACGTTGACCGGGTCGGTGGGCAGCAGGTCGGGGAAGACGATGGGGTTGGGCTTCCAGATGATCATCGCCAGCGTCTGGATGACGATCGACACGCCGATCGCGGTGATCAGCGGCGCGAGCCGCGGCGCGTTGCGCAGCGGCCGGTAGGCGACGCGCTCGACGAACAGCGACAGCAGCACGCACACCGGAACCGCCGCGGCCACCGCCGCCAGCAGCAGCACCGGCCCGGGCAGGCCGAAGGGGGTGAGCAGGATGACCACCGTGGCGCCGACCATCGCGCCCACCATCAGCACGTCGCCATGGGCGAAATTGATCAGCTGGAGGATGCCGTAGACAGATCGGAAGA
>JBKHVS010000155.1:0-6718 GCA_046569945.1 Gammaproteobacteria bacterium | reverse complement strand
GTCCGTCCCCAAGGACAAGCTGAAGTTCGTCCTCCTGGAGGGCATCCACTCGACCGCCGTGCGCGCGCTTGCCGACGACGGCTACACCAACGTCGACACCTACCCCAAGGCGCTGTCCGGCGACGATTTGATCGCCGCGATCGAGGGTGCGCACTTCATCGGCATCCGCTCGCGCACCCAGGTCACCGAGGAGGTGCTGGCGCGGGCGCCGAAGCTCAGCGCCATCGGCTGCTTCTGCATCGGCACCAACCAGGTCGACCTGACCGCCGCCGCGCGCCGCGGCATCCCGGTGTTCAACGCCCCGTTCTCCAACACGCGCAGCGTGGCCGAGCTGGTGATGGGCGAGATGATCATGCTGATGCGCGACATCCCGGCCAAGAACGCGAAGCTGCACCGCGGCGAGTGGGACAAGAGCGCCGCCGGCGCCTACGAGGTGCGGGGCAAGACGCTGGGCATCGTCGGCTACGGCCACATCGGCACCCAGGTGGGCATCCTGGCCGAGCAGCTCGGCATGACCGTGCTGTTCCACGACATCGAGAACAAGCTGCCGCTGGGCAACGCGCGCCGCGCCGCCTCGCTGGGCACCCTGCTCGCGGTCTCCGACGTGGTCACGCTGCACGTCCCCGAGACCCCCGCCACCCAGGACATGATCGGCGCTGAGCAGCTGACCGCGATGAAGCCGGGCAGCCTGCTGATCAATGCCTCGCGCGGAACGGTGGTCGACATCGACGCGCTGGCCGCCTCGCTGGAGTCCGGCCACCTGCACGGCGCGGCGATCGACGTGTTCCCGGTGGAGCCGAAGGGCAACGACGCGGTGTTCAGCTCGCCGCTCACCCGCTTCGACAACGTCATCCTCACGCCGCACATCGGCGGCTCCACCGCCGAGGCCCAGGCCAACATCGGCGGCGAGGTGGCGGCCAAGCTGGTCCGCTACAGCAACAACGGCTCCACGGTGTCCGCGGTGAACTTCCCGGAAGTGACGCTGCCCGAGCACACCGGCAAGTGCAGGCTGCTGCACATCCACCGCAACGTGCCCGGCATCATCGCCAACATCAACGACCGCTTCTCGAAGGCCGGCATCAACGTCGCGTCGCAGTTCCTGCAGACCGACGCGAACGTGGGCTACGTGGTGATCGACGTCGACGCCAATGCGAGCCAGGTGGCGCTGGACGAGCTCAGCGCGATCGAGGGCACGATCCGCTGCCGGATCCTGTACTGACCTGACGTGCCCGGCAGCGCGCCGGGCTGCCCATGCCGGCGCGCGCGAACGCAGACCCGCCCATGCCGGGCGGGCCTTGCGCTCAGTCCTCGAAACCGCGGAACACCGCGGCCTCGTCCATCGACTTGCGGCGGGAGACCACGGCGTTCGCAGGGAAGGTGTCGTCCGGCCAGCCCATCGCCACGCAGGTCTGGATGACCTGGTCGTCGGGGATGCCGGCCTCGGCCCGCACCACCGGCGACTGCATGATCCCCTGGCTGTTGATGACGCAGCCCAGCCCGCGCGACCAGGCGGCGTTGACCAGGCAGTTGACCACGCCGCCGCAATCGAAGGGCGCGATGTCGCTGCCATGGATGGAGCGGTCGTAGGTGACCACGATCGACACCGGCGCGTCGAACTGCCGGAAGCCGCGCAGCACCCAGTCCTGGCGCTTCTCCTTGTTCTCGCGCTCGATGCCCATCGCGGCGAAGAGCTGCTTGGCGATGTCGATCTGCCGCTCGCGATGGACGCCCGCGTAGTCGGGCCCCATGCGGAACTCGCGCGAGTGCGGCACGCCGGCCAGGTTGCGCTCCACGTTGCCCTTGCGGATGCGATCCAGCACCTCGCCGGCCACCACGTAGAAGTTCCAGGGCTGCGTGTTGAGCGAGGTCGGCGCGCGCATCGCAAGCTCGAGTATCTCCCGGATCAGCGCCTTGGGCACAGGCTTGTTCAGGTAACCCCGGATGCTCCTGCGCCCGCGGATGACTTCATCGAAATCCATCGTCTTCTCCCATGTCCTTGCGTCGATCGCCCGGCAGGATGCCCGATCCACGGCCTGCCGCGCGGGGCCGCCCCGGTTTCCGAAACGCTGCGGGCACCGCGTCCGCCCGGCGGGGTCCGCACCGGCCGATCGGGCGCGCCAGCCGACGGCCTGTCCTTCTAGAATCGATTCATGTCAGCACTCTCCCTCCGCCGCATCGAAGAGCGTCTCCTCGGACACCAGCCCGCGGTGCTCGTCCCCGCCCAGTTCACCCGCCGGGCCGCGGTCGCCGCCATCCTGAGGGAAGGCGGGGGTGAGACCGAAGTGCTCTTCATCAAGCGTGCCCAGCGCCCCGGCGACCTCTGGTCGGGCCAGATGGCCTTTCCAGGCGGGCACTGGGAGCCCAGCGACGCAGACCTCGCCGCCACCGCAGTGCGCGAGACGCACGAAGAGATCGGCCTGGACCTCGAGCGCTGCGCGCGGCCGCTGGGCCATCTCGACTACATGCGCGTGAGCCCGATCGGCGCCCGTTACGAGATGCTGATCGCGCCCTACGTCTTCGTGCTGGAGCGGGAGCTGCCCCGCCTGCAGCCCAACCACGAGGTGGCTGCGGTGCTGTGGGGATCGGTGCCCGGCATGTTCCACGGCCGCACGCTCACCCGCCGCGAGATGCACGTGCGCGGCGGCTCGATGCCCTTCCCCGGCTACGACGTGCAGAACGAACTGGTCTGGGGCCTGACCTACCGGATGCTGCACGGCTTCTTCTCGGTGCTGGACCCTGGATGGCGCAGCACCGAAGACTGAGCAAGCCGCGAACCGAACACCCCGACAAGAACGGACGGCAGAAGCCGCGGCCCACCGAGGACACCAGGAGACCATCGACAGGCCCCCCAACACCCGCAGCCGCAACATGCGCGAGGCCATGGGCATTCCGGACGGGGTGAAGGGGCGCGACGCGGCGCTGCGGCTGTGGAAGGAGGACGGGCCGGTGTGGATCCGGGAGGTGCAGGCGTTGAATCTGCCGGTGGATTGACGCGAATCCCGGGGAGCTGACCGCCCCCGCGGCGGCTCAGCGCCCCGAGTACTTCCGGTTGTTCCCCCGAGAAGTCTCCACCGGGTACTTCCGCGCGTTCAGCGCCAGCTTCTCGCGCACCGCCGCATCCAGGTCCACGCCCAGCACGTCGGACAGCCGCACCAGGTAGATCAGCACGTCGGCGAGTTCGTGGCGCACCTGCTCGGCGCGCGCTGGATCGTCGGTGGCGCGGCGCGACTCGTCCTCTGTCAGCCACTGGAAGATCTCGACCAGTTCCCCCACCTCGCCGGTCAGCGCCATCGCCAGGTTCTTGGGAGAGTGGAACTGGGCCCAGTCGCGGGCGTCGGCGAAGGCGCGGATCGCCTCCAGGAGTCCGCGGGCGTCGATCAGCCGCTCCGGCTTCACCAGTCGACCTCCGCTGCAGGGGCTTCCGCTTGGAGGCGGCGCAGCATCGATCCAAGCGCCAGCGTTGCAGCGCGGACCTGCGCGGTCGGGAGCAGCGCTGCGAGTTCCGCGGCGCGGTGCGCCCAGAGCGCCTCTGCCTGCCGGTTGAGCCTGTGGCCGAGCGGTGTCAGCACGTACAAGGGCGATCGCTTGTGGGCGGGGTTCGGGCGCAACTCGACCAGACCCTTCCCGAGCAGGAAGTGCAGCTGCTTCTGCGCCCCCTGGCGGGTCATACCCAACGCCGCGCCAACCTGGGGAGCTGTCCGCGGGGCACCGACGAGCGCGATCGCGGCCAGCATCTGCCAGCGCGCGCTTGTCAGGTCCAGCGACGCCAACAGTTCATCGCCCCACCGGAGGACCAGACCGTTCAGCCGGAAGACGGTGAACGTCAGCTCGGTGACGGCCTCGAACCTGGGAGCGAGCTTCGCACGACCGGGCAGATCGGTTCTCACGGCAACGAGTTTTCTTGTTTTGACAACCGGTTGTCAATACGACGGATGGAGCGCAAGCGCGCGCCATGCGGCAAGCAGCGCCTCCGCGGCCCGCCCGATCTCCTCCGGCGTCGTCATCCACCCCACCGAAAGCCGCACCGCGCCCATCGCCCTTGCCGCGTCCAGGCCCATCGCCGCGAGCACGCCACTGACCGCGTCGTGCTCCGAGTGGCAGGCCGAGCCCACAGAGGCCGCCACCTCGTCCTGCGCGCGGCGCAGCAGCTCGCGGCCGGAGACGCGCGGGAAGGAGACGTGAAGGGTGTTCGGCAGCCTGTGCTCCGAATGGCCGTTCAGCGCCAGTCCCGGCACCGCAGCCTCGAGCCGCGCGTGCAGGTCGTCGCGCAGCGCGCGCAAGCGCTGCGTCGCCTCGGGCAGGCGCAGCGCGGCGAGCCGCGCTGCTTCGCCGAGCCCGACGATCGCGGGGAGGTTCTCGGTGCCCGGGCGCAGGCCCTGCTCCTGGTCCGCGCCGAACAGCACCGGCTCGATCGCCGTCCCCGGCCGCACGTAGAGCGCGCCGATCCCCTTGGTCGCGTAGAACTTGTGGCCGGCCAGCGTGAGCAGGTCCACGCCCAGCGCGTCGACGTCGAGCGCGATCTTGCCGGCGGACTGCGCTGCATCGCAGTGCAGCGCGATGCAGCGCGCGCGGGTGATCGCGGCGATCTCCGCGATCGGCTGCACCGTGCCCACCTCGTTGTTGGCGTGCATCACCGAGACCAGCGCGGTGTCCGGCGCCAGCGCCGCCGCCACGTCGTCCGCGGACACGCGGCCGTGACGGTCCACGGGAAGGACCGTCAGCCGCCAGCCCTCGCGTTCCAGCGCGCGGGCCGGCTCGAGCACCGCCGGATGCTCCACCGCGCTCACCACCAGATGGCGCCGGCCGCTGCGCGCCGCCGCCCTGGCGACGCCGAGCAGCGCGAGGTTGTTCGCCTCGGTGGCGCAGCCGGTGAAGGTGAGCTGCGCGGGTGCGCAGCCGATCAGCGCGGCCACCTGGGTCCGCGCCTCGTCGACTGCCTGCCTGGCGCGCGCGCCGAAGCCGTGCGAGGACGACGGATTGCCGAAGGCCTCGTGCAGGAAGGGCAGCATCGCCTGCACCACCTCCGGGTCCACCGGAGTGGTGGCGTTGTAGTCGAGGTAGACCGGTGTCGTCACTACTGCAGCACCGGGAACAGCGCCCTGCGCAACTCGTCCTCGTCCCGCCCCGAGCGCGACGCGTAGTCCTTCAGCTGGTCCTCGCCGATGGTGCCCACGTTGAAGTAGGACGAGGCCGGGTGCGAGAAGTAGAAGCCGCTGACGCTGGCCGCGGGGGTCATCGCGTAGCTCTCGGTGAGCGCCATCCCCACTTCCTCCGCGCGCAGCGTGTCGAACAGCGCGCGCTTGACGGTGTGCTCCGGGCAGGCCGGGTAGCCGGGCGCCGGGCGGATGCCGACGTACTTCTCGGCGATCAGGTCCGCGTTGCCAAGCGACTCGTCGGCGGCATAGCCCCAGAGGTCGCGCCGCACGCGGGCATGCAGGCACTCGGCGAAGGCCTCGGCAAGCCGGTCGGCGATCGCCTTGAGCATGATCGACGAGTAGTCGTCCAGAGCCGCGGCGAACTCCTCCAGCTTCTTCTCGATGCCCAGGCCCGCGGTCACCGCGAACAGGCCGATGTAATCGGCGATTCCGGCGGGCTTGCCGTCGATCTCGCGCGGGGCGATGAAGTCCGCCAGGCACTTGTTCTCGACGCCCTCGCGCTTGGCGGTCTGCTGGCGCAGGTTGCGCCAGGTGAAGGCCACCTCGCTGCGGCTGTCGTCGGTGTAGACCTCGATGTCGTCGTCGTTGACCGTGTTGGCGGGCAGGAAGGCGAGCACCCCGTTGGCGGTGAGCCAGCGGCCCTCGACGATGCGCTTGAGCATCGCCTGGCCGTCGGCGAAAACTTTGCGCGCGGACTCGCCCACCACCGGATCGTCCAGCAGTGCGGGGTAGGCGCCGTGCAGGTCCCAGGTCTGGAAGAACGGGCCCCAGTCGATGAAGGCGGCGAGTTCCGCCAGGTCGAAGTTGCGGAACTCGCGCCGGCCCAGGAACTTCGGCTTCGCCGGCTGCAAGGGGCCGCCGTCGGCGCCGCCGTGCAGCCAGTCGATGCGGGTGCGGTTGGCGCGGGCCTGAGCCAGCGGGATCAGGTCGGGGCCCTTCTTCGACGCGTGCTGGGTGCGCACGCGTTCGTACTCCACGCCCAGCTTCGTGAGGAACTCGTCGCGGTGGTCCTCGGAGAGCAGGCTCTGCGCCACCGGCACCGAGCGCGAGGCGTCCGGCACGTAGATCACCGGGCCGGAGTAGTGCGGCGCGATCTTCACCGCGGTGTGCACCCGCGAGGTGGTGGCGCCGCCGATCAGCAGCGGGATGCCGCGCTCGCGGAACCAGGGGTCGCGCTCCATCTCGCGCGCCACGTAGGCCATCTCCTCGAGCGAAGGCGTGATCAGCCCGGAGAGCCCGACGATGTCGGCGTTCTCTTCCTTGGCCTTGGCGAGGATCTCGGTGCACGGGACCATCACGCCCATGTTCACCACGTCGAAGTTGTTGCACTGGAGCACGACCGACACGATGTTCTTGCCGATGTCGTGGACGTCGCCCTTCACGGTGGCCACCACGATGCGCCCGCGCGAGCCCACGTCTGCGCCGGCCTGCGCGAGCAGGCGCTTCTCCTCCTCGATGAAGGGGATCAGGTGCGCCACCGCCTGCTTCATCACGCGCGCCGACTTCACCACCTGCGGCAGGAACATCTTGCCGGCGCCGAACAGGTCGCCAACGACGTTCAT
>JBKHVS010000154.1:0-6750 GCA_046569945.1 Gammaproteobacteria bacterium | reverse complement strand
CCCGCCGGCGTCGAACAGCGGGAAGTACTTCTGGTTGGTGCGCATCGTGAGGATCAGGCACTCCTGCGGCACCTGGAGGAACTCGCGCTCGAATTCGCCGACGTAGACCGCGGGCCATTCGACCAGCGCGCAGACCTCGTCGAGCAGCGGCGCCACCGAGGCCTCGTCGCCGAGCGAGGCGCCGAGCGCCGCGGCGCGCTCGCGCAGCATCGCTTCGATGCGCGCGCGCCGGGTGTCGAAGTCGGGCATCACCCGGCCCTCGCGCTCGAGCTGGTGCACGTAGCCATGGGCGTCGGCGAGCTCGATCGCGGCCGCGCCCTGGAAGCGGTGGCCGGAGGTGATCCTGCCGGACTGCAGGCCGAGCGCGGACGCGGGCAGGACGTCCGGGCCATGCAGCGCGACCAGGCGGTGCGCCGGGCGCACGAAGCTCACGTTGGTGCGCCCGTCGGCCAGCTGGTACTCCATCACCTTGGGGATCGGCAGCTTCGCGATCGCCTGCGCGATCACCGCGTCGATCGCGCCGGCCAGGCTTTCGCCGGGCAGGGTGCTGCGGAACCAGAAGCACTCCTGCTTTCCGTCGGAGGCCTGCGTCAGGCGGTCGATCGACGCGCCCTGCTTCTCGGCCCACTTCAGGAGCGCCTGGGTGGGCTTGCCCTCGGCGTCGAGGCCCACCTTCAGCGACGGGCCCTTGAGCTCGACGCTGCGCTCGGGCGCCTGCGACAGCACCGCATCGACGCGCACCGCGAGGCGGCGCGGCGTGCAGAAGGTGCGATGGCCGACGTCGGCGGCCGCCAACCCGCGCGCGCGCAGGCCTTCGACCACGGTTCCGGCAAAGGAATCGCCGAGGCGCTTGAGCGCCTTCGGGGGCAGCTCTTCGGTGAGCAGTTCGACCAGCAGCGGTTTTGCACTCATGGTCAGGCCGCCTTCGCGTCGGTGCCCGCGCGGGCCAGCATCGGGAAGCCGAGCCGCTCGCGAGCGTCGTGGTAGGCCTGCGCCACCTGCCGCGCCAGGTTGCGCACGCGGCCGATGTAGGCTGCGCGCTCGGTGACCGAGATGGCGCCGCGGGCGTCGAGCAGGTTGAAGGTGTGCGAGCACTTCATGACCATCTCGTAGGCGGGGAGGGCAAGTTGCGCGCCGATCAGCCGCTTCGCCTCGGTCTCGTAGTCGTCGAAATGACGGAACAGCATCTCGGTGTTGGAGTGCTCGAAGTTGTAGGTCGACTGCTCCACCTCGTTCTGGTGGAAGACGTCGCGATAGGTGACGCCGTCGGTCCAGACCAGGTCGTAGACGCTCTCGACGCCCTGCAGGTACATCGCCAGGCGCTCGAGTCCGTAGGTGATCTCGCCGGTGATCGGCTGGCACTTCAGCGAGCCGACCTCCTGGAAGTAGGTGAACTGCGTCACCTCCATCCCGTTGAGCCAGACCTCCCAGCCCAGGCCCCAGGCGCCCAGCGTGGGCGACTCCCAGTCGTCCTCGACGAAGCGCACGTCGTTGGCCTGCAGGTCGATGCCGATCGCCTTCAGCGAGCCCAGGTACAGCTCGAGGATGTCCGGCGGCGAGGGCTTGAGCACCACCTGGTACTGGTAGTAGTGCTGCAGGCGGTTCGGGTTCTCGCCGTAGCGGCCGTCCTTGGGGCGGCGCGAAGGCTGGACGTAGGCCGCGCGCCAGGGCTCGGGTCCGATGGCGCGCAGGAAGGTGGCGGTGTGGAAGGTGCCCGCCCCGACTTCCATGTCGTAGGGCTGCAGCAGCGCGCAGCCCTGGCGGTCCCAGTAGTCCTGCAGGCGGAGAATGATTTGCTGAAAGCTGAGCATCGGAGGGCGATCCTGCCGGTGGGAGCAAACCCCGGATTCTATCGCCTGGCAGGCCCTGGCCGCCCGGCCAGCCGGGACAGCGCGAGCAGCAGCAGGAAGAGGGCAGCGGGAAGCAGGTTGCCGGCACGCACGTAGGGCGTGAGCCCGGCCGTGCCCTGCACGCTCACGTCGAGCACGTCGCGGCGGTGATGGGGAAGCTCGGCGAGCACCCGTCCGCGGTGGTCGATCGAGGCGGTGACGCCGGTGTTCGTCGCGCGCAGCATCGGCCGGCCGGTCTCGAGGGTGCGCATCCGCGAGATCGCAAGGTGCTGCGGCAGCGCGCGCGACTGGCCGAACCAGGCGATGTTGCTGACGTTGACCAGCACGCTGGCGCCGCCGTCCCGGATCGCGCCGATCAGCTCCTCGCCGAAGAGGTCCTCGTAGCAGATGTTGAAGGCAAAGCGCTGGCCGCCGATCTCGAAGGGCGCCTGGCCGGGCGCGCCGCGTCCGAACTCGCCGAGCGGGATGTGCATCAGTTCGACGAACCAGGCGAAGCCGCGCGGGATGAACTCGCCGAAGGGCACCAGGTGGCGCTTGTCGTACCGCTGCACGAGCGTTCCTTCGCGCAGCAGCGCGACGCTGTTGGTGTAGCGCCCGGTCTGGCCGGGCGCAGCCGACTGCAGCGGCATCCCGATCGCCACTGCCGCGCCGGCGCGCTGCCCGTGCGCCGCGATCCGCTGCGCGAGCTGCGGGGGCGTGGCGCTCCAGGGGACGGTCCATGCGGTCTCGGGCAGCACGACCAGCTGCGCGTCGGAGGACTCGATCATCGCGGTGTAGTCGCCCATCGCGTCCAGCGCGCGCTGGCGGTCGAACTTCAGCTGCTGTGGCACGTTGCCCTGTGCGAGCCGCACGCTGACAGGCTCGCCGCTGGGGGCGGTGGGTTCCCAGGCGGCGAGCAGCGCGCCTGCCACCGGCAGCAGCACGGCAAGGGCGAGCGGCCGGCGGGCGCGGTGTCGCTGGCCGCGCAGCAGCGCAGGAACCGCCAGCGCGAACAGCCCGGCCAGCAGCGCCGCCAGGGCGGAAACGCCGTAGACGCCGACGAGCGGCGCAAACCCCGACAGGGGGCCGTCGACGTGCGCGTAGCCGATCGCCAGCCAGGGAAAGCCGGTGAACAGCCAGCCGCGCAGCAGCTCCGATGCGCCCCAGCAGCCAGCGAAGGCCAGCGCAACCGGCAGCCCGTCGCCGCCGGCCGCGGGGCGCGCGAGCCGGCGCGCCGCCAGCACCGCGGCCAGGGGGAACAGCGACAGGTAGAGCGAGAAGAGCAGCACCGCCGCCGCGGCCAGCAGCGAAGGCATGCCGCCGTAGACGTGCATGCTGGTGTGCAGCCAGCCGACGCCGCTTGCGAACCAGCCGATCCCGAATGCGGCGAGCGGCACCGGGAGGCGGCGCGCGGGCTCCGGATCGGCAACGCGCAGCAGGGCGAACAGGAATGCAAGTGCCGCGGTCTGCAGCCACCAGGCGCCGAGGGGCGGGGAGAAGGCCGCGGCGTGCGCGACGCCCAGGACGGCTGCCGCGAACGTGGTCCGGACCCTGCGCGGATCAGTGCGCAGGAGCCTGCGCGTCATCTCGCCCGACGGGCTCTGGCGCGCGTTCCGCCATCAGGAGGAGCACCTGCCGGGCGTCGGCCCGCAGCACCTCGAAGCGGAAGCCTTCCAGCACCACGTGGTCGCCGCGCCTCGGCACACGCCCGAAGTGCTCGGTGACCAGCCCGCCGATGGTGTCGAAGTCCTCGGCCGGCAGCTGGCTTCCCATCACCCTGTTGACCTGATCGATCTCGGCGATGCCGCGCACGCGATAGCGCGGACCGGTGGGTCCGGGCTCCACCGGGAGGACGTGGTCGCTCTCCTCGTCGAAGTCGAACTCGTCCTCGATGTCGCCGACGATCTGCTCGAGGACGTCCTCGATCGTGATCAGGCCGGCGACCCCGCCGTACTCGTCGACGACGATCGCGACGTGGTTGTGGTTGGCGCGGAAGTCGCGCAGCAGCACGTTCAGGCGCTTGGACTCGGGGATGAACACGGCCGGGCGGAGCAGGTCGCGCACTTCGGGAGGATCTTCGGCAAAGAGCCTGAGCAGGTCCTTCGCATGCAGGATGCCGATCACGTTGTCGCGCTCTCCCTCGACCACGGGGAAGCGGGAATGCGCAGTGGCGATCACGCGCGGCAGGAACTCGGCGGGAAGCTGTCCGACGTCGATGACGTCCATCTGTGCGCGGGGCACCATGATGTCGCGCGCGGCAAGCTCGGACACCTGGAGCACGCCCTCGATCATCGAGAGGGCGTCGGCATCGAGCAGGTCGCGGACATGCGCCGCGCGCAGCAGGCTCAGCAGTTGTTCCCGGTCTTCGGGGGCGCGCAGCAGCAGCGCCGACAGGCGTTCGAGCAGGGAGCGTCTTGGCTCGCTGCCCGACGGAGGCTCGGACATCGATGTGTATTGTGAGTTCCGGTCGAGCGAGGATAACCGAACTCGCCGGGCGGGCAAAACCGGCTCAGTGCGGGCCGTCCCGCTCCGCTGCGTAGGGGTCGGGGATGCGCAGGCGCCGCAGCAGGGCGGTCTCGAGGCCTTCCATCGCCTGCGCCTCGGACTCGTCCTCGTGATCGAAGCCCTGCGCGTGCAGCACGCCATGGATCACCAGGTGGGCGAGGTGATGGTCGAGCGGCTTGCCCTGCGCGCGCGCTTCGGCGCGGACCACCGGCATGCAGAGGACGATGTCCGCCTCCACGGGCGGGCTGGGCGGCGCGGCGCTGCGCTTGCGCGAAGCGGCTGCCGGCGCCGGCGGTTCCGGCATGGGATCGTAGGCGAAGGTCAGCACGTTGGTGGCGTAGTCGCGGCCCCGGTGCTCGCGGTTCAGCGCGCGCCCCTCCCGGGTGCCGACGAAGCGCAGCGTGATGCGCGCGTCGCCGCGCAGGGCCGCGAGCACCCAGCAGCGCAGGCGGGGGCGGCTGACCGGCACCGTCGCGATGCCGCTGCCCGTCTGCACGGACAGCGCGAGCTCAGGTCTTGGCGGCGTCGCTCTCATAGGCGTCCACGATCCTCGCCACCAGCGGGTGCCGGACCACGTCGGAGCTGTCGAATTCACTGAACGCGATGCCGCGCACGTTGCGCAGGATCCGGCGCGCCTCGTTCAGGCCCGACACCTGGCCGCGGGGCAGGTCGACCTGGGTGCTGTCGCCGGTGACCACCGCCCGCGAGCCGAAGCCCATCCGCGTCAGGAACATCTTCATCTGCTCGGGAGTGGTGTTCTGGGCCTCGTCGAGGATGATGAAGGAATGGTTGAGCGTGCGCCCGCGCATGTAGGCGAGCGGTGCGATCTCGATCGACTGCTTCTCGAACATGCGTGCGGTGCGCTCGAAGCCCATCAGGTCGTAGAGCGCGTCGTAGAGCGGGCGCAGGTAGGGGTCGACCTTCTGCGCGAGGTCGCCCGGCAGGAATCCGAGGCGCTCGCCGGCTTCGACGGCCGGGCGCGTCAGCACGATGCGCTTGACCGAATCCCGCTCCAGGGCGTCCACCGCGCAGGCAACCGCCAGGTAGGTCTTGCCGGTGCCCGCGGGGCCGGTGCCGAAGGTGATGTCGTGCGAGAGGATGTTGCGAAGGTACTCGCGCTGCCGCGGAGTGCGGCCCTGGAGGTCGGTGCGGCGCGTGTGCAGCACGGGGGAGTCGTCGGGGCCGGCTGCGGCGGCACGCTCGCGCGCGGCGCCGGACTTGAGCTCGACCAGTCCGAGCTGGATGTCGTCCAGCGAGAGCGTTCGCTCCGCCAGCCCGGCGAAATGCTTCAGCGCAGCGACCGCGTTGCGAGAGGCGATCGGCGGCCCCTCGACGGAGAAGCTCGAGCCCCGCCGGGAGATGTGGACGTCGAAGGCCTCCTCGAGCTGGCGCAGGTTCTGGTCGAGCGCGCCGCAGAGGTTGGCCAGGCGGTCGTTGTCGGCCGGGTCGGGCGTGAATTCGAGGGGACGGGACATCGGGCGTTCGGCACCTTTCGCCGGCCGCGGCCGGTCATCGCTTCTGGAGGACTCCAACGCCCGAGATTGTACGGCCAGGCGTCGAGGGATCGACGATGGCGTAGCCCAGGCCCATGCGCGCGGCCTCGGGGCCGAAGAACGCGCCGTCGACCCGCACCGCGCAGCCGGCCGCGCCGCAGTCGAACGCCGAGTCGCCGGCGTTGGGCTGAGTGACCAGGCTGCCCGAGAAGGTGCTGCCGCCCTGCATCGTCAGCTCGGACGACTTCGGGTTGCCGAGGCCGCCGTTGGTGGTGATGTTGAACTGGCCGCTGCCCATCTTCACGCTGCCCTCGAGGCCGATGCGCGAGGCCTCGCCCGAGGAGAACTGCGCCACGGCGTTGACCTTGAAGCTGCCGGGGGCCATCGATCCGTCGCTCGCCGTCGGACTCGTCGCGCCCATCAGCTCGTAGCGGAAGCTGCCGCTGGTCGGCATGGTCACCGTGGGGACGCCGACCAGGTAATGGATGGACTGGTTCGGATCGAGCTCGATGCGCGAGCCGATCCCCAGCACACGCACCTGCGCGCTTCCGTCGGTCCAGCGGCCCCAGCTTGCATAAGGGTCGCTGCCGCTGTCGGCATGGGCCGCGCTGCCGCGCGACAGGCAGGCGAGCTGCGGACACAGGCCGACGGATTCCAGCCTCAGCTGCGAGTCGAGCTCGACCCGGCCGTCCGTCGAGGCGAACTGCAGCGAGCCGAACAGCGGAACCTGCCGCAGGTCCAGCCGCAGGCTGCCGGTCGATGCCAGGCCGGCTGCAAGGGGGAGTTCCGCAGGCGGAGTGCCGCCGGTCGAATCGCCGCCAGTGGAGCCGTCGCCAGTGGAGCCGGCGCCAGTGGAGCCGTCGCCGGTGGAATCCCCGCCGGTCGAACCGCCACCCGTGGAGTCGCCACCCGTCGAGCCGCCC
>JBKHVS010000153.1:0-6857 GCA_046569945.1 Gammaproteobacteria bacterium | reverse complement strand
TGCAGGTGGGCGGCGTCGGGCATGCCGGAGGCGTCGCCGCGCAGCACCTTGCGGCGCCAGATAGAGAACGCCACCTCCAGCAGCGGATAGGCCAGCAGCAGCGGCGGGAACCAGGCCGACACGCCCGGATTGCGCGCCACCAGCAGGATCGACAGCGCGCCGAGCAGGAAGCCCAGCAGGTAGGCGCCGCCGTCGCCCAGGAACAGGTGCGCCTTCGGGTAGTTCCAGAACTGGAAGCCGACCACCGCGCCGGCCGCCAGCAGGCTGGCCGAGACGATCACCGGGTCGCCCACCTCGAGCGCGACGATCGCCAGTCCGCAAAGCATCGCCAGGCACACCATGCCGGCCAGGCCGTTGAGGCCGTCGATCAGGTTGATGCCGTTGGTGACCGTGAGCATGCCCAGCACGGTGAGCAGGACGCCGACCGCGGGAATCGCCACCAGCGGGTCCAGGAAGGGGATGTCCACCCTCGGGATGCGCAGGTCGAGCAGCAGCCAGCCGAGCAGGACGGCGACCGTCATCAGCGCCAGCCGCACCCGCGGGTGCACGCGTCCGGTGAGGTCCTCCAGGAAGCCGCCGGCGAAGGCCGGCAGCGCGCTGCCCAGCAGCAGCAGGATGACGCCTCCGATGGCGGGCGACTTCGCGGAAATCGCCAGGCTGCCCAGCCCCATCGCCACGAGCACCGCGAGCCCGCCGATCTGGGGCACCGGGCGGGCATGGACCCGGCGCCGGTCGTGGACGTCCGCGTCCATGCCGAAGCGCTGCGTGAAGTAGGCGATCCGCAGGATGACCAGCGAAACCAGCAGGGAGGCCGCGAGCGCGATGCCGAAGGAGATCATGACCGGTGCGCTGCTCGTTCAGTCCCGGCCGCGCGTGTGCATCGGCCGAGGCGCGCGTTCCGAGGCGAGCAACGCGCGGTAGCTGCGCCAGGCGTCCGAGCGCCAGAGCCTCGCCATGCTGGCCAGGTGCCAGCCCAGGTGGCGCAGCGAGCGTCGGCTGGCCCGCCGGGCGTCGTGCACCACGACGGCGTCTTGCGCCTGGCGCAGCTGCCAGCCGGCCAGCCGCAGCCGCGCGCAGAGGTCGACGTCCTCGCAGTAGAGGTGATAGCGCTCGTCGAAGCCGCCGATCGACTCGAAGGCTTCGCGGCGGATCGCCAGGAACATGCCGGCATACCACTGCGGCGTTTCGCCGGACGGCGGCCCTGACGCTTCGCCGGAAGCCGGCTGAAGCGATTCGCCGGTTCCCGGCTGGGGCGCCGTCGCGGGCGCGGCGCGGGAAGCTGCGCTCGCGAGCCCGCCCGGCAGGTATCGGCGCAGCAGCGCAGCCGGAGTGGGCAGCGCGCGCGCCGAGTCCGCGACGCTGCCGTCGGGTTCCTGCACCAGCGGCGCCACCAGCCCGACGCCGGGCGCGCCGGCCGCCAGCAGCGCCGGCAGCGGGTCCGCGGGCAGCCGCAGGTCCGGATTGGCGACCACGAACCATTCGCTGGCGCAGCGCGCGAAGGCGGCGTTGTGGTTCGCGCCGAAGCCGCGCGGGCTGGGGCTGTCGAGCACTTCCAGCGCGGCGCGCGGATGCGCGCAGGCCGGCTGCCAGCGCTCGGGCAGGTTGCGGGTGACCACGACGCGGTCCAGCAGCGCGCCGGTGCGGGCGAGATCGTCGAGCATGCGCTGCGCGAGGTCGCCTTGTCGGTGGCTGACCAGTGATACCGTGAACAAGAGTGAGATCCTCAGCCCGGAAGGGCCAGGCGGTGCCGTGGGCCGCGATGCCGGAGCGTGGGCGCGCCTGGCCGGCCGGCAAGACCCGGTAGGATACATTAGCGGGTTTTCCGACCGAGCATGCGCGCAGCCGCCAACGCCCTGCGCGCCCATCGATGACCTCACTTGCGTACCTGTACTGGCAGTGGCTCAGGCGCGACCTTGCCGGGCGCTACCGCGGCTCGCTGCTGGGGCTGGCCTGGCCGGTGCTGCAGCCGCTGGCGCAGATCCTGGTCTTCACGCTGGTCTTCCACGAGTTCATGCGGATGCGCTGGCCGGCCGCCGGCGGCGACGGCGACGCGCTCGACTACGCGCTCAACGTCTTCGCCGGCATGGCGGTGTTCAACTTCCTGGCCGAAGTGCTCAACCGCGCGCCCGCCGCCATCCTCGGCCAGCCCAACCTGGTCACCAAGGTGCGCTTTCCGCTGCCGGTGCTGCCGGCGGTGATCGTGGGCGCAGCCGCGCTGCACCTGGTGGTGGGCGCGGTCGCGGTCTCGCTGGCCATGATCGCCTTCCGCGACGCTTCGCTGCTGGTGCTGCTGCTGCCGCTGTTCCTGCTGCCGATGCTTCTCTACGGGCTCGGGCTGGCGCTGGGGCTGGCGGCGCTGGGGGTCTACCTGCGCGACATCGCGCAGGTCATGCCGGCGCTCACCAGCCTGCTGATGTTCCTCACGCCGATCTTCTACCCGGCAACGATGATTCCGCCCCGCCTCGGTTTCCTGCTCGAGGCCAGCCCGCTGGCCTGGTCGGTCGAGGCCTTCCGCAAGCTGGCCATCGTCGGCGAGCTGCCCGGGCTGGGCGGCTTCGCAGCCCACCTGATTGCCTCCGCCCTGCTGCTGGCGGGCGGGGCCTTCGTCTTCGCGCGGCTGCGCAAGGGGTTCGCCGATGTCCTCTGAGGCCGACGAGATCGCGATCGAGGTCGAGGGCGCCGGCAAGACCTACCGGAGGTACGCCCACCCGGCGGACCGGCTCAAGCAGGCGATCTTCCGCCGTCGCCGCTACTACACCGAGTTCGAGGCGCTGGAGAAGGTCGACTTCCGCCTGCGCCGCGGCGAGGCCATGGGATCGTCGGGCGCAACGGGAGCGGAAAGTCCACGCTGCTGCAGCTGATCGCGGGCACCGTCCAGCCCAGCAGGGGCAGCGTGCGCACCCGCGGCCGGGTGGCGGCGCTGCTGGAGCTGGGCTCGGGCTTCAACCCCGAGTTCACCGGACGCGAGAACGTCTACCTCAACGCCGCCACCCTGGGTCTTTCCAAGCGCCAGATCGACGAGCGCCTGGACGCGATCATCGAGTTCTCCGGCGTGGGGGCGCACATCGACCAGCCGGTGAAGACCTACTCCAGCGGCATGTACGTGCGGCTGGCGTTCTCGATCGCAACCAGTGCCGACCCGGACGTGCTGATCGTCGACGAGGCGCTGTCGGTGGGCGACGGCGCCTTCGCGCGCCGCTCCTTCGACCGGATCATGCAGATCAAGGACCGCGGCGCCGCGGTGCTGTTCTGCTCGCATGCGCTGTTCCACGTCGAGGTGTTCTGCAATCAGGCGCTCTGGCTGCACCAGGGGCGGGTGCAGGACCTCGGGCCGGTGTCGCGGGTGCTGGGGCGCTACCAGGAGTTCCTCGACGGCATGGCGGACGGTCCGATGAAGCATGCGCAGGGCGAGGGCGGGTCGGCCTTCGTCGAAGCGCTTGCACACGGGGCGGGCGCGGGACCGGGCGACGGGGCCGCCGTGCAGGAGAGCGGCGGCGCGGCGCATCCGGCTCCGCCGGCGGGCGACGCGGCATCGTCGGCAGGCAATTCGGCGCCCTCCGCAAGCGGCGCGGCGCGCATCCGCGCGGTCCGCGTGCGGCTCGGCGAGCACCAGGGCGACGAGCTCTACGGCGAGGCGGGCCAGAGCACCCTGTGCGTGGAGATCGACTTCGACTCCGACCCCGCGCTGCCGGCGGTCAGTGCCGCGGTGGTGCTGTCCAGCGAGGGCGGGCGCATCCTGGCCTCGCACCTGTCGCTGGAGTCGGGAGAGCCGCTCGCGCGCGATGCGCAGGGCAGGGGCACGGCGCGGGTGACGCTCGAGCGGGTGCCGCTGAACAAGGGCCGCTACCGGGTCGGCGCCTACCTGCTGTGCGAGCGCGGCTTCCACGTCTACCAGTGGGTGGACCCGGTGGCGCACCTGAACCTGCACGGCGATCGGGCGATGCCGGGCTACTTCCTCTTGGACGCACGCTGGCGCGGCGACGGCCCTGCGCCCGACGCAGCGTCCCGGGCCGCGGGCCACTGGGACCGCTGGCAGGCGGCGCGCGACGCGCAGCGCCCGCGCATGACCGACTGGGGCGATCACCCCGAGGTGCTGCGGCTGATCGGCGCCGAACTGCTCGGCTCCGCCGACACCAGCATCGTCGCCTTCCTGGCCGGCCGGCTCGGCGCGCGCCAGGCTCATGCGCTGAGCCTGTGCTGCGGCGACGGCGGCTTCGAGAAGGCGCTGCTCGCCGGCGGCGTGTTCCGGTCGATCGAGGGGCTGGACCTCTCCGAGGTGCGCATCGAGGCCGCGCGCGCAGCTGCCGGCGAGCACCAGGGCCGGCTCTCCTTCCGCGCCTGCGACATCGACGCCGCCGAATTCGGCGAGGCCGTGTGCGACGCGGTGCTGGCCAAGGCCGCGCTGCACCACCTTGGCCGCCTGGAAGACGTGTTCGACGGCATCGCGCGCTGCCTGCGCCCCGGCGGCGTGCTGGTCACGCTCGACTTCTTCGGCCCCACCCGCTTCCAGTGGACCGACCGCCAGCTCGACGAGGCCAACCGTTTCCTGGAGACCGAAGTGCCCGAGGAACTGCGCCTGCTGCCCGGCGGCAGCCTCTACCGCGCCACCCGGCCCACGGTGCAGGAGATGATCGAGATGGATCCGTCCGAGGCGATCCGTTCCTCCGACATCCTGCCCTTGCTGCGCGAGCGCTTCGAGACGGAACTGGACCTGCCGCTGGGCGGCACCCTGCTCAACCTGATCCTGCACGGCAGCATCGTCGACAACTTCGAGCCAGGCAACGCGGCGCACGACGAGATCGTCCGCAAGGCCTTCGCGCTGGAGCGCCGCCTGATGGCCGAGGGCGCCATCGGCAGCGACTTCCGCCTGATCATCGCGCGGCCGAAGCCGGCGCCCACGCGCTGAGCGGCTCGAAGCGCCGCGCCCAGGTGTTCTCCTCGCGGAAGGCCTGCACCTCTGCGGGATCTGCGGCCTCGCGCGCCAGCGCCTGCAGGTCCAGGCGGCCCAGCTCGTCGAGGAAGGCCACCCGGTCCTGCTCACCGCGCAGCCGCATCTCCCCGAAGCGCGTGCTGAGCACCGGCAGCCCCATCGCGCGGTACTCGTAGTACTTGACCGGGTCGACGCAATCGGTGAGCGGGTCGATGCGGAAGGGGATCAGCCCGAAGGTGAATCCGGCCAGCGCGTCGTACACGCGGTCCTGCGGGATGCCGGGGAGCAGCTCGACGTTGGGCGGCAGTCGGGTGGGGCGGTGCTCGCAGGGGCCGATCAGCCGCACCACCGCCTGCGGGAAGCGGACGGCCAGCGCGACGACTGCGTCCCAGTCGAACCAGGAGGCGATTGCGCCGAGGTAGCCGAACACCATCGTGTCGGGCTCATCCGATGAGCCTGGTTTGCTCGCCGCGCACTTCGGCGGCCTCGCCGGCGGCGTCAGCCCGTTGCGCACGCAGAGCAGTTTCGCCGCATGCCCGGGGAAGCGCTGCGCCAGCGGCGTTGCGGACACCACCAGCCGGTCGCAGCCGGCGGCGAGCTCTGCCTCGGCGCGCTCCAGCCAGCGGCGCGAGCGTCCGGACGCGAAGGCCGGCACGTTGTCCATCACGTCGAACACCTTGAGCGCGCGCGGATGCCGGCGGAAGATCTCGATCGCGAGCGCGCAGGGCTTGCCGGCGACGATCCAGGTGTCCGCGTCGTGCGCCGCGCCCGGTCCGTCCGGCGCTTCGAGTCCGTCGATCCCGTCGAGCCCGTCGATCCCGTCGAGCAATCCGCTCCAGAGCCGGCGGTTCAGCCAGCGCCCCGCGGCCAGCGGCTCGAGGGGCAGGGCCCGCGGCCGCAGCGTGCGGATCCACGGCGCGCCGCGCCAGTCGGGGCCCAGCGGCGGACCGGCCGGCCGGCGC
Source organism: Gammaproteobacteria bacterium (assembly GCA_046569945.1). Lineage (GTDB taxonomy): Bacteria > Pseudomonadota > Gammaproteobacteria > Burkholderiales > Burkholderiaceae_E > Quisquiliibacterium. The sequence goes on along the minus strand of JBKHVS010000153.1, from coordinate 965 downwards.
AGGCGCTGCAGGTCGGCGGCGCGCGGCAGCCGCGCCGGATAAGGCTCGATCCAGGTCACCGGGGCGTCGAAGCGCTCGTGGAACCAGCGCACGAAGTGATGCGGCCGCTGCGCGAAGCTGGCCAGCGGCACCGGCGACAGGTAGACGAGGCGCATCCCCGCCGAGACCTTCGGTGTGCCGCCGGCCGGCGCGATCGGCTCCTTCACGGGCCCTCAGGCACCCAGCGCGCGGCGCACCGTCTCGAGGATGCGCTCCGACGCGCGCCCGTCGCCGTAGGGCGAGCCCGCGCCCGCCATCCGTGCGTACAGCGCGGCGTCCCCCAGCAGCGCCTCGGTGGCGTCGACGATGCGCTGCGTATCGGTGCCCACCAGCAGGTTGGCGCCGAGGGCGACCGCCTCCGGGCGCTCGGTCTCGTCGCGCAGCACCAGCACCGGGCGGCCCAGCGCCGGCGCCTCCTCCTGGACCCCGCCGGAGTCGGAGAGGATGACCCGCGCCCGCTTCATCAGCCAGCAGAACTCCGGGTAGGCGCAGGGCTCGACCAGGCGCACGTTGGCGAGGCCGCGCAGCAGCAGGTCGGTGGTCTCGCGCACCGCGGGGTTGGGATGCACCGGGAAGACGAAGTCCAGCTCCGGGTGGCGCGAAGCCAGCGTGGCGATCGCGTCGCAGATGCGGGCCATCGCGGCGCCGTGGTTCTCGCGGCGGTGCGCGGTGACCAGCACGAAGTCGCGCCCCGGCGTCACCGGCAGGCCGGCGGGCTCGGGCTCGGCGAGCACCGCCTGCAGCGCGTCGATCACCGTGTTGCCGGTGACTTCGATGTGGTCGGCGGCGATTCCCTCGGCGAGCAGGTTCGCGCGCGCGGCCTCGGTGGGCGCGAAGTGCCAGCGCGTCATCCGCGAGGTCAGCACCCGGTTCATCTCCTCGGGGAAGGGCAGCAGCGGATTGCCGGTGCGCAGCCCCGCCTCCAC